>JAEEJA010000055.1 GCA_016281605.1 Lachnospiraceae bacterium
CAATGTTGTTGTGGTAGCTTCTAACTCCCGCATCGTAGAGCCTGTCGAATTGCTCCTGCGTTAGAAATCCAAGCGAGGCACAAAGTGAAATCTTTAGTTCTTTTCTGAGCTTTTTATAGATTTCTATTAACTTCTCAAAGTCTTCATTAGATGGGCTGTGTCCTGAAATAACTATGGCGAATCTATCCACACCCTCTTCCTCGTTTGACTTTGCTACTTTCAGTATCCTGTCAAAATTCATGAGTTCATAGACTTCACAACCGGTATGATTATGAGCAGACTGTGCACAGAACTTGCAGTTTTCTCCGCAGTTTCCACTTTTTCCTGAGATGATCGTACATAGGTCAACTCTGTCTCCTACAAGTTCCTTTCGGATCTTATCTGCTCCTGACTGAAGCTCTTCCAGGGGGCAATTCTTAAAAAACTCTAAATCGTCTGTCCGACCAAGCCTTCTGCCATCTATGATTTCATCAGCCAACTTTATCAGATTCAATTATTTCACCTTCCATCTGTCAGTATTTGTTTTTGTGCAATATATATTCCATAATAACGGCGACATCTGTTTCATCTCTTACTATATGAATAGCCTTCCACTATCACATTAAAACAGCAAATAGAAACCATCTCCATCTTGTCTCTATAATTCACAAAAAACATTAGAATTATATCACTTATATATATTTGGTGGCAATATCTTTATAAATAAAAAGGCGCCAACTGATGCCTTTTTTGCTTATTAATGTCCCCGGCCATTATCAGCCAAAATCATTATTACACACTATACTTTAATCTTTATCGAATAATCTCGATAAAAAGCCTCTTCCATCTATAAATGAAGCCTTTTCATTCCTTTTATTTTTACTTTCTTAGATGCCTTTGCTTTTCTAATCATTTTTTTATATTTTTTTAACTTCTTCTTAGGAACGAAAATTTTGACTTTTTTATTTATTCCTTTAAATGCGTTCTTTCCGATAGTCTTCAGTTTATCAGACTTGATAGTTATCTTTTTAACCTTCTTTAACTTCTTAAATGAATTCTTTCCGATGCTTTTAACGGTAAATGTATATCCTTCAGATTTGATCTGTTTCTGGACAGTTATCTTCTTACCCTTTTTGTTATAAGGAGTCACATATGAAAGCTCACCACCTGAAATCTTGCCGTTCTTCATAGTAAGCTTAGTAATCTTATAGATACAATTACCCTTTTTATCTGTGATTCTATCTCCAACCTTTACCTGTTTCTGATCATCATCCTTGCTATCCGTATTTGTATCAGGCTTATCTTCTTTGCTATCCGTATTTGTATCAGGCTTATCTTCTTTGCTATCCGTATTTGTATCAGGCTTATCTTCTTTGCTGTCTGTATTCGTGCCAGGTTTAACGGACGGAGTTATCTCTTCAAATACAGCAGTAAGTATCTTCTCTCCGGTGCTTCCCTTCTTGATTATATATTTTGTTGTCGGAATTGAATTATTTTCATCTGACCAACCTATAAATGTATAGCCATCTTTTGTCGGATTTTTGATTTCTATATCTGGTGTAAGAATGTTGTAGGTAGTTGGATTATTAAGATTTAACTGATCATCAACTCCTATATAGTAAATAGGATACTCTATAAGTCCCAATTTTATGTAAACCACAATATTATCCGCATAATCTGCCTTTGAAACTATATCTTTAACTGAGAGAAGAATTGTATCATCTTCTTCAGGTTTGACCAGTTCTTCATCTGAAGGATTCAGTGTCCATCCTTCTACCTTATAGCCCTCATTTGCCTTTCCGATCACATTTATATCCTGGTCATATTCTATGAAAGGAAATGAGGAATATATTTCATCAGGATTATCAATATCACGCACATCTATGCTGTAAACATCTGGCTTCCACACAGCATAGAGTGTAACTATCTTGTCATAGTCAGTCAGATTGTTTGCCTCTGCACCATCCGTCAGATCACCATTTTGGGTGTTAATATACTTGGTGTATGGCTTAAGGCTCCAACCGGCAAATGTATAACCAGGACGCTCAAATCCATTAGCAGTCAGATTCTGTGCAGTACCATAAGTGAATTTCATATCTTCCATAGTTCCTGTTGCGTCTTCTGCATTTTTATCAAACTTAACAGAGTAATTCAGAGTTTTCCAAATAGCCTTAAGAGTTATAGATTCCTGATAAGAATATGGCGAATTAATCGTTGCTCCATCAGTAGCTGTTTTTTCTGTAGAATTAATTGTATAGCTCCAATTGTCAAGCTCACAGCCTTTCTTTTTAAATGCACAAGGATTCAGCTTAGTGCTTGATGTGTAATCAAAAAGCTGATCCTGCATCGTCCCAAAAGCTTCAGCATCATTTTTGTCAAATTTGATAGCTATTTTTTTAGTTTTCCATTTGATACTGATATTCAGTATATTCTTTTTCGTCTTATCATCTTTGGGAAGCTTGTTAACAATTTCATTATAGGTGAAGCTCCTCTTTGTTATAGGAAAATCAACTTCTTCATCATATAATATAACATTAGAAAATAGTCTATCTTGACCAACACCATCACTATAATATCCAATCACCCAGCCTTCTGGTTCATATCCGGTATACTCAAAGTTTGAATTTCCTGACTGAATAGGTTGAGGTGCAAATGAATCATTCATATTATCTGTATAAAAACGAGAAACTTTATTATTTTTTTCATTATAGTATACATCGATACCATATTTTCTAAACATTGCGTAAAGGGTTATTGTGTCCCCCTCAGGGTTTATCTTATCTATAGTTTTATCTAACAGTCCATATATCATATATTCGCCGGTGGTAAAATCATTCTTATAGAACCAGCCGCAAAAAATATAACCATCTTTATGAGGACTTGCTAATTCTTTATAGCCATCTTCGATTGAATAGTCAGTTATAGCATTGGTAGCATTTATTCCTCCATCCAGTTCATATACGATCTTATATCGTTTTACCTCTTCCTCACCTTGTGTTTTGTCCGCCGCGTATGCAACTCCTCCAAAACACATTACCGTGGATAAAAGCATCATGCATAACAAAACTAAATACTTCATTACACTTTTTGAATTGATCATTTTCCTGCTCCTTTTATATATTGTCTTTGTATATTAAAAATTCGAACACCTCATCCGGTTCCCTTCGGGAACCACCTTCCCCTCAAGGGGAAGGCTTCGGGGTATCTCGGAATACGTTGTTTCTCTAACACCTTGCTTCTTAAACACCTTACTTCTTAAACACTGAAGAGCAGCCAGATTGTCATATATACTTTGGTGCTATGCTCTAGTGTCATACTTTGTAAGTTTGTATATTATTGGGGCATAGTAAGCATATATGTATCGTCTGTCTGCTCTATCTCTATTTTAGACATATATAATTGTTGTTTTATTTCACCCCACATAACTACTACTCCCTCATATCCTCACAAACAATAGAAACTATGGAGTATTATACCACTTCGTTTTATTTTGTAAAAGGCCATCAAAAATGTTATACCATGCTGCAATGACTCATATTGGCGAAAATATGTGTTCTTTAATTTACCATTTACATCTTGTCATATAATAACCAGTCTGTCTGGTTCTACATGGCACTTTAGAAATAATATCTCTACGCCAGCTTTCTTGGCATCATCCATAGCAACTCCGAACTGCGGATGAGTCTCAGTATTAGGCCTCACTTCAGAAACCCCGTCCATCTGAATGACAAATGCAAGACTCGTATTTATCCCTGATTTCTTCGCTTTTATCAGTTCTCTGATATGTTTTATTCCACGTTCAGTTGGAGCATCCGGGAAGTATCCTATACCATCATACTCCAGAGTACAGCCTTTTACTTCCATGAGATGCTTAATTACACCTCCACTATCATCAGGACTCTCCATATAAAAATCGATTCTGGAATCTCCATAGGTATATTCCGGAATAACCTTGGTATAATTTTGATTTGCAAGCCATTCCATCACCACTTTATTTGGAGCCTGACTATCTATATTGAAAAGGACTCCTGTAGACTTTCTTACTGCGACCAGATCATACTTAGTCTTTCGCCCAGGAGAACCAGGTGCAGTAAGCCATACTTCACAGCCCGGAACCAGAAGTTCCTTACATCTACCAGTATTCTTAACATGAACAATTTCAGTTTGACCGCCTATTTCGACCTCAGCTATGAACCTATTGGGTCTTTTTATAAATACAGCTTTAGTTATATTCTTATACTTCATTCCACTCGATACCTAATGAATATCTCACTTCTTTCCTCAGTTCATCCCGATATCCCACAACTGATATCCTTGCCTTTTTGCCGAATCATATATCGGGCGCATATTCTTTTCTAGTATATTGTAAAACTCTTCTTTTGTGTTTCCGGGAATATATAATTCCTGATTTGCCCAAATGGAATGTAAATTATCTCTGTAACATTTCTCATATAATCCATGTATCTCTTCATTGGAGAAGACTTCTTCGTACATAAGATACTGATTATTAGCAAATCTAGCAAAGAATGGTTCCCATTTAGGAAGTTTATTGCTCTCTCAAGTCCATCCCTTACATCACCTGCAACAACACCACTAAGATGTATATGATACTCCATCACCGAATACCACGCATTTGCTATCATCTCATCAATCAATTCGTCAAAATTGGTTGTCTTTTTATCTTCGGATATAAGATTAACTATTGCTTCAAGCCAGTAGAATTTATAACAATATGAAGGGTTCTTCATCATATTTGAAAAACCCTCGATATCCAGATCATTATGATATTCTTTTCCAATCAATCTGCTTATATCTTCCATCTATTTCACCAACAAAATTCCCATATATAAATGACACGACTTACAAATGCTTTCAGATATACAACTATAATTCAGTATATTTATTCGATTTTCCCTTCGCTTTTTCAACCGGATACTTCTGTTCATTCTTTGTCATCTTAGCATTTACTATTTCATCCTCATCAAGTCCCAGCTTATCTAACATATTTCTGCAATATACAAGGATATCTGCTAATTCTTCTTTCACATTTTCAAGGTTGTAATCCTCATCACTCCACTGAAAGCACTCCAGAAGTTCATTTGCTTCTATGGAAATAGATTTTGCCAGATTTACCGGTGTATGAAACTGATCCCAATCTCTATCTTCTGTAAATTTTCTAATCCTTTTTATCGTTTGCTGATTCATTATAGTTCTCCTTCTGCATCTTTCTAAATCCTTCTGCGTAGGCCTGCATCCTATTTTTAAAGTGTTCAGCTAACTTCTTATCTTCACAATATACATAACACCCCTTCATCCCGCGAGTCAAAAGAGTCCTATATGTATTCTTAATTATCTCATCAGCTCTATGTTTTGCTTCTTCAGGATTTTCTCTATATAGCTTTTTTATGCCTTTAAGAGAATGATCTGTTCTTGCTCTCTTAGTAAAATCTGTCACTATAGCCCCATTTTCAAACCTTATGTCTTTACCTATTATTACTCCAACATAATCAAATTCGAGGCCTTGCGAAGTATGTATACATCCCACTTCATTTATGGAGGTATCACTCACCGCAAACGGTTCTCCTGACCCAAGATTCCAACTCATGCCAAAATCACCAATTTGTATATCATGATAATTGGTATTATTAGCTTCCTTCTTATTCCAATCCCAACAATAACCCGCAAGTATTCTTGCTATTCCAATCTTATTCTTATCTTCTACAATATCTCGAACTTCATTTGGAGAGTTACATATTCTAAAATCAAAGTCCACTCCATCCAGATTATAATTTGCTGTATCTCGTATCTCTAATATATTATCCAGCCAGGATATATATCCATCCGAACCATTACATCTGAATTGTGATACAAGTTCCATTTCATATACTTCTGATTCAAGCTCATCAGCCCATTTTTTTATCTCTCCCACGGAACCTATATCGTCCATCGTTACTCTCTGTGATTCATCAATAAAGAACACTGAGCAATAAGCACTCTTAATTATTTCTTTTATCTGGTTTTCTCCCTTATTATGAAACATTCCAGATTTTTCATTAAGTCTATGAGCCTCATCTACAAGAAGAGTATGGATAGAATTGTTTTTTGCTTCTGTAAATGTCCCTGAACCCCTGAAGAGATTATCTATATTAGACATCTTAAAATCGCCTTTTAACTTTCTCTTATAAACATCTCTTGGTGCACTGTTCTTTGATACATACTGAACCATCTGGTCTTTCATTGTAAGCTCCGCTAAAAGATTAACGGCTATAACTGACTTACCTGTTCCAGGACCTCCCTTTATAATAATTGTCCTTTTCTTTAAGTCCTTCTGACACATTTCAGCGTAGTTAAGAATCTTTTCATATACAACCTTCTGCTCATCTATCATCACAAATTCCTTATTGCCTTTCAGCATAGATGATATAGAATTTTGCAAACTCTTAGACGGTCGAATCTTTCCATTTTCTATTTTATAGATATTCTCTTTATTATCGCCTTTTTTTATTGTTTTCTTTATATAATCTCTAAGAAAAGATATCTGTCCCTTTGTAAAAACAGGAGCTTCTTTATAATATGCATTATATATCTCATCATCGACCGGATCATTCTCTCGTCTAATATAATTGTGCATGCATACGCATGGATTAATAGCTATATCTTCATCTTGAACAGTTGCATTATAATCGCGTATTAACTGTGCATATGACCAAACCTGATATGATGGATGAACAACAGTCCTTAATCCTCCACCAACATAGGTTTCTACTAAAGCATCCAACCCCTTAATACTCTTTAATTCATCCCATTGTTTTAATTCGATTATTGTAACGCCGGGATCATCTTTTTCATCATATCCAGATATCAAAAAATCAACTCTTTTAGATGTCTGTGGGATGTTATATTCTATAGCCACTCCCGCATCCGAAGGTATATCATCTACATTTAAAACCTTATACATATAAGAAAGTGAATTCTCCCAGGACCTAAACTCTGATTTAGAAGTTTTTCGTCCCATTAAACCAAGAATCATTTCTTCAATTTCTATAGCAATAGTGTCATTTTCGACGCTATGCATAAAACTGCTTTTATTTCCGGAATAAACTATCATACTCGCTCTCCAGTTTTAGTTAATTATTGCATTTCTATAAACAAATTCTATTCCATAACTGTTAAGCTCAGCTATGATCTGAGGCATGGTAAGATAATGCTCATCATCAGTTTTTTCCTTCATGATTTTTGAAAGATAAAGTAGTTTGAGCTTCTGATTATCGCTTCTTGACATAACGGTGCCCTCCGTTAAACTTCTAACAGAAAAAAGTCATATGATCTACGCGATGTTACGCGTCTAAAATGTGTATTTTACAGACTCGTAACATCACTATTTGATTATATCACAAGACACCATATTAGGACATCAAAAATGCAACATTTTGTTGCATATACATATTGCTGATATCAGGACCTATCTTGAAACCTGTGCAAGAAATGGTGTTAATGAATTTACCTTATTTCTCTTCCCGAGCCATTTATGATTCTATTTCCGGCTCGATGAACCCAGCATTGTCTGGTTTCACCGGCTGCCGAAGCTGGTAGTGGATCCCATTTTCCTCCAGCTGACTCAGAAAGCTCTTTATGATAATATCTTCCTTGAAAGTCTGATGTACCGAAAGGAAGATTTTCCCATTGATGGCAGCAATCTCTGTCTCTAGTGGATTGGCAGATGGAACATGTGTCCAGAATTCCAGAATGTATGGACTAAGTGCTCCAAACTTCCACTGGCCGACATAACTTACCATATACGTAAAGGCAGTATCTCCTCTACTCATCATCTGTCCGAAGGCTTGCTTTTTTGCCTCCAAAGTCGGTAATCCCTGCAGAATCGATCGTACATAGCTTGCAACCCCAATCAACTGGCCGCAGACTTTGTCCGCATCACTTTGAATAAATGTCGCACCGCGATGAGCCGTACATTGCGTTTCAAAAGGCATGGACTTCACGCGATCTGTGTATGGAAAAGCAATACCAGAAAGGCAGTTGTGGTGAGTTTTTTCCGCGTGAAGCATAGGTCTTGCATTGACCGAATATCGACTCATAATAATCTTCTTACGTTCTGGATATAATGTGTCAATAGCTCTGGCAAACAGGATGGAAATCATAGTGCCTGGGCTAGCGTCATTGGCTGAGCTAAAGGAGACAAATGCCGCTTCAGGTATCTCAATATCCCAAATCTGCGGTGAAGACTGTGTCAGCCCTGCGTCTGAGGCTAAAGAGAACACCGGCACAGTCGCAGGTGCTTGTCTGTCTGAGAGATCAATTGAGGGCAGATGCTCCATTGGGTCAATTGTCTCTTCCGGCAGGATAGAGTCTTCAAGAGTGCGAATTCCCGTATGATCCGTTACACCGTAACGTTTTTCGCAATAATAATACAACATCGTAGCCAGCACCATATACATACCGAATCCGTCAGTTATCCCATGATAGAAATCCAGGCAGAGCCAATCCTCGTAATAGCAGACACACCAAACATGAAAATTGCTCTCTTCCGTATTCAGTCTGATTCTGCTGTCTGTATGAAGAACGGAAATGGGTGCAGGATTTTCCTCATAGTAAAAATTATCATTGTCCCTTTTCATCCGCACGCAAAGATAGGGATACCTCTGCCTAGCCTTATCAACTGCTCCCTTCAGAATCTCATCGTCGATTTTATCCCGCAATCTAAGTTTCAAACGAACCGTATAATCCATATTAATGCCAAATGAACCCATTACAGTTATGACATCTCCTAAAGTTACCGCATACATATATTCATCTCCTTTTTTCCTTTAGTCCTTTGCCTGCCATTTGGATAGGCTTATTCATCGAGTGGCTGCTTTTCAATATGAAGGCGGTAATAAGAGATGATCATTTCCTTTGAACGAATGAAAATCTCGCCGGGTTCTCCGTCTTCGACCTTCTCACCGTTTGCCAGGCTTCTGATTTCTATCTCGATGCCGTCAACTCTTTATTGCATCATCCATAACTCATTGGGAAAAAGAGCCATAAGTCGAAACAGCCTCGTCTATGGTCAGTTCGCCTGTTGCAAATCCGTAAACTGCCATCCTGAACTGAATAACTGCGTCATCTGTGAGTCCGATCTCTTCGGGCGACAGGACCCGAGATTCCGGAATGCTTCCAAACGCAGCATACATACTGTTAACAGACAAATCTTTTGTCGGTG
>JAEEJA010000056.1 GCA_016281605.1 Lachnospiraceae bacterium
CCTTAAGCATGTTTACATATTTACTTCTCGTGTGAAATGAGGCTATAACAAAAGTCTCCTCGTTCACCGTCTCGCTCACTACGTTCACCTCCTAACTTTGTAATTGTTTTTTAGTAACCCCTGTCAAGGGGGAACTAAATGTGGTAAACGTAGTTTATCACAATATCAATTTTAATTTGATTTATTAGGCATAAAAATATAATCCAGAGGCATATCGTAGAGACTACTCAACTTTCTGGCTTGAGATATACTCGGTTCTGTTCTTCCTTTTTCCCAATTAACAATACTTTGTTTAGTAACTCCCATTTTACAAGCTACTTCTTCTTGTGTGTATCCGGCATTCACTCGCGCAGCTTCAATGGTTATTTGAAATTTTTCCAATTAATCGCCTTCTTTCTTAATATTATTATACACGTGTATTGGCTTATCATCATCAGAGTACAGGTTGCCATCCTGCACTGACCGCCAGAAGAACTCCGGCGGTTTCGACTTATTCATCTTTATTTTTTCTGTTTGATAAGAGTAATCCCAGTATTACTATGTTCAGAATAAGTTGAATTATGCTGATTATTAAGTTCATTACTATGTCCTCCTTAATTATATATTGACAATGGCAAGAAATGTTGTTATTATAGGTGCAGGTAAGGGCTTATAGCCCCTCCCACCCTATTTTTTACTTAAAACAGTTCTTTTATTATTTTGATTGTTGCAAGAACTATATTAAGTATTATTAAGACAAGTTCAAGCTTATGTTTGTGCTTGTCTTTTTTCTTATGTTTCTTAGCCATTGCTTTCCTCCTTTTCTTTAATATGTATATATTATAAATCAAATTATATTTGATGTCAATACTTAAATCAAATTTTTTTTTACTTTTCGCTTGTTTTTATCAATTAGATATATTATACTATAGAAAAAGAGAGGAGCTAAAAAGATATGGAAATGAGTTTTCAGCAAAAAATATTTACTCAGAATTTAAGATTTTATGTAAGTGATAAAAACCAAGCTGATATTGCTAAGGTTATTGGTGTTTCACCTCAAACGTTCAACACATGGTATAAAGGTAAAGCCATTCCACGAATGGGTAAAATTCAAAAACTTGCTGATTATTTTGGTATTGATAAATCAGATTTAATAGATGATAAATCGGACTCTGAAAAAAACATTGCAATAGATCCAACAGATAGATTAATACTTAAAACATATCACGAATCTGACTGCATAACCAAAGCCATGATACACAGAGTCCTGGGAATTGAGGACCAGATAAAAGAAGCAGATATATAATAGCAGAATCTTAGAATTGAATTAGTGTATTGAATGGGGAAGCTGTAGAAAGGTGTGCATCATCCGCTTCAATCCTGTGTGAAGGGGGTGATATTTTGAGTATATATGAAATACTAATGGTTATTATTGGTATTATAACAATAATTATCATGTATATGGATTATAAAAAGAAATAAGCCGCCTTTGCTTCTTGGTCGGAGTTAGGCGGCTTACATCATTGTAACTGTTTAATTTGCACCGGAGCGGATGAGGTACATTCATCCTCTACGGCTTTCCTGTTAAGTACATTATAACAATTCTGATGTACTTGTCAATCCTTTTGAAAAACAATTGCCCGTTGTGAGTCGAAAGGAGATTTAGAAAATGGCAGTAAAAGCAAAGAAACTAAATAGCGGTAATTATCGATGCCAGGTCTATGATTATACAGATCTGACAGGTAAGAAGCATTACAGGAGCTTCACCAGTAAAGATAAGAAGGAGGCTGAAAAGAAGGCAAATGATTATATAAGTAATAAAGAAAATCCTTACATGAAAATAATTAATACAGACTTATCAGAAATATCTGTACAGCAGGCAATAGACGATTACATTAACCTTAAAAGGGATGTACTTTCTCCGTCTACCATCAAAAGTTACATTCAGATGAAAAGCAGGTTTAACGGCTTAAAAAAATTTAATCTAAATGAACTGAATAATATCATCTTGCAAAGATGGATCACATCTCTGACCAGATTAAATTTAAACCCGAAGACCATAAAAAACACTTACTCACTTCTGATATCATCAATTCATATGTATGATAAATCTAAGGTATATGATGTGACTTTACCAGTAAAACGCAAGGCTTCATTATATACTCCAAATGATTCTGATATCAGAATGCTTCTTGATGGATGCTCCGGAACAGACTTAGAGATTGCCATATTACTTGCAGCGTTTGGACCCATGAGAAGAGGTGAGATCGCAGCGGTTACATATGGAGATATATCCGGAAATTGTATAAGTGTCAATAAGGCTTATGCAATCAATGAATTTAATCAATGGGTATTAAAACCACCAAAAACTTATAATTCTAACAGAGTAATAGAGTTTCCTGATAAAGTTATGGATAGGATCAGAATAAAGCATGGAGCTCCTGAACATGAGATCCTTAAGATGAATCCGAATGTTATCTCGCATAATTTTATCAGACTCAGAAACAGACTGGGATTGTATGATGTTAGATTTCACGATCTGCGACATTATGCAGCAAGTATACTTCATGCTATTGGTATTCCGGATAAGTATATTATGGAACGAGGTGGATGGCAGTCTGATTATACAATGAAAAGAGTATATCAGAATACTATTGATTCAGAGTCGAAAAAAATGACGATGAAGATTAATAATTATTTTTCAGAAATATAAAGATTGACCTTTTCTCATATTTTAGGGTTCGATTTCGTGTGATATTTGTGTTGTCTATGGTTGTAAAAAGTTGATATTATTTTGATAAAAGTTGAAATTAAAATAGGAAAGAAAAAACCGTCAAACCCACTGTTTAACGCATTTAAAAGGGTCTGACGGGAAATAAAAATAATACAATTTTTGTAAGCAGGATACGGGAATCGAACCCGCCTCCCCGGCTTGGGAAGCCGGTGTACTACCGATGTACTAATCCTGCAATCCCTAAAATTTTATCATAATCATAAAGATAATTCAAGTAGCATGATCACATCGGTCCGTGTCAAGTTGTTGTCGGACTTTTTTATCCTTTTATGGTTTTTTATAATACGCTCTGCAAGAGATATCAACGCTTTTATCGACACGCTCTCGCAAAAGATGATATTTACGTTATTGAATCATTGTGACCATCTTTCCGCAATTCATGCTAAGCATGAATTGTCACTATTGTTTCATGGTTTTTTTCGTTGATACAAAAAACAACCCTGCGCCACGCAAATATAGTATAATTAAGAAAACTAAAGGGCGAATGTTGTTTTTTGCATCTGTTTTTAGGAAAAATTTTGAAACACGATAAATCTCAGGTTCACGAGGTGTTCTCAGTCCATATTCATTACTATTTCGTATTATAATAATAAATTAACATTAAATAATAAACTCCGACAAATATTTTACACTATGATTTTAGGCGTCAAGACTTCGTTGAAACCGTAAACTTCTTTGCCGTAGTCACAGTTCGTCCATCATTAAAAAATCTTTTAACTTATAGTGATAAACAGTACTCGTGGAGTAGTCAATATCATCGTTAGTTATTAATATTTTCTTCATTGTGTTATCAAGACTTATAAAAGCCCCAAACTCCCTACTATACGCTTTTTCTTCTGCAACACTATATGCCACTTGAATCAGGAATACTTTTCCATCCTTTTCCGCACGAAAATCAATTTCCTTACCTTTATTATCATAGACTGTCACCTCATAACCCATGAATAATAATTCATTAAGGACTATATTTTCTAAGTTATGAGTAAGATCGTATCTTGTTCCCATTGCTCTGATGCTATTCATGGAAACATCCTCGTCATAAAGCTTATAGTAATAATTTAGCTTCGACTTAGATTTAGGTGAGAAGAGTGCAACATCTGTTATTACATAAGCATCTTTCAGATATCCTAAATATTTTATGACAGTTGGAACAGATACAGAAATATTCTTGCCTCTCATATAATCCGCAATTGATTTTGCACTGAAGATTCTAGCATTTGAGATCAGAATATAATCTACAATCCTCTCAAATACTTCCTTTTTGCGAATCTTGTAACGGTTTTCCAAATCATTATATACTATTGTATCATTAAGATCATTGAGGTAGCGCTTTTTAGCATCTATATTATCCTGTGAAAGAGATGCAGGAAATCCTCCCCATATTAGATAATCCGTGATACTGTATGACTTTTCCCTTTTCCGTGCGTACTCCATAGCTTCCCTGTAAACAAATGTTCTAACTCTAAAAGACACATATCGTCCGGAGAGTTCTTTTGTAAACTCCTTAGAAAGAAGTTTCGAATTACTTCCTGATATGAACACAGAACAATTATAGAGACGCAAAGTACGGCAAGCTTCGTTCCAATCTATAACATTCTGAATCTCGTCAAGAAACAGATATAACTTTTCCTCTCCTATAATCTTATTTACATATTCTATCAATGCATCTGCATCCGGAACCATATTTTTTAATTGTTTTTGTTCAAAGTTTAGAAAAAGACAATTCTTTCCCGTAGCCTTTAGTTCATCCTGAACCTGTTCCAATATGACAGATTTCCCACATCGACGTATACCTGTGATGATCTTTACAAGATCACTGTCATAAAAGGGTCGTATCTGCTTTAAATAATGTTCACGTATTATCATATACACACCTCTACCACTCTTGATAAATATAATACTACTTTAAGATTCTTCATTTGTCAATAAAATCTTAAAATAATACTTTAAGATTTTTCATTTGTTAATAAAATCTTAAAATACTACTTTAAGATTTTTCATTTGTTGGTAAAATCCTAAAATACTACTGTCAAGACTCGCTTGCGAGTCTTGCGCGCCGTGATTCAAAGAGATGTTTTACATCTCTTGGCTACTTTTAGCACTTCCGGCTGTAATAATCTTTATTAACTTATCTATAATAATTCTTTCGAATTACAATCACTTCAGTCAATATATTATCAGACTTCACTTCGTTGAAATCATCAATCTTTTCAAACGAAAAA
>JAEEJA010000057.1 GCA_016281605.1 Lachnospiraceae bacterium
TGACAAAGAGGCTGTGGTTGGAGCCTATTTGAAACCGTCTATGCGGTAGGAGGACAAAACCAATCCACAGCATCTTCAATAGCATACCCTATACCTATAGAGAAGGTAAAGAATGGGTATGACTATATAATACGAGGAGGATAACATTCAATGCGAAACTTCAAAAACATTCTAAAGCATTGGAAACAAGCGACTTCAGTCGTGCTTGCTACAGCACTTATGGTAACCGGTTGTTACGTACCTGCTTCGGCAGAGGAAACAAAAACAGAAACAGATAAAAAGCCTATAGTTAGAGAATTTGATGGGGTTTTTGTCGAAAAGATTTCTAACCCAACCGCAGGACAAGGTGAAATAGACGGTCTTATTCCGGGTGGTGACAGGCTAAATAATTACGCATGGTGTATGACAAAAAGAGCGGATAAGGTTTACATAGGAACTATAAGAGGCCTTAGTACTATGGTTTTGGGCCAGTTTGTAGAAGGTCTTGTAGCTACAGGTCTTGAGAAGGTAAAGGCTACCGCAGTTGCTCGGTTTATCACAAAAGACGAGTTTGATTTTTCTATACCTAAAGCAGGTGGATCAATACTCAGTGTTGATATTAATACAGGAGAGATAAAGGAGCTTTACAGGGCAGGTTTAGGAATTTCTTTCAGAAATGCAATTACACACGGAGATAGCGTATATATCGGTTCTTATGCAAATAATAAGAACAGTATATACAGAGTAGATGGTTCTGATAATGTTGAAGAAATTTACTCCACAGAGTCCGGTACAAGTATGAGAGCTTCCTGTGAGTATGAAGGTGATCTCTACTTTGGAGGAGTTGACTCTACAGAGGAGCTTTCAGAAGAGTGCAAGGATGGTGCAAAGTTAGCAATTCTTAAGCTTAATGAAAGTGACTTTACATGGGACAGAGTTGCTGATTTTTCGGATTTTGATCCTGCATATGTAAATGATCCTGCTATGAAAAGTGCAATTACAAGCCCTGTATGGGACATAATCAGTTATAAGGGCTACATCTATGCCACCCTTCCGGGCAATTCAGGATTTGTTATATATAAGGGACATCCTGCAGCAGATGGAGAGAAAGCCAATAAGTACGGATGGTACTGGGAAGAAGTAGTAGGAAAGTTTAACGGAGTAAATAATACCGGAATGGCAGAAAAACCTGAAGGATATGACGGAAAGAACGAAGGTATTCTTTCAATAGCTGCAACTCCTTATGTATACAAGGATAAGCTCTATATCTTTGACTTTGATAACACTCTTCAGTCTATGCTTTCTGCTGCAAAATCAATACTGAGTACAACGCAAGCCTTGGATATTATGGCATCTACACTTAAGCATTCACAGAAGCTTTGGGTACTTAATGATGAAAACGGCAAGTTTGAAGAAGTAGAGTCATTTAATAATCTCTTAAAGGATACCTGTAATGAGTATGTTTGGAAAGCTGCGGTTTACAATGACGAGCTTTACATAACTACTATGGATGCAGGGGTTATATACAGATATCTTACAAGATTTACAGACTTTGATATATCAAAAGAAAAGCTTGACGGCGCATTCGATGAGATAAAGGGAGTTGCAGAAGCAATCAAAGAGCTTGACCTCTTAAACAGTGATAATGAAAAAATCGCTAAGTTCTCAGGTCTTATCGTAAAGATGTCAGAAATGCTTGAGCAATCTAAGGAAGCGCTTACAGCTGAGCAGATGCTGAGCTTCTACTCAACATTTAAAAAACTTCTTGATAAGTTCGCAGAGAAAGCCTCAGATGTTAAGGAATATGCTTCCGGTACGGCAGCTGCAAGTGATCTTGTAAATGACTTAAAAAATGGTGAAGCTATGAGCAATGATCTTATAAAGATTCTCGCAGCTCTTAGCAGCTTAGACATACTTAATAAGATTAAGACTATAGCTGGTGCAGCAACAGGTGCAGCGGTTGTTATTAACGAAGCTATAGAAAAGTTCAAAGAAATAAGTAAGATAGCAATAGAAGCTTACAATTCCATAGATTGGGATATGCTTAAGGACTATATATATATCAATAAGGTAGTTAGTAACAATGTTCATGGTTTCGACCTCTTAAAGTCTTCTGATGGGGTTAATTTCGAAGCTGTATTTAATGACGGTCTGGGGGATATGTATAACTACGGTGGTCGTACATTATGTGAGACAGAGACAGGTTTATATATCGGAACTGCTAATCCTTTCTACGGAGCACAGCTCTACAGATTATCGGAAAAGAAGGCAGTGCCGGAAGCAGAAGTAACAACTCCTTCGGCAGTTGAGCCTACAGAAGAAGATCAACCAACCGCAGAGCCTGAAAAAGTACCTGTCGAAGAGCCTACGGTTCTTCCGGCAACGGTGCCGGCAATAAAGGTTCCCGCTACTAAGTCTGCAGTCACAACACCTGCAGCAACAACTGCTTCAGCTATCAATGTATCTAAGAAAGAGGTTGTGGTTGCTCCAAACAAGACAGTTGAGGTAACTTACAGCATTACACCGGATGCAGCTTCGAAGGCAGCAGTAAACGTTCTTTCTTCCAATACAAATCTTGTAACTGTTGCAACAGAGGCAGGCATTATAAAGATTACAGCAACTGCTAAGTCAGCAAAGAAAAAGGGTAAGAGAGTTAAGGTAAGTATTAACTCCGGTACAGCTTCTCAGATAATCAAGGTTGCAATCAGAAATAAAGCTAAGAAGGTTAAGCCGGTTAAGAAGACTGTAACCGTAAAGAAGGGTAAAAAAGCAACAGTTAAGTTTAAGATTAAGAAGGCTGAAAACATAAAGAATCTTATAACCGATCTTTTCGGCAAAAAAGCAAAGAAGGCTGCAAAGATCAAGAAAATTGCCAAAGTAAAGAAGGTTAAGCTTAAGGATAATATAATTAAGGTTACCCTTAAGGCTAAGAAGAAAGGTAGTGCTAAGCTTAAGCTTAAGCTAAATAAGAAGGCTAAGGCTTCAATGAAGGTAAATGTAGTGAAGTGATACCTGCATTTTTAATCACACTTTACAATTTCAAAAAAATGTGATATCATTACCTCCGGTTTTTCGCTTAGAGAAGCCGGAGGTTTTCTATTTATAATGACTGCATGTTTTGAAAAAAGCGTCTGCAGTAATATAACAGAAAGAAGGAATGAAAAAGTGGCAGGTAATCGTAAATTAAAATTATTATATATAATTGATATATTATTAAATAATACAGATGAGAATCACGCTGTAAAGATTTCAGATATTATAGAATCACTTTCAAAGCTGGGAATTAAGGCTGAAAGAAAAAGTCTTTATGATGACATTAAGGCTCTCAAGGAGTATGGTCTTGACATAGAGGGTTACAATGAAGGTAAGTCATATTACTATTATATTAAGTCGAGATTATTTGATAAGGATGAAATCTCCCTTATGATAAAGGCTATAGATAAGGCTGACTTTATAGATAAGGCTAAAAAGGAAAGACTTGCTGAAAAATGTCTCTGTCTGCTTAGCGTGAACGAAAGATAAAAAGTCAAAAAGTTAAATAGAATCTTTTTTTAAATTTGCTTGCATTTTTAAAATTGTTGTTATATAATATCAAAACGTGAGCGAAATAAAAGCTTGCGTAATTGCTGTGTGCGTGTAGCTCAGCTGGATAGAGCGTCTGACTACGGATCAGAAGGTCGAGGGTTCGAATCCTTTCACGCACGGATTATAAGGCCGGAGATTATTCTCCGGCTTATTTACATTAAAAGGTCACAAGGAAGGTTAAATATTTGGTTACCAAAGCATCCGGTAAGTCTTGTAGATAATGATATGGATGAAGAGGTACAAAAAGAAAGTCAAATATTTGGTTACCAAAAGGGGTGCATAAAAATTATGGATAGAAAGATAATCGACCAGATAACAGATATAGTCGGAGCAGACTACATAAAGGAAGGAGAACCCTTATGTAATCACTCCACCATAAAAATCGGAGGAATGGCAAAGATTTTTGCAGAGGTAACAGACGAAGATAAATTGTTAAAGCTTCTTACATATCTTAGGCAGAATAACATCGCTCATATGGTTATAGGAAATGCCAGCAACCTGCTTTTTGATGATGAAGGCTATGATGGAGTTATAATCTGTACGGATGTAAAGGATGAAAAAATATCTGAAGTTTTGTTTTTCGATACAAAGAGCACATCCCAGGAGGAACTCGATTCACTCAGAATCAATGCTGATATTAATATATTAAGACAAGAGTACGATCAGATAATGATTGTAGGGTGTGGTGCCAGACTTTCATCCATGGTAAATGCTGCGAAACAAAGGGCTCTTGGTAATCTTGAGTTTGCTTCCGGAATTCCCGGAACTGTTGGAGGAGCCGTAGCAATGAATGCCGGTGCCTACGGAAATGAAATAAAGGATTTTATAATAGGAGCTTTTGTTATAGATAAAGCAAATAATTATTTATATAAAAATACAGATGAACTCAATCTTTCTTACAGAAACAGTGCTGTCCAAAAAGAAGGACTCGTTTGTGCCAAAGCTGTATTTGGCTTAAATTTAAAGCCCGAAGAAGAAATAAATAACAAGATTAAGGAATTAAATCAAAAAAGACGTGATAAACAGCCACTTGATTATCCTAGCTGTGGGTCGGCTTTTAAAAGACCGGAGGGCGCATTTGCCGCACAGCTTATAGATGAAGCAGGATTAAAAGGCTTTAAAGTCGGAGATATGCAGATTTCCGAAAAGCACGCAGGATTTATGATAAACATAGGCAATGGAAATTCAAAAGATGCAAAGGAACTTTTAAAGCAGGTTCAGGAAAAGGTATATGAAAATTGTGGCATAAATCTTGAGCCGGAAATCAAAATAATAGATACACACTAAGCTCTTAGAAAAGGAGTCTGTTATGAGAAATGTTATAGTTACGGGAATGAGCGGAGCCGGTAAAAGTACCGTTATCCACCAGCTTGAAGACATGGGATACTTTTGTGTTGACAATATCCCATTAGAATTAGTTCCAACGCTTGTAAAAACATTTGTAAATAATGATAGTATAGAAAAACTTGCAATTGGAATAGATATTAGAAACAGACACGGACTTAGGGAGCTTGAAGGTATACTAAATGCTTTGAAGGACGATGGGTTCAGATTTGAAATTCTGTTTATGGATGCTGATGATGATACCATACTCAGAAGATATAAGGAAACCAGACGAAGTCACCCTCTTGATTCTAAGGGAAGAATTGATACTGCCATAAAGTGCGAAAGAGACGAAATTGGTTTTTTAAAGGCCAATGCAGATTATGTTATAGACACATCCAATATGCTTGTGAGAGTTTTAAAAACTAAGGTTGATAAGCTCTTTAGAGAGGGTAGCGTAGAAGAAAAGTTTCATATTACCATACTTTCATTTGGATTTAAGTATGGCATACCAAAGGATGCTGATCTGGTTTTTGATGTTAGATTTTTACCAAATCCATTTTATATACAGGAATTAAAAAAGCTCACAGGAAACGATAAGGCAGTATCTGATTATGTTATGTCCTTCGAGGCTGCGAGTCAGTTTGAGTTAAAACTCTTTGAGATGCTTGAATTTTTGATTCCCAATTACATAAACGAAGGGAAGAATCAACTGGTTGTCGCATGTGGTTGTACCGGTGGAAAACACCGCTCTGTAACCATAGCAAATGAAATAGCAAAGCACCTCGCACAGCTTCCGTACGAAGTCAGTGTAGAGCATGTAGACATAGAGAAGTAAAGTAAGGGCGCGTCGTATGTCGTTTTCAAGTGATATAAAACATAGCTTAATAGATGAAATACCAAGTGCAATGCACTGTAGAATCGCTGAGTTGCTTGCACTTCTTTCGTTAAATTCGGAGTGTGTAAAAGCATCTACCGATACAAAAAAAATATATATTAAAACCGAAGGCTTGACAGTTGCATCAAAATCTTATATTTTATTAAAGAAACTTTTTAAAGTATCTCCACAGGTTTGTGTGAGACGATATAAGAATGGAAATGAAAGCAAATCATACAGGTTGTTGATTTCTAAGGCCGATACAGATAGCATTCTTAAGATGTATACATATACTGACAGCGGTCGATTGCATATGCAGGGTATGATGAAGCTTATAGAAAGCACCTGTTGCAAAAAAGCCTTTTTAAGAGGTGTTTTTTTGAGTAGTGGTTCCGTAACTGATCCATCCAAGTCCTATCATCTTGAGATGGTTCTACCGGATGAAGCCATGCTACATGCGGTTCTTCATGCCATGAATGCATATGGATTTGAACCGGGAACTGTGCTTAGAGAAAAAAGACTTGTGGTCTACTTAAAAGACTCTTCAAAGATATCTGATTTTTTGAGTCTCATAGGAGCCGGTAAGGCTATGATGGAGCTTGAGAATATAAAGATTTTAAAAGAAGTAAGAAATAATGTTAACCGACAGGTAAACTGCGAAACCGCGAATATTACAAAGACGGTAAGTGCGGCTCATAAGCAGATAGAAGATATAAAACAACTTAAGATGAGTGGAAATTTTGACAAGCTGACCCCTGCTTTAAGAGAGATTGCAGAGCTTAGGCTTGCTCATCCCGAAGCATCATTATCAGAGCTTGCAAGCATGGTAGGAGATGGGATAAGTCGGTCGGGCATAAATCATCGACTCAAAAAAATTGCTACAATTGCAGATACTTATCATTAGATAATAAAATATAATAAAATATAATAAAATATAATAAAATATAATAAAGACAGATATTGTTAAATGGAAAGGAACAATCAACATGATCACAGAAAAAATCAAAGTAAACATTCAGAGCGGACTTGAAGCAAGACCTATAGCAATGCTTGTTCAGACAGCAAGCCAGTACAACAGCAAGATATACTTAGAACATGCAGATAAAAAGGTAAATGCTAAGAGTATCATGGGGATGATGACACTCGGTATAGTATCCGGAGAAAATGTAGTGGTAACCGTAGAGGGAGACGATGAAGCCGAGGCAATGGAAGGTATCCAGAAGTTTTTAAATGCACAGGCTGTAGCTAATTAACTATTTAAAGATACAAAAAACATACGTAATAGTAATTTATTACTTGACAAGATGTCTTTTGGTATGATATATTTTTAGAGCTGTGTGACGTAAAAGCACAGGGGAAAAGAAGAGTTATCCACTCTCACCTTAGCACGATTGATAAGTGACTCGGGTTATCATATATGTATATTTTATCGGCTTTAGCCGGTTTTTATGTGATGTGGATAATTGACTTTATCCACATTTTTTCTTTTTAATGTGGATAAGTTATCATTATATATGATAGCTTATTTACATAGAAAAGAGCAGCGAGCACAGCAAGTGAAAATAATTAAATCACACATAAGGAGGTGTTTTATCATTAGTAACAAAAATAATCTTGCGATTAACGAAAAAATTCGCGATAAGGAAGTACGACTCATAGGAGAAAAGGGAGAACAGTTAGGAATCATGTCAGCCAAGGAAGCATACAAGATTGCTAAGGATGCAGGACTTGACCTTGTTAAGATTTCACCTAATTCTGATCCACCTGTATGTAAGACCGTTGATTACGGTAAGTACCGTTATGAGTTATCCAGAAAAGAAAAAGAGGCGAGAAAAAAACAGAAGACTATGAGCATCAAGGAAATCAGATTTTCGCCAAATATTGATACTAATGATCTGAACACCAAGGCAAATCAGGCAAGGAAGTTCATTGAAAAAGGTGATAAGGTTAAGGTATCCTTACGCTTCAGAGGAAGGGAGCTTGCTCACGTAAATTACAGTAAGCAGATACTTGATTCCTTTTTCGAACAGCTTTCAGATATAGCAGTCATGGACAGACAACCCAAGATGGAGGGTCGTTCCATGGTTATGATTCTTGCTAAAAAGTCATAATTATTCAATGGAGGTTAAATGAAATGGCAAAGCAGAAAATGAAAACAAAACGTTCAGCAGCTAAGCGTTTTAAGGTAACAGGTACAGGTAAGCTTGTAAAGATGAAGGCATACAAGAGCCACATCCTTACTAAGAAGAGTGCAAAGAGAAAGAGAAATCTTCGTAAGGCTACAGTAATTGATGAGTCAAATGAGAAGCCAATGAAGAGACTGTTACCATATTCATAATTTATTGAGTTTATATATCTAGGAGGAAAAACAGATGGCACGTATTAAAGGCGGTATGAACGCTAGAAGAAAACATAATAAAGTATTAAAGCTTGCAAAGGGTTACAGAGGAGCAAGATCTAAGCAGTACAGAGTTGCTAAGCAGTCAGTTATGAGAGCTCTTAACTCATCATTTGCAGGTAGAAAGCAGAAGAAGAGAGAACTCAGAAGACTTTGGATTGCTCGTATCAATGCAGCAGCAAGATTAAACGGACTTTCATACAGCAAATTTATGTATGGTCTTAAGGTTGCAGACATTACTCTTAACAGAAAGATGTTAGCCGAGATGGCAGTAAGTGATCCGGAAGGATTTGCTTCACTTGTTGAAACAGCAAAGAGTAAGATTGCATAATGAAGCATTTTCGATGCCCCTTTTGCCACTTATAAATATAGTGGAAAAAGGGGCGTCTTTTACAAACAGACATTGCTTAGGATAGGAGGCAGGGCAAGGTGAGTCAAGCTAAAGAATTGGAAAAAACCTATAATCCGAAAAATATTGAGCAAAAAACATATGAAAGGTGGATGGAAAAGAAATATTTCCATGCTGAGGTAAATAGAGATAAAAAGCCATTTACCATAGTTATGCCACCTCCTAATATCACAGGACAGCTTCATATGGGACACGCTCTTGATAATACACTACAAGACATTCTTATAAGATTTAAAAGAATGCGTGGTTATGAGACTCTCTGGCTTCCGGGTACCGATCACGCTTCCATAGCTACAGAGGCAAAGATTGTTGAGGCTATGAGAGAAGAGGGTATCACTAAAGAAGAGATAGGAAGAGATAAGTTTTTAGAGCGTGCGTGGGATTGGAAAAAGACCTACGGAGGCAGGATAGTTGAACAGTTAAAAAAGATTGGTTCTTCCTGCGATTGGGACAGAGAGCGTTTTACTATGGATGAGGGCTGCTCAAAGGCAGTCAAGAAGGTATTCGTTAATTATTATAACGAAGGCCTTATATACAGAGGTGAGAGGATTATAAACTGGTGTCCTCATTGCCTTACTTCAATATCTGATGCAGAGGTTGAGTACGAGAATCAGGAAGGCTCATTTTGGCATCTAAGATATAAAACCAAAGACGGAAGCGGATATTTAGATCTTGCCACCACAAGACCTGAAACTCTTCTTGGCGATACAGCTGTAGCTGTTAATCCAAAGGATGAGCGTTATAAGGATATGGTTGGAAAGACTCTCATACTTCCACTTGTAAACAGAGAAATACCGGTTGTTGCAGATGATTATGTAGATATGGAATTTGGAACCGGTGTAGTTAAGATTACTCCTGCACATGATCCTAACGATTTTGAAGTAGGACTTCGACATAATCTCCCTATAATCAATGTTCTTACCGAGGATGCTAAGATTACTGAAGATTATCCTAGGTATGCAGGTATGGACAGATACGAAGCTCGTAAGGCTATAGTTAAGGACCTTGAAGAGTGTGGTGCTCTTCTTAAGATCGAGCCACATGAGCACAACGTAGGAACCTGTTACAGATGTGGAACCACCGTTGAACCAAGAGTTTCAAAGCAGTGGTTTGTAAATATGGAACCCCTTGCAGGTCCTGCTATAGAGGCAGTTAAGAAGGGCGAAACAAAGTTCGTTCCACAGCATTTTGATAAGACATATTATCATTGGCTTGAGAATATACGTGACTGGTGTATATCCAGACAGCTTTGGTGGGGACACAGAATTCCGGCATTCTACTGTGATGAATGTGGCGAGATGGTTGTAACTGAGGACGATAGTGCAGTTTGTCCTAAGTGTGGAAAACCTATGAGACAGGATCCGGATACTCTCGATACATGGTTCTCATCAGCACTTTGGCCTTTCTCAACTCTTGGATGGCCTGAAAATACTGAAGAGATGGATTACTTCTATCCAACAGACGTACTTGTTACAGGTTATGATATCATACTTTTCTGGGTTATAAGAATGATGTTCTCAGGTATTAAGCATACTGAGCACGCACCATTTAATACTGTCCTGATTCATGGACTCGTTCGTGATTCTCAGGGAAGAAAGATGAGTAAATCCCTGGGTAACGGTATAGACCCACTCGAGATAATCGATCAGTACGGAGCTGATGCCCTAAGACTTACTCTCGTTACAGGTAATGCTCCGGGTAATGATATGCGCTTCTACAACGAAAGAGTTGAAGCAAACAGAAACTTTGCAAACAAAGTGTGGAATGCATCCAGATTTATAATGATGCACTTAGGTGACGGAGTTATCGTAAAGCCTGAAGACAAGTTCTTTACAAGTGCAGATCGCTGGATCATATCTCGTTGTAACACAGTGGCTTTCGAAGTTACTGAAAATATGGAGAAATTCGAGCTCGGTGTTGCTGTTTCAAAGATTTATGATTTTATATGGTCAGAGTTCTGCGATTGGTATATAGAGATTGTTAAGCCAAGATTATTCAATAAGGAAAGCGATCCGGATGGTGCTATGGCTGCATTCTGGACATTAAAGACCGTACTTATCGATGCTCTTAAGCTTTTACATCCTTACATGCCATTTATCACAGAGGAAATCTTTACCACTATTCAGTCAGAAGAGGAATCTATCATGATTTCTACATGGCCGGAGTACAGTGAACAGAAGGCTTGTTCTGAAGCAGAGAGCGCATTTGCCAATGTTTTAGAGCTTGTAAGGACCATAAGAAATGTCCGCAAGGAAATGAACGTTCCTATGTCAAGAAAAGCTAATGTGTACATAATTTCGGACAAGGAAGAGGTTATCAAAGCATTTGAAGAAAATAAGGGTGCATACATTCACCTGATAGGCGCTTCGGAAGTTATCGTATCTTCCGATAAGGCAAATGTACCGGAGAATTCAGTTTCATCCGTTATATCCGGTGCGACTGTTTACATGCCTCTTAACGACCTTGTGGATGCTGATAAGGAGATTAGCAGACTTACGAAAGAAAAGGAAAGATTAGAGCGCGAGCTTGCAAGAGTAAACGGTATGCTTTCCAATGAAAAATTCATGTCCAAGGCTCCTGAGAGTAAGGTTAACGAAGAGAAAGAAAAACTTGCTAAGTACACAGACATGATGGAAAAAGTTCTCGAGGAATTGTCACATTTTCAAAAATAAGAAAGATGAGAGGTACATATGAATTTTGAAGCGGAACTAAGCAAATTCAAACCCAGTCTTGATATAGTCGATACTGAAGATGTTATTTATGCTAATAAAACTGACGATGTAGTAGATGTACTAAAAGAGATACTTAACGATTCAAATAACAAAAAGACTCGAAGAGATTAAAGTGCGAATCCCGGTATTATATCAGTATCAGAGGAAGAATCGTACAACGTTCTCGGAATGGAGGAAGCTTTGATTTGTCCAAATTGCAAGAATGAGATATCATTTAAGGACGATGTATGTGAGCATTGCAATAAGGATCTCAATATAATAAAAAGACTGGTCTCATTGTCAAATATATATTATAACGAGGGTCTTGAAAGAGCAAATGCAAGAAATCTGAGTGGAGCCTGCGAATCTCTGAATAAGAGCCTGAAATTCTATAAATATAATATTGATGCCAGAAATCTACTTGGACTTGTTTATTATGAAATGGGTGAGCCTTGCGCTGCATTTGCAGAGTGGGTTATAAGCAGCAATTATAAAGACGGAAGAAATATAGCCGCCACCTATGTTGCTAACTTTCAATCGGATCCGACCAAGGTTGACAGCATGAGAAGAGCTATAAAGAAGTACAATTCATCATTGGAGTATGCTCTTAATGGTGATTATGATCTTGCTACTATCCAGCTTAAAAAGTTGGTTGCGGAAAAGCCCAAATACATAAATGCGAATCTTTTGCTGGCATTACTTTACCTAAGAGAGAGACGGAAGGACAGCAGAGTAAAGGCTTACAAGCTTGTAAGAAAAGTTCTTGAGATAGATAAAGCCAATACAAAGGCTCTTACCTACCTAAAGGAGCTTAGTGATATAAGAGACAGAGCCAGAAACCGAAGCAGAGTGACAGAAGGACCAAAGCAGGAAGAAGAAACCACAAAGAAGAAGGGTATAGTCGAGGATGAAAGCGTAAAGGTTATAGTTCCTTATCAGGAAGAAAAACCTGCTATGCTCCCGGTTATACAGGTTCTTGGTGGACTGGTTGTCGGTATAGTAATTATGGCATTTCTTATACAGCCCGCCATAGACAGATATAAAAACAAAAACAGTAATACAAGCTTTGTGTCCTATAGTGAGGATAAAGCAGCTGTAGACAGTGAAACAAACTCTCTTAAGGAAGAGAATATCGACCTTAAGGAAAAGGTTGAAGAGCTTGAAGATAAGCTTGCTGAATTACAGGGTGGAGATTCAACGGATATCGCTAACTATAAGATGATTTTTGAAACGCTTATAGAAGCTAAGCAGCTTTATGATGAAGGCAATTACACAAAAGCTGCCAAGAAGCTTGTAAAGGTAGACACAAAGGTATTAGACAGTAAAAAAGCAACCAAGCTTTACAAATCAATTAAGGATGATACCTATACTAAAGCATCCGAAAGCTATTGTCTCGATGGAATTGATGCCTACAACGGAGCAGGTGATTATGCAGCCGGACATGATTATGAGAAGGCTAAGGAATTACTCCAGAAGGCACTTGACTTCAATGAAGAGAATACAGATGCTATGTATTATATGGGTAGATGTTATCAGCTCACCGGCGATAATGAAACAGCTGTTGAGTATTATAACACAATTGTGGATGATTATCCCGATGCCAGACTTTACGCGGATGCAGCCAGCCGCCTAAGAGAGATGGGATATCAGATATAAAGAAATATTTATTGACAAAAGTTGTTTAGGCTGTTAAAATGGTAAAGCTGTTGCATTGACTTAAATGGATATGCGATAAGCTAAAGTAGTATGTTTTGATCAGTAATTTTTTACGGAGGTGTTTTAGAGATGTCAATTTGTCCAAAGAATAAATCTTCAAAGGGAAGAAGAGATAGAAGAAGAGCAAACTGGAAGATGACTGCACCTGCACTTGTTAAGTGCAGCAACTGTGGAGAACTTATGGTTCCTCATCGTGTTTGCAAGGCTTGTGGTTCTTACAACAAGAAGGAAATCCTTTCACAGGCAGCAGAATAATATAATCCATGGATTACTATTATCACCTGTTAAGGCGAGGTGTTTGATTTATGGATGGAGATGAGATTCGCGAAAAGGCGCGAGAGCGTCTTAAGAAGAGAATCAAGCGCAGAAGCATTATAATTACAGTTTTGGCTTTTGTTATAGGATGTGGTGGATGCTTTTGCCTTATGTATTTAATAGGCAGTCATTCTCATGGCGGTACATTTTTCAAAGCTTTTAAAAGCGGCTTAAAGGACTTGACGGGTCAATATATGGAGCTTCGCATGAAGGAAGCCATATACGAAAAGGAAGTGCCCTACCTTATGCAGAGCGATAAGCGTTGGAGTGATTATAAGTTTGCCGGGGGAACTATGAAGGATAAGGGCTCAGCGCCCACTTGTGTTTCTATGGTGTCTCTCTTTATAACAAAAAACAGGCGTTATAATCCGAAAAAGGTTGCCAAGTATATAATGGATAATCATTATTACAAGAAGAATGAAGGAGTTCTTAGTAAATTCTTAGATGATGGTTGTGAAAGATTTGCCATCAAGCCGGAAAAGCTTGAGGTTGATGAAGCTGCCATGGAAAAGGCATTGAATGATGGAAAGCCTATTATATGTAGTTTAAAACCCGGAAAGTTTTCTGATAATAAGCATTATATAGTCATCAGGAGCTATAAGGGAGGGAAATTTTATATAAATGATCCTGCATCCTTGAGAAATACTAAGAAAAGCTGGACATTTGCCTCGATTTCGAGTGAAATTGAAGAGCAGTGGAGCTATGAATATTTAGATTTTGATGGATTGCATAACGAGTTATATGAGGGTGAATTTAGTGCCAATACCGGACAGTAAGCAGAAGGTATAGTAAAGCGCATCTGACTCAGACAGAGACCTTACTTCGATGTAAAGCTTTTTTGAGGTATAATCACTCTTAAATAGTTTTAGTCTATTATCAAATCCAATATTTGTGGGGATATATATGGAATCATGAGGAATGAAGCAGTTCGTACGAACTGCTTTTTCTTTTAGTGCAGAGCCGATAAAGTGAGCCAGGCTCTTGTGGATTATCCTATCTTCTTCAGGAAGATAATAGTAATCCTTATAATTTTTATAATAATAACGTAATGAAAGACTTAAGCAAGGTATAATAAGTGTGATTCGCTGTCCCTTTATATGTAATTTAAAGGGAGCGTTGGATGTGGCAGAATCCGCTTCATTCTCATTAATTTTATCATAATAGACAAAGGTATGCTCTTTGGGAAAATGCATCTTAGAATACAAATTAATTTTCACAAAATCCTCAGTTTTTTCAAGTGAATCCAGTGAAAAATATTTAGAAAAATCTTCTTCTGTTTTTGGTTTAAAAAGGTGCACAAAAGACAGAAGACAGGTTAATAGTATCCCGCCTTCTACATCGCAAAAATTATGAAAAAAAAGAGACTCTTCGCTCTCGTATGAATTATTCTCTAAGTACGATCTGTACACACTTATAAGCTCTTTTCCACTGTGATCTCCCTCTCGATAAAGTCCCAGAAGCTTCTCTAAGTCAGTTGCTTTTAAAGCAGATAATCCCATCGCTTTTTTTAATGGTCTCATGAGTCCGTATAAATCAAGACTATTTGAAAAAAGATTATTTACATGTGGTGAAATCTCTATATCATAGTCAGCAGCAATAGCTTTTATAAATGGAATATCAAAAGTTAAGCCGTTAAAGTGTAAAAGAAGGTCTCTATCATTAAGAAAATCAAGGAATGCTTTTATTACTGATTCTTCTTCTGCTTCTTTTTCGCAGAACCACTGTTTTATAAAGTACGAATCTCCTTCAGGATATGAAACACCTATCATATATATGGATGAAGATTTAGCAGAAAGTCCTGTAGTTTCGATATCAAAAAATACAGGTTTTTTTGATAATTTATCCATAAATATATATTGAAATTTTTTATCTATATCCGTTGTTTTTGTAAGGGTTTTCATGTAAGTGTCCTTTCAAAGAGTAAGTAATAACCGTTTATCCTCGCGGAGTGATAAACTCAGTCAGAGATTTCGCCGATTTAGATAATATGCTTAATCATTTGATCATTTTGCTTCAGTTAGAATAGTACTCTACCGAAAAACTATGTAATTCCAGTATTTGGCCAACCTGGTAGATAGTTTCGTTTTCGGAATTACTGTTGTTAATAATCTTATCGCTCTTACTAAGATAATAATCATAAGACTTTTGATTGGCTAAAATAGCATCTATCTTCTCATCAGAATAATTACGTGATTGTTTTAGGCGCTTACGCCTAACAGATTCATCTACATATATAAACCATGTTTCATCACAAAGCTTATCTGCACCTGACTCAAAAAGGATAGCAGATTCAACTATGATAATACCCTTGTTATCAGTATTTTCATCGATTACAGATTTGATATAAGCCATAACCACCGGATGAATTATAGCTTCTAAAAGTTTCTTTTTTTCCTCATTATGAAATATAATATCTGCAAGTTTTTCTCTATCTGCAGCGCCAAATGCATTTATTATCTTATCGTAGCATGCGCCCTTCGGACTAGAGACCTCTCTCCCGATGTCATCCGCCAGTAATAATATAGAATGCACATTTTTATGTATATATTCGGCTATAAAGCTTTTGCCGCTACCTACTTCACCTGTAATACCAATAGTAAGCATATTACGTCCATCCTTTCAAGTAAAATGATATATATAACGCTCTTTAATCGTATCTTTAATACGATTATTATAGCATATTTCTTTTTATAATTAAAGATATATTTGCATATTTAGGACATAGGTGGTATTATATACTTTGTTTTTTAGACCAAATAAAAGGCAAAGGAGATTGCTAATATGGGAAAGTTTAAAATTGAAACATGCGATATAGAGGGGCTTTATGTTATAGAGCCAACAGTGTTCGGAGATAACAGAGGATACTTTATGGAGACCTACAATCAGGAGGATTTTGCCGAGGCAGGTCTTAATATGGTTTTTGTTCAGGATAATCAGTCTTCATCTACCAAGGGAGTGCTGAGAGGCTTACACTTCCAGAAGGAGCATACACAGGGAAAGCTCGTAAGAGTTATATCCGGAGAGGTTTTTGATGTAGCAGTAGACATCAGAAAGGGATCTAAAACCTATGGAAAGTGGTTCGGAGTAGTCCTTTCTGCTGAGAAGAAAAATATGTTTTACATACCGGAAGGCTTTGCTCACGGCTTCTATGTTATGAGTGAGACCGCGGAATTTACCTATAAGTGTACTGATTTTTATGATCCTGCAAGTGAAGCAGGAATCCTTTGGAATGATCCGAAGATTGGCATAGAGTGGCCAATAGCTGAAGGTGAGACACCTGTACTTTCAGATAAAGATATGCGTCATCCAGAGTTTTCAGATGATATATATCTGGAGTACTGATTATATCTCAGATGAGATGCTTTTGCCCCCCAGAGAAGCGTAGAAGTGGAATGAACGAGACTTAAACTGGAGATATAATTAAAAATGAGTGATATAAGACCAATTGGTATATTTGATTCCGGAGTCGGTGGTATAAGTGTTCTAAGAGAAGCAGTGAAAATTATGCCCCATGAAGATTTTATTTTTCTGGGAGATAATAAAAATGCACCCTACGGAACGAAGTCCTCAACTCAAATAAGAGAGCTTACCTTTGGAAATATAGCAAAGCTTATTGACATGGGTGCAAAAGCACTTATCATAGCTTGTAATACAGCTACCGGAGCAGCTGTAAAGGATTTGAGGAATATGTATCCGGATACTCCTATTGTAGGCATAGAACCGGCCATAAAGCCGGCTGCACTACACTACCCCGGAGGACATATACTGGTCATGGCAACTCCCATGACATTAAAACAGGAAAAATTTAAAAAGCTTTTAGCTCTCTACACAGACAAAGCGGATATAGTTCCTGTTGCGTGTCCCGGTCTTATGGAGTATGTCGAGCGAGGGGAGCTTGATAGTGATAGTTTAAAAGGATACTTAAAACAAGTCCTTTTTTCCGGACAGCATGATGGAACCATAGATCATGGCTACGATGCCATAGTTTTGGGATGTACACATTATCCATTCGTTGCTGATACCATAAGGGAAATAGCCGGAGAGACATGCGAACTTTTTGATGGTGCACATGGAACAGCAAGGGAATTAAAAAGGCGTATGGATGAGTGTGAATTGTCAGCTCCGGAAGATAAAAAAGGAAAGGTTACATTTATCTCCAGTTCAGGAGATGAAGAGACCATAAAGCTTATGAATATTTTATTCAATAAGTAAATACATAGTTAGAAAGGAATGATTATTATGGGTAGTATTATTAAACCGATGAATGGTTACAAGGATGAGCTTGGGATTCGTCGTACACAGTTTGCAATCAAGCAGGTAAAGGATTTTTTTGAGAGACAGTTATCCATTAACTTAAATCTGACAAGAGTATCAGCACCTCTTTTCGTAGATCCAAAGCTTGGATTGAATGATAATCTAAATGGCGTTGAGAGACCGGTTGGTTTCGATGTTAAGGAAGAAGAAGCCAATGATTGCGAGGTTGTACAGTCTTTAGCAAAGTGGAAGCGTTATGCTCTCGATAAGTACAATTTTAATCATGGAGAAGGCATATATGCTGACATGAGTGCTATTCGTCGTGATGAGGAAACCGATAATCTTCATTCTATATATGTTGATCAGTGGGATTGGGAGAGAATTCTCTACAAAGAAGAGAGAAATGAAGACACTCTCAAAATGATAGTCCGCATGGTTTATGAGGCTCTCAGAAGTACTGAAATGCACATGAGTTTAAGATATGATTATATAAAGCCTATTTTACCGGATGAAATATATTTTATAACTGCTCAGGAGCTTTTAGATAAGTATCCGGATAAGACTCCAAAGGAGAGAGAGGATGCTATAGTTCGTGAGCATGGAGCTGTATTTATTATGCAGATTGGTAAAGCGCTTTCTAACGGGGAGAGACATGACGGTCGTGCGCCTGACTATGATGATTGGGAGTTAAATGGTGACATAATTGTTTATTATCCGGTTCTAGATATGCCTCTCGAGCTTTCAAGCATGGGAATCAGAGTGTCAGAGGAATCACTTGCATCTCAGCTTAAGGAAGCAGGTTGTGAAGAGAGAGCAGAGCTCGCCTTCCACAAGGCTATTTTAGAGAGGCGCCTTCCATATACTATCGGTGGCGGTATCGGACAGTCCAGAATATGCATGTTCTTCTTAAGAAAGGCTCATGTAGGTGAAGTACAGACTTCTGTATGGCCGGAGAGTGATGTAAATGAAGCTAGACAGTATGGTATTAATCTGCTGTAAGCTTTATTACTTGCTGTGGAGGTATAGCTTTTCCACCACCTCAGGAATCATTTCATCCGGTAGGGATGAGTAATTTATCAAAAATTGGTTTTTTGAGGATGAGGGTGACTGAGGGTTGTGCATATAATCCGACAAACTAGAGATGTATATACCATCCTTTGATAATCGGTCTTTGTAGATTGTTTCGCTACATTTTAAAGATATATTTAAAAGAAAGTGAAGCCCGGAATCCTTTTCGGATATTTGTGATATCTTATGCAAGGGACTTGCTGCTATATGATTAAGCAGCAGGTCTCTTTTTTTCTTATAATAATTTCTCATCCTGTTCAAGTGTTTTTCAAAGTACCCTTCACCTATAAATGCAGAAAGTGTGTATTGCTCGAAGGTTGATACACTGCAAGAGTGGTGGAAAAACATTTTGTTATAAATCTGCATAAGGTGAGACGGAAGTATCATATAACTTACACGGATAGTAGGTGCGATAGCTTTACTGAAGGTATTTATGTAAATTACTTTTTCTGCGGTATCCGAACTAAAAATAGATGGGATTGGAAGTCCGGTCATGCGAAATTCACTATCATAATCATCCTCTACTATATAAGAATCAGAATTCTTTCCGGCCCACTGGAGCAATTCGTATCGCCTTGCAACGGGCATGGTTATCCCTGTCGGAAAGTGGTGAGAGGGTGTAATATGTATTATATCTACATTCTCCTTTTCGAGTGATTGTACACACACACCTTGATCGTCAATAGGAACTGAAATATGCTTCACTTGAAACGAGTCCAGAATATAGGACAGTTTTAAGTAACCGGGATTTTCTACAGCGTAGATTTTATCGAAACCAAGAAGCTGTATGATAAGAGAATATATGTACTCGGTACCGGCTCCTATAACTATATTTTCAGATGATACGTCTAACCCCTTAAAATTCTTTAGATATTGACAGATATTCTCTCTAAGTTCTTTTATCCCCTGAGACGGAGGATTTATAAGCAAGTCACGTTGTCTTTCTGAAAGAACATTACGGGTGAGCTTCGCCCAGATAGAGAATGGAAATGACTCGGGAAGTGTTTGATTGCTGCTTAGGTTAATAAACTGTTGTTTATCGGAAGTGAAATTTTGTTTATTATTATAATTAGAATTTGTTTCGGATGATTCGGATTTTTTTAGGGTTTTTGTAGATAATTCTTTGTATTTAAGCATGTCAGGAGGAAGAGGCGTAACAAAGAAACCTTTACGTGGAAGTGAATATATAAATCCTTCAGATATAAGCTGATCATAAGAGTTTTCAACTGTAATAATACTGATTCCAAGGTGCTTAGCTAAAGCTCTTTTAGAGGGAAGCTTTTCGTTGGGATTTAGATTTTCCTTCAGTATATCATTTTTTATATTATCATAAAGCTGTACATATAAAGGCTTTTTTATATCCCTTATGTTCTTGGTTAAATCATAGGTAAGCATAGTTTCTCCTTATATTGTGTATAATATACCAAACTGACCTTATCAAAAATATTAAAACTGGATATAGTAATATAACCAGATGAGATTATAATAGTTGATGTTATAAAAAAAAACAAGTATATTTTTATTATGCTCGGAATGGAGGAATATTATGAAAAGAATACTTACAATTCAGGATGTATCCTGCTTAGGTAAGTGCTCACTCACAGTTGCACTTCCTATCATATCAGCTATGGGAGTAGAAACGGTTATATTACCAACCGCTGTACTTTCAACACATACAATGTTTAAGAATTTTACATGCAAGGATTTATCAGATCAGATAGTTCCTATCACAGAGCACTGGAAGAGTGAGGGAATCAAGTTTGATGCCATATACACAGGATACTTGGGAACTGAAGAAGAAATCGAAACCGTAAAGAAAATATTTGCTGATTTTAAGACAGATGACACGCTTATATTTGTGGATCCTGCTATGGGTGACAATGGAAAGCTTTATCCTGCATTTGACGAGTCGTACGCAGCTAAGAATGCGACTCTTTGTGGAGCGGCTGACGTTATAGTACCCAATATTACAGAAGCAGCATATATGACAGGTGCAGAGTATAAAGAGGAGTACGATGAAGAGTATGTAAAGAATTTACTTAAAAAACTCTCCGAACTTGGAGCACGAACTTCTATACTTACAGGTGTGTCATTGTCAGCCGGAAAGACAGGAGTCATGGGATATGATAAAGAAAAGGATGAGTTTTTCAACTATCAGAATGACAGAGTTGATGCAGCTTACCACGGAACAGGCGATATATTCTCAAGTGTAGCAGTAGGTGGTATAGTCAGAGGACTTTCCTTCCACGATTCCATGAAGCTTGCTGCTGATTACACAGCAGATACTATCAGAGAAACACTAAAGAACCCTGCTGAACCATGGTATGGAGTTGACTTTGAAGCAACCATACCACAGCTTGTTGCAGATTTAGCCGAAGCAGTTAAGTAAGTAGTTATTAATGTTTGTTATATATTTTAGAATTAAAAAAAGGACCATGAGATTAATATGACCCTTTTTTTATTCTTTAATGAGTAGTGTTTTTTATCATGTCAAAGGCTCGAATCTCCTGGGATACCCGGGGGTGCGGGCCTTTGTTTTATTTACGTTTGCCAGTGCATTTGCCATAAATATAGCTTGCGAATCCACAGCTTTTTCGCTCTTGGACGGATAATTCTTTTTATATGAGCCATCCGGTTGCATGGTATGCGATTTACAATTATCTGCAAATTCCAAATTCAAAATATCTATAAGTTCATGCTTAAGACGCATATCTTCAACCGGGAAGAGTATTTCTACACGCCTGTCTAAGTTTCTTGGCATCCAGTCTGCACTTCCAAGGAAAAGCTCGTCATTACCGTTGTTGTGGAAGTGGAATATACGAGCATGCTCTAAGAATGTTCCGACTATAGAGCGAACCTCGATATTTTCGCTGATTCCGGGAATTCCTACTTTTAAGCAGCATATGCCACGAACCAAAAGTCTAATCTTAACACCGGCTTGAGATGCCTTGTAAAGCTCAGCTATAATACCTGCATCACAAAGCGAGTTCATCTTAGCCTCTATGTATGCCGCTTTTCCACGCTTCGCATAAGCAACTTCTCTCTTTATAAGGGATACAAACCTTTCTCTGAGCCAGATAGGTGCGATAGAAAGCTTATTCCACACAGCCGGTTCAGAGTAGCCTGAAAGCATGTTAAATACAGCGGTTGCATCTTCGCCTATGGCCTTGTTGCAGGTTAGGAGACCAAGGTCTGTATATTGCTTTGCTGTGCTGTCGTTGTAATTTCCGGTTCCCAGGTGTACATATCTGCGAATACCATCATCTTCGCGGCGAACAACAAGTGTAATCTTACTGTGAGTCTTTAGTCCCACCAGACCATATAGCACGTGACAGCCTGCCTGCTCCAGTTTTTTCGCCCATATTATGTTATTTTCCTCATCAAATCTAGCCTTCAACTCAACAAGTACTGTAACCTGTTTACCATTCTGGGCAGCTTCAGCTAAAGAGGCGATTATCGGAGAATTGGAGCTGACGCGGTACAAAGTCTGTTTTATGGCCAGCACTCGCTCATCACGTGCAGCACGCCTTATAAATGAAACAACAGGGTCGAATGTTTCATAAGGGTGGTGCAGAAGTATATCATGCAGGCGTATTTGATGAAATATACTGTCCTCCATGTTAAGGAAGAGTGGTGGCTGAGGTGTATATTTTTTGCTTCTTAAGGCATCAAATCCACTTATAGAAGAAAGCTTCATAAGGAAGGTAAGATCGAGAGGCCCCGATATCTCAAATATATCTGAAGCCGGTATAGACAGTGTTTTGGTGAGAATATTAAGAAGCTTCGGATCTATTCCGCTTTCTATTTCAAGTCGGATAACTTCTCCCCACTGCCTCTTTTTAAGCTGTTTTTCGATTTCTACCAAAAGGTCTGCAGCCTCATCTTCCTCGATAGAAAGGTCAGCATTTCTCATCAGGCGATATGGAAATGAGGCGAGAATTTCATTGTTTACAAAAAGCTTTCCGATATTTCTTTCTATAATCTGTTCAATTAAAATATAAGTTTTTTCATAACCCGTTTCAGAAGGTATTTCTACTATACGATTAAGAACAGAAGGAACCTGAACAGTGGCAAATTCCATGTCTTTACCGAGAAGTGAGTCCTTACGTTTTTTCTTATGTGCGATATAGAGATCCCTAAATTGACTTCCTTCACCTTGATTTTTGTCATCCGTATTTTTGGATGAACGTTTTTTGGGCTTTAGAAGTGCGCATATATTCAGGGATTTATTTCGAATCAAAGGAAATGGTCTGGAAGAATCAACAGCCATAGGAGTAAGAACAGGATATATCTCATTATGGAAATATTCATCCACATAATCGCATTGGGCTTCACTTAGCTCTTCATGATGATCTATAAGACAAATACCTTCTTCTAAAAGTCCCGGTTTTAGAGAAGAGTTATATATTTCATACTGATCATTTACAAGTCTGTGGGTTTCCTTATCCAAAAGCTTCAGCTGTTCGCCGGCATTTAATCCGGCTATATCGCGACCTTCATATCCTGCATGAACCATATCCTTAAGACTGGCTACACGAACCATGAAAAATTCATCAAGATTTGATGCAGTAATAGCAAGAAACTTTAGACGATCCAGTAGCAGAATTCTGTCATCCTGAGCTTCCGAAAGTACGCGATAATTAAATGAAAGCCAGCTCATCTCCCTGTTAGTATAGTATTTTGGATTTAGATATTTGCTTTTAGTCATAATTTACCTCGATTCTATATCCTTATATTTTTTCTTTTGTCTAAGCTCAGGTCTGATACCGAAAACTTCTTCGAAAAATCCGGCTCTATCCGTAAAGAAACCACGCTCTAAGGTTATGTCATCCAATGTATTTCCATATATATACAATTTGGAATCTTTTATTTCTATTGAAATATTTGAAAATTTCTGTGTATGGCTTTTATCCATGGTATCTGCCAGTCTAAGAATTGCATTTAACTTTGAAACTCGCAGATATTCCTTCTTTGTCAGGGTATCACTAAGCACAGAATAACCCGGATAATCTTCACCTAGGTAGCGGACGGTATAAGCCACAAGGCTTCTTTCCTTATGGGAGAGACCAAGAATCTCAGTTGACATAACAATTTTAAAAGAATTCTCGCCCACCTCATTCATGTTTATATAGCTTCCACACTTATGGAGTATAACAGCCAACTGAAGAAGCAGTCTGTCGCGGTTACTAAGACTTTGCTGTGTTTTAAGAAAGTCAAATATAGCGAGAGCATTTTCCATAACATTGTCCATGTGGGTTTTATCACAATGAAAACGATCCGCTATGTGTCTCGAAGTATTTAGTATATCGGCCTCAAAGCTATGTGCAGGAGTTATGTGTAGCTTGTTTTCACAGGCTTCCGCAGCCATACCGTCACAGATAGTGATGTCGGAAAGCCACATATTATCAGCTCCCGATTCATCAAATATAGTTTTATAAATCATAGCTGTAGGAAGAAGCAGTGACGCTTGATCATAGGAGGTGTCCAATTCTTTAGACAGGTCCGTAGGAGATCTTTTTATAATATCATTATAGAATTCCAGATATTCATCCTTGTTTACGGAATCTTTTTTGCTCATACGTGAGTCATTGGGCATTACACTTCCGAAATTATGAAGACTTAGGTACTTTATAAATGAGTGCAGCTGATTTCCGACTGCAATTATATACTTGATATTGTAATCCTTCAGATATCCTTGAAAATAAGTGTGAATATCATTGTATATAAACTCTCTTATAAGTCTGTTGTAATTGTCGGACTTATCCTTCATGGTATCCAGCTCTTCCTGTATACGAAGGGAACCTAGTTTTATATTCTGAGTAGATATAAGCATGGATTTGTCGAAGTGAGATATCTGCATACTTCCGCCACTTACATCCACCAGAAGAGTACCACGCTTTATTAGCTTATGAAAATTGTTTTCAGTCAAGGCGATAGAGCGGTAGCATAGGAGACGCTGCTCAGAATTGCTAAGAATCTTTATGCTAAAACCGGTTCGCTGCTTAACATGATCCAAAAAAGTTATATTGTTGGATGCTTCCCGCACGGCACTTGTGCCACATATATTAAAATCTTCCACACCGTACTCCTGCATCTTCTCCTTAAATGAATTGAGATAGTTGCAAAGTTTATCGATAGAAGCGTAACTAATTCTGCCGGTTGAGTAGGTCTCGAGTCCGAGAAGTGTGGTATGATAAACATAGTCCAAAAGCTTAATACCAAATTCGGTTGAAATCTCATATATCTTTAAAGATACCTCATGCGAGCCTACATCTATTGCGGCAAATGTAAAATAATTCATATACAATCTCCAATCAGAGTAAAATGTATGGCTTAAAATCCTCTTTTTCATTATGCTTAGTTTAAGGAAAATTCTATTGGATTAAGAGCCACTTTCTCGTCTTAGTTTATCACGAACATTCATAAGAGAGTAACCTGCAATGTTCTTACCTTTCCACTTATCTTTTTTACGTGCATTACTGTCATAGATAGGAAGTCCTATTCCAAAATTCTTCTCCTTATCATTTGCAAATGCAAGCAAGGCATCACCTGTTTCCAAAAGCTTTTGCTTAAGGACTTCATTTTGAGAGAATTTAAGATACATGGCATCTGTAAGCACCATTTGTATCTTTACATTCCAGGTTTCGGAATCAAAGTTATCTATAGTTTCGGTAAAGTCCATAATAGACTTTGGATCACAGGTATTCATAATTCTGTCGGCACGAAGCTTATCCTCGAAGGTTGTAGCCATACTGTAAGCATAGTACTGAACTACGGATGAGTAAGTAATTCCGAGGGTGTCCGTAAAATTGGACTTAAAAGAATTACATAAATAACCATATGCCTTATTGGGCCTGCTATATAGTATTAATTCAGGGGCTTGATAAGTGTACTCCGAAGAAAAAGCATTTTTAAATGTATTGTAATTGATATTTTTTTCAGGTGTTTTTGTATATATTGCAAATTTTATTTTTTCAAAATACTTTTTATATTCTTCGTCTTTTAGGATTGATCTAAAGCTTTCTGCCATAATGGCCGGATCGTGTCCGGCTGCACCGCATCCCCAGGCTCCTAAAACAAGTTTGGTATAGCCGTTCATAATAGCGACATTCAGTATATTTCTGATTCGTCTTTTAGAAATATATGAAATATAATCCGAAGGAAGCATGGCTGCGCTGTCCTTTAAGAGTATTGCAGATGCAGATATGACAGCAGTTTTAAATTGTGTCTCTAAAGGATTGAAAGAATCATTTGCAAATACAGTGACAGTAGGAGAAAGAAGAATGAAATCCGTATATACATTTCCACCGGAATACTTATTTAATTCATAAAAGTCCCTGGCTGTATCTGATGTAAGAGAAGCATAAAGTGTACTCTTTCTGCACAAATCTGATTCCTGATTAGAGTCTCCCTTTTCAAATTGACCACCCGGTTTAGTGGCGCATGCAAAATTAAGGACCAGAGTATTTTCGCCCATTTCGGAAGCAGCAACCAGACTGTCCTGGGCAATTACTTCGATTTCTGAATCATATGTAGTAGCGCTTGCAAGAGTTTCCGGCATTTGTTTAGCTATATTTTCAAGAAACTCAGGTGTAAAAAGTCTGACATCAATCATTTCATCATAAGTTGTATCCAAAGTCAGAGCCTTTAGTTCGTTATTGATTTTGTAATCATTTATTATCTTTATTATTTCATTTGATTGAGCATAATTCCCCGGGCGCTCAAGCATTTCCTTTGCATCATTTAAAAATCCCATGGTAATCTCCTTATATATTATGTTGATATTTTATTTATATTGTTATTCTGTTTGATTATTTTTTTTACTCGTGTAACATGTAGTGTACATCTTCTTCAATTATACGCACCATACATTCAGCAACATCGGGATCGAATTGAGTTCCTGCATGCTTTTTTATTTCGTCCCTGGCCACATCCTGAGGCAGATATTTTCTATAGCTACGATTTGAAGTCATAGCATCGTAGCTATCCGCAACAGCAACTATACGAACCATGAAAGGTATATCCTCTCCGGACAGTTTATCCGGATATCCGGTGCCGTCGTAATGCTCGTGGTGCCAGCGGGCAGCTTCAGCAAGCTCCGGACGTGAAGAAATCTCTGAAAGTATGTCATATCCAAATATCGGATGAGATTGAATAAGATTGAATTCTTCATCTGAAAGTTTGGATGTCTTATTTATAATTTCATCCGGAATACCGATTTTTCCAATGTCATGCAAAAGTCCCATGTAGTAGAGCATGTCTTGATCATCCAGGGAAAGTCCCATCTGCTTTCCGATCATTCTAGAGTAGATGGCAACTCGGGAAGAGTGACCATTAGTATACTTGTCTTTTGCATCTATAGTCTGCGCAAGAGCCTCCATCACATCTTTGGTAAATTCTTTTAATTCCTGCTTTGAATCCCTAAGGTCATTTATATAATTATCCAATTCAGTAGAAAGAGACGACATATTGTAAGCCAGGTTTTCAAATTCATTATTCGAATGAATGTTATTAATGGTTTTTATAAAGCTATCCTTATCCTTATTTTCCGTATATGTCAGCAAGCCTCTTTGCATAATCTTGATAGGTTTAATTATAGCATGATTGAAAATTAACATCAGTATTACCAGACTTAAAAGAAGTAGGATAGTATTGATAATCAGCAAAAATGTTATGTTATCTACAAGAGTTTTTTTGAAAGCATTCCAGTTGTAGGAAGCACATATAATACATTTTAATTTACCGTCAATAATAACCGGTTTATAACCCCAATAATAGTTTTCACCTATTGGAGTATCAGAAACGATTTCGAAGTGAATCTTACTGTTTGATGTATTTAGCAAGTCTTTTAACACCCTATGTTTTTTCAAATCAAGAGAAGGTTTATCACCTATACTTAGATCCATGGGGGCGTCGTCGGTATACTTATTACTATCAAAGATAATATAAGGACTATTGTCATCATTTATCCCCAAATAATTTATCTGTGAATAATCATAATCCTCTATTCTTAAATCGGATTCGAATTTATATGTTGAATAGCAATCTACAGCATAGGCATTTTTTATCGCCGGGGATGCAGTTTTGATTGCTTCGCTTAATTCGAGCTTATTTAAAGAAGCTTCCCATCTAATCAAATCGTCATACTCATAATCATTAAGAGGCCTTTTTATTTCATCTCTATGAATACTCCAATAATCCAAAAGCCAGTCGATAGCCTTAAGAGAGCGTAGATTTTTTTCTTCACGTCTCAAATCATTTTTAATCATTTCTTCCTTTGCTTTAAGAAAGGTTGTACGGCTTCCGTAGTAGAGCAAAAGACCGCCAAACACAGTTAAAAGAAGAAAAAATAAGCTGGTATATAAGGTGACTTTATATAATATATTATTCTTTTTTTTCATCAACACCTCCGAGATGTGCAAATATCGTTATTAACAAGCATCATTTCTGCTAATCACTATTTAGATGTTATTAATAGATGCTTTACTTATGAGGTACTTCGTTTATAATATAAAGAACATAATAATATCCTTATTTTATAACATCTTAGAGGGGGTGTCAACCATCGACAATGCTTTGTCACCGTATATTTTTATATTTCAAAATGAGGATCAAGGTGGCTTATTTCGGGGAGTGGACTCACCCTTATCGTAGAAATCCTCAAAAAGGATGGTTTATGTCTTGAATTACCGACAAAATATGATATATTATAGTAGCTGCTAAAAGCCACAAAGAAAATATCGACACCATTTTCTAAGGATAAAAGCCAGAAAAGAATTCTTCGAGTTCCCCATAAATAAAGAAAGGAAAGTATGTTTGTCCGCAACGGATTTAACTCAGTCGGAGAAATCCCCCACCTCTAAGCTAGATCGTAGGATGTAAAACATCTCTTTGAATCACGGCGCGCGAAAAGACTCGAAAAGCGAGTCTTGACATCATCGACAACATACAAATCAAAATATGAGACTTAAACATGTTAAAGGTTCACAAGAAAAAATAGAGGCAGATATTCATACCATACAAACCGATGATAAAGAACTTGATGTCAAGGGAAGGTGGCATGATATTTTTTCTAATGATAATCCCGTACACATAGAAATAGGTATGGGAAAAGGTAAGTTTATAACTGATCTTGCAAAACAGAATCCGAATATTAATTTCATTGGAATTGAGAAATACTCAAGCGTACTTGTAAGAGCAGTAGAGAAGTTAGAAGAGTGGGAGAAGGAAGAAGCACCGGCAACCGAGCTTGCAAAACCAACATCCGAAACCCCACTCACCGATAAAAAGCCATTTAAGAATATTATTTTTATGCGCATGGACGCAGAAGAAATAGAAAAGTACTTTGAAAAAGGTGAAGTAGATAAGATTTATCTCAATTTTAGTGATCCTTGGCCTAAAAAGCGTCATGCAAAAAGAAGATTAACTTCAAGAGAGTTCTTAGAAAGATACGAACACGTCTTGAAGGAAGGTGGAGAAGTCTGCTTTAAAACGGATAATAGAGCGCTGTTTGATTTTAGCGTAAAAGAGATGACGAAGGCAGAATGGAAGGAAGTAACGGATGAGTACGACATACATTCAGATGGACCTGCAAAAGACAATGTAATGACAGAGTATGAAGAGCGCTTCTTCATGCTACATAAACCCATATACAGACTTAGAGGACACATCTGACCATCCATTTTGAGAGAATCTGCGATTTAGGATGGTTTTCTCCCACCCAAAACCACTTCAGAACCATCCATTTTGAAAGAATCTGCAATTTAGGATGGTTTTCTCCCACCCAAAACCACTTCAGAACCATCCATTTTGAAAGAATCTGCAATTTAGGATGGCTTTCTCCCACCCAAAACCACTTCAGAACCATCCATTTTGAGAGAATCTGCGATTTAGGATGGTCTACTCCCCGTTACAACTAAAAAGACAAAAACATACAAAAAAATTCAATATACACTTGCGCAACTTTCATGTCTTGTGCTATAATGTACGAAAATGTTTGAGAGTTACTGTTAATCGGAGGTTAATGATTTTAGTTATTTCGGTTTTTTGGCTGAAAAGACTATTATTATATTAATCATCAAGCAGTCAGCTGCAAGCATTTTATTTTCACATATTTGAAGAACACAGAAAGGTTATAGCATAGATTATAGAAAGGAGCAGGACATGGCATCCATAAAAGATATTGCTGAGATATGTGGAGTGTCTGTAGCAACAGTAAGTAAAGCGTTAAATGATAAGGATGACATAAGCGAGAAAACTAAAGCGCACATAAAAGAAGTAGCTAAACAAATGTCTTATTTTCCGCAGTACTACGCAAGAGCTATTCGTATGAATAAAAGCTTTAACTTAGGCGTTTTGTTTGTGGATGAGGCCATGAGCGGTCTTACTCATGATTACTTTGCGCACATACTTAACAGCTTTAAAAATACAGCCGAGAAACGTGGTTATGACATTACCTTTATTAACAGCAATAAAGGTAATAAGCAACATAAGACATTTCTTGAGCATTGTCGATACAGAGGACTCGACGGTGTTGTTATTGCCTGTATAGATTTCTATAACCCAGAGGTTGTAAGCCTCATTAATTCTGATATACCAACTGTTTCTATAGATATGCATTTCAATAATCATCTGTGTGTAATATCCGATAATGATACAGGCATGAGAGAGCTTGTGGAGTATATAATATCCATGGGACATAAGAGAATTGCTTATATTCACGGAGATTTGAGTGATGTTTCTAAGCATAGAATAAGCGTGCTCAAGAAAACATTAAAGGAACATGAGATTCGATTAAGATCCGGACATCTGATAAAGTCTGAATATAGAAATCCAGAGATGGCTGCTGCATTTACAAAGGAGCTTATGACTGGTAAGGCAAAGCCAACATGTATCATATATCCCGATGATTACAGTGCTATCGGAGGAATTACAGCTCTGAACGAGATGGGGCTTTCTGTTCCTGAGGATGTTTCAGTTGCCGGATTTGATGACATATTTATTTCAAGTCAGCTAAAACCAAGGCTTACCACAGTGCACCAAGATATGGAAGCGATAGGTAATTGTGCTGCTGAGAAGCTGATTGATCTTATCGAGGGCAAATTAAAGGGAAATATAACGCCGGAATTTATACCGACCTCACTTGTTAAGGGTGAATCTGTAATTGAATGTAAGCAGTAATTAAAGTATAATAGAAATAGAGTTTTTATGATAGAGTCATTTATGACTCTATTTCTTTATATAGAATAGTTGAAAAGAAGATATCAGCAGAGCTGAGGATGATTAGAGTGGAAAGAAGAGGACATGTTACTCTACCTGCTCGATTTTAAAATATATAGAAAAAACGATATATGTGAGTTTGCTTGGAGGAAAAGGTTAAAAAATGAATAAAATGATTAAAAAATACATCACTTTAGTTAGTGTATTATTAAGTTTATTGATTATTTCGGGATTAGTTATAAAATCTGCTGATTCTTCTGCTGCTGAAAGTAAGCAGAAATCATGCTTCAAGAGCTTTGAGGAGCTTAACGGAAAGAGGGTAGCCATGCTTTCCGGCGCTCCATTTGCCGATCTCGTAAGTGAATATGTAGAGGATGCAAAATACTCGTACTACGACTCTTTTGCGGATATCCTGCTTGCACTCAAGTCAGGAAAGATAGACGCTGGGCTGAATAACTCTGCTGTTGCAGAGTTTCAGAGCAACCAGGATAATGATCTGGCGGTAATGGAGCAGCCTTTAAAGGAATTGTCATTTGGTATTGCTTTTAACAAAGCAGATAAAGAGCAGGAGAAGTGGAAAAAGGCCCTTGAAGAGGTTGGAGAAGAAAAAATCCAGGAAATGTGGGATATCTGGATTGGAAATGATGAGTCTGCAAAGGTGTTACCCGAGCAGGATTGGCCGGGAAAGAACGGAACTGTAAAGGTTGCAACTCTTGATAATCTAGAGCCCATGGGATACAGAGGAGAAGGTGAGAAGGTGGTAGGTTTTGATCCTGCCGTAATTCTTCTTTGCGCAGAAAAGCTTGATGTAAAGGTAGAATTTCAAGGTATGGAACTAGCAGGTGTGCTTCCTGCAGTATCATCAGGAAAGGCAGATTTTGCCATTGCAAGTCTCATTATTACAAAGGAAAGAACAGAAACTATGGACATGATTCCTTATCATTCAGGAAACATTGTCCTTATAACAAGAAGCGAAGAATATGATAATCAGTCAGGAAAAGGAAGTGAAAAATCCTTCTTCGCCCATATGAAGGAGAACTTTAAAAAAACATTTATTACAGATAAAAGGTATACGCTTATATTAGAGGGTATAGGCTCTACTGCTATAATCTCTATATTATCAGGAATTCTGGGGTTGCTTTTCGGTTTTCTTCTTGTATATCTTTGTAGAATTAATAATATTATTATCAATGTGATTATTAGGATTCTGGAAGAAATATTTGTTGGACTTCCGGCAGCGGTTATACTCTTGGTTCTTTGTTATGTAGTATTTGGCAAGGTTATGATGCCTGGAATTGTAATTGCTGTTATCGGATTTACTTTAATGTTTGGAGTAAAAGCATATACCATAATTCAGAGTGCGCTTGAAGCTGTAGATAAGGGACAGATGGAAGCGGCACTTTCTCTGGGATATACCCCGAGAAAGGCATTTACAAAAATCATACTTCCTCAGGCAAAAAAGATATATTTTCCGATACTTAAAACACAGTTTACAATACTTGTAAAAGACACATCTGTCGTTGGTTTTATAGCTGTTATAGATATAACCAGAGCAGGAGACCTTATAAGAAGCAGAACCCTAGAAGCTTTCTTCCCGTTGATAACTGTTGCGGTTATTTATTATATCCTCATAAAACTGTTTACTTGGATTATCAATCTTTTCGACAAGAAAAGCAGCGATAAAAGCAGTAGAACAAGAAAAGAAATAAGCAAAACAGATGATTTGAATATAGAAAATGGAGATTAGTATGAGTTTGATAGAAATAAAAAATCTAACAAAATCCTTTGGCAAGACTACGCCTCTTAAAAATATAAATCTAAATATAGAGAAGGGCGAAGTGGTTACGATTATAGGTCCCTCGGGTACAGGTAAATCAACACTTCTTCGTTCTTTAAACAGGCTTGAAACCCCTGACTCCGGCAGCATAATGTATGATGGGATTGATGTATGCGATCCAAAGGTCAAGCTGAGTGATATCAGAACCAGGATGGGTATGGTATTTCAGTCCTTTAACCTTTTCAATCATAAGAGTGTAATAGAAAATATAATCATGCCACAGATGGATGTTTTAGGCTTATCTAGAGAAGATGCGGTTAAAACCGCTAAAGAAGAGCTTGAAAAGGTTGGACTCTTAAACAAGGCTGATAATTACCCTGATGAGCTTTCCGGTGGACAGAAGCAAAGAGTCGCTATAGCAAGGGCTCTCGCCATGAAACCGGAAGTAATGCTTTTCGACGAGCCGACAAGCGCACTGGATCCTACCATGGTTTCCGAAGTGCTTTCGGTTATTACAAATCTAGCAAATTCAGGCCTTACCATGATTATAGTAACTCATGAGATGAGGCTTGCTAAAAGTGTTTCTTCAAGAGTAGTTTATATAGATGAAGGAGTCGTCTATGAAGAAGGAACACCTGAAGAGATGTTCTCTGCTCCGAAGAGGGAAAAAACAAAAGATTTCATATTCCGCATAAAGATGTGGGAGTGGGAAGGATGGGTTAAAGAATTAGATATTTTCGAAATCCTTTCTTCTGTCGAAACATTTTTAAAAGGACAATTTCTTCTCAAAGAGAAGTACCTGGTATGTATGCAGGTTATAGAAGAATTTTTGGTTGGTTTTATCGATATAAAGGACGATACCGATAAACTGGGTATCAAGATAATATCAGGAGAAGAAGAGTATCCAAGGGAGATAATATTTGACATAGCAGGACTTAAGTGTCGTGACAGGATTAAAAACGACCTTTCGGATAAGGAGACCGACAATATATCAGCAAGGATAATCAGAAGCAAGATGGGAGCTGATTCAGAGATAAAGGATGACATTATCAGAATAAAAATTAAATAAGCAGGTTTATACTGCTGGTAAAATTTTAAAAAAGTGCTTGCATTTTATGAAAAACTGTGATATTATGCTTAATGTTGTCGGGTTTTACGGACGACAGCACTTATGGCCCCATGGTCAAGCGGTTAAGACATCGCCCTTTCACGGCGGTAACACGAGTTCGAATCTCGTTGGGGTCATTTTTTTATAATTAACCTGTTATAATTTTTGTACAGGCATGAGTTATGGCGCAGTAGCCAAGTGGTAAGGCAATGGTCTGCAACACCAGTATGCGCCGGTTCAAATCCGGCCTGCGCCTCTTTTTTTTCTCCGGAGTGTGACTTCCGGGGTTTTTTTATGTCTCAGAGCTGTCGAAAGGAAGATGTCAGCAAAGCCAGTCTAAGACTCACGTGCGAGCAGGGGGCGATTTTTTCTGCCTGATTTATATTTCAACTGATACGGTAAGATAGTTTATATCGGTATCGTTATCATCCGGATCTTTATATTTTGTATTCTTTATATCTATAATCCCATGATTCCTTTTTATGATTTTTCTTGCAATATAAAGACCGAATCCATGATTCTCATCATCAGTAGAGTTTTTCGTACTGTAGCTTATGGAGAACATATCTTTTATTTCCTTTTCGGATAGTTCGTCGCATGGATTAGCAACTACAAGTTTGAACCTGTTTTCCTCCGTGCTACTAAGAGTTACATATATAGTTTTATATTCTTTTGATGCTTCTATTGCATTATCTATAAGGATTCCACATAAATCTATAAGATCTATATCGGATATATCAGTATTGAAATCAGTGCGCTCTATATCCAGTTTCATGATTATGTCATTATCCCTTGCAGTAATATATTTACTGAAAATAAGAGCAGCAAGGGTTTTATTTGGAATAGCAGTTGCGTACTGTATGGGCGAGGCGCTACTCAAGCTTTCTGACTGTTTTTTTAGTTCATTACAAAGGCTCTCGTAGTTATCACAGATGTAAGGAAGAGAGCATAAGGTCTGGATATGATTATTATAGTTGTGACGTTCTTCCCTTAAGGATTTAATTATATTTTCAAGAATAGGGATGTACTTGATGGAATCGCGCAACTCCTGCTCCCTTGTGGTTTGTTTTCTTTCGACATACAGGAAAATAAATAGAAGTATGATAAAAAGAATCAAAGAATAGCTTTCGCCGGATAACCCTTTTTTAGTGTTGAATAATATATAAATGATTTCATATAGAATGAAAAGTGCAATTGTTATCATCATTATGGAATCAAATCGATCCAACAGATAGGCATAAACAGAGGTTATATGATTTTTTAATATTGACATACCGATAATTATGATAATCATTGAAAGTAAGTATATTAGCACAAAAAAATAATTATTATGAAGAGTAAATAAATAGTTCTCATCATAACGGATGTTAACTACATATAATATACTCATTGACAGCAGATTTGTAATATACCTAATACAAATATTTGAGCAGCCTGCAAATGCCGACTTAAAAGTGTTATATCCCGTATGGCACTTTGCAAATACAGTTTCACTCAACAGGACAATAAGTATTGATATCAGTTGTGAATATAAAAGAATATAAGTGCTTATAATCATCAAAATTACATAAACAACAAAAATTAAGCCACTAAGAATCGGTGAAATTGTCTTTTGTGTGGTATGTGCGTTCAGTTTTTTTGTTATATATAAAGAAGTTAAAGCTTGTATCAATATACTTATTCCAAATAGAATATAATTCATATATATGTTTTTGTCCTTTCTTCATTTTAACCTTAGTCTGTTTATAATTGTAAATTACAAAAATCGAAATTGTCAAGTTGATAGCGAACCATCTAAAAAAATAAAAAAGCAAATAAAAATGTCGTTCATGACAAAATAACTGTCGTTCATGACGGTAACGGATTTGTTTTATTAAAAAAAAAATATAAAATTATAAGAGATAGTATAATGATATTATGGTTTCGAATATAAAAATATGAAGCAAAGGAAAATGAATCGACATTAATACCCCTATGGGGAGAGATAGGAGTGTAAACTGAGATGACGGTTGGAATATGTGATAAAAGAATGAATATCATTGATAGTATTATTAATACAATAAAGGATGTAACTCCTGATTCGATTAATAATTATATCAAGTATACGCCAAAGGAACTAAAAGAAAAAGTAAACAGAGGCACCTTCCCTTGTGACCTGATTATACTCAGTAAGCTAAATGGAAATACGTGGGATGCTGTAGCTTTGGCAAAATCTATAAATAAGATAAATCCTTATTGTGGGATAATATTTCTTATAGAGAATAATGGATTTGATGAAAACATATATAGTGTAAATCACACATATTGCATAAGAAATAGTTATTTGAAGAAATATATAAGCAAGGCGCTGGATAAGTATAAAAGTGAAAATAACAGAATTGATAATAACAACAGCATATGCGTCTATTCAAAGAGGATTAAGCGACATATAAGGACAGCAGACATATACTTTGTAGAAAAAGAAGAGAGAAAGTCCTTCATCGTTACTCCAAAAGAGAGAATCAATACCATCGAACCTCTTAAAAGGTTCGAAGACATGGATTCTTCAAAGAGGCTTTGCAGAATTCACTCCGGTTATGTTGTAAACCTGGAGCATGTTGCGTCCAAAACAAAAGACACCATAATCCTTGATAATGGTAAAAAATTACCTGTATCCCTCACATACTCAAAACACTTTAATGATATGAGTAACAATTTTTGGGGAAATGATTAATAAGTAAAATACTTTAGTATATAGTATAAGATCTTCCTATGGGTAAAGTTATTTCTCCCTCTAATACTACAAAACCATCAGTAAAGCTGTAATTACGCAAAAAGTTTTTATTGATTATATAAGACTTATGTATTCTAAGAAAGTTATCAGGCAGAAGTCCGGATAGCTCCTTCAGGCGATATGTGGAAGAGGTAAATGTGTCTTTTGTTGTATGATATTGTATGGTACGTCCGTCGGAACTGATATAAATAATGTTTGAAAAGTCAATATTATAGAAGGTTCCGCCGGGCTTTCTAAGTCTAAGATTATTTTTTTGCAAAGCTGTTTTTAGCTGCTCGGTAAGCTGCTCCTGTGAGTATGGCTTTGTAATATAGGATGTGCAGTGAATAGTGTTTATAGCATCAAAGACAAAGTCACTGTAGCCTGTGATAAATATGATGGGGGTATCTTTATATTTAGGCATAGCGCGGATGCTTTTTGCTAAAGAGATACCTACATTATTTTTTTGATTTCCTATAGCAATATCAAGTAAAAACAGATGAACAACATCCTCACACTTTTCCAAAAATGAAAAACAGCTATCCGCATTGTCATATTCATGTATTACTGCACTTGAATCATATTCTTTGATATGGTGTTTTAGTCCGTTTATTTGGACAAAATCATCCTCTAAAATAATAACATTTGTTCCCAAAGTTATACCCCCTATCATAGTCTGATTTTTCACATTAACTCCTTTGTAAATTTTAATTATTTTTTTAAAATGTGTCAATGATTCTTGCATGAATCGCCCTTTTTTTGCATGAATCGCCCTTTTTTATGCTTGACTTAATATTTTCAATCATCAGATTGCAAAAAATACTTGACATGATTAGTATACTATGCTATTCTTTAGCAGTTCGCGGAAGCGAACATCTGCCACAGACAGCAGGTATCCGTATGGATGTAAGGGTTTTTGACGCCTGCCGAGGAGATTGATTTTTAGTAGTATATTTACGATTTAATCCCCTCTTTCGTTTGTGTTCGAAAGAGGTTTTTTCTATATTAAAAGTCATGGCAGAATCAAATATGCCCTGTATAAAGCAAGGCAGGAAAGGAGATTTACTCATGGCAAAGGTTGAGTTAAAACAACCTATAGTTGATGAAATCAAAACTAAGGTTGATGGTGTAGCCACAGTTGTTGCTGTTGACTACAGAGGTATCAGCGTAGAGCTCGATACAAAGCTTCGTAAAAACTTAAGAGAGGCAGGATGCGAATACAAGGTTTATAAGAATACTCTTATGAAGCGTGCTTTTGAAGGATCTGATTTTGCACAGCTTGATGATATTCTTGCAGGACCTACAGCAATTGCTATCTCAAAGGAAGATGCTACAGCTCCTATCAGAATTATCAATGATATCATGAAGGAAGCTAAGGAAGTAGAGTTTAAAGCTGCTGTAGTAGAAGGAAAGCTTTATGATGCTGAGGGTGTTAAGGCACTTGCAGCTATACCATCAAGAGAAGTTCTTATATCAAAGCTTCTCGGTTCACTTCAGTCACCTATCACAAATCTTGCTCGTGTACTCAAGCAGATTGCAGAGAAGGATGGCGAAGCAGCTCCTGCAGAAGAAGCACCTGCAGAGGCATAGTATTACGCTTACAATTATTATTTATTATATTATTAAATGGAGGATATTATAATGACTACAGAAGAATTTATAGAAGCAATAAAGGGCATGTCTGTCCTTGAATTAAATGACCTTGTAAAGGCATGTGAAGAAGAGTTTGGTGTTTCTGCAGCAGCAGGTGTTGTTGTATCAGGTGCAGCAGCAGGCGGAGCAGCAGCTGAAGAGAAGACAGAGTTTGACGTTGAGCTTACAGAAGTAGGCGCTCAGAAGGTTAAGGTTATCAAGGTTGTTCGTGAGATCACCGGATTAGGTCTTAAGGAAGCTAAGGAAGTTGTTGACGGAGCACCTAAGCTTATCAAAGAGCAGGTTAGCAAGGAAGAAGCTGACGCTATCAAGGCTAAGGTTGAGGAAGTTGGAGCTAAGGTTACTCTTAAGTAATTCCTTTTATCTTTTGAATTTTTTTGTAAACTTCAAGAGGGCATCGTTTTCGATGCCCTCTTTTTTTATTAGAGTCGCTGTTATGAAGATGTCATCAAAGCTGACACTTATTTTTTAACTAACACCCTCAGTCGTGCTGTCTTTCCGTTATGGATACGCGCATATATAAAAGTCTTACCGCGGCCAACTGCAGTTACGACTCCGGACTGATCGACTATTGCAACATTTGAGTTAGCTGAGTAGAAGTACGGAGCCTCTCCTGACATGAAAGGCTTAGTGGTTACGTGTACAGTCCTTGTCTTATTTACCTTCATTTTAAGGCGTTTCTCATTAAATCTTAAGCTTATAGCTCTTGGTGAAACATTGATAGTACAGGTCAGAGCAGCCTGCTCCTTGGAAAATATGATAAATCGAGGCTGCTTAACCATAACAGTAATTGTTGCAGAGCCGGCATTTTTTGCGGTGCACGTAATCGTTGAATTATCCTTTTGGCTTACACTTACTATTGAATCATCGCTAGAGCTTACTTCGACAGTATCCTTTTCCTTGAGATTCTCAACTTTTATTTCTACTGATTCACCTGCAAATACATCTGCGTATGTAACGCTTAAACGATATACATCATCAGGATGGTTTTGTTTTTCGTCAGCACTTGCAAAAGCCGGAGGAGTAGCGAATAAGATAATTAAAGAAAGTATTGTTACATAAACTGATATTAGTCTAAAACTTTTATTTTTCATATTCTCCCCCTTTCTGTAAAACGTATGTTTTATAATAATACAAATCCGATTATAACGCAAGCAAGTCTTGATTTTTATGGATTGTCTAGATTATATGTTTATTTATTGGCAAAAATATGTCGAAAATAGAACAAATTGGTGATTTGGGCCTTATAGGGCAAAAAACAAGTGACAAAATGACATTTTTTTTCTATAATTGTTTAAAAGTAAAGAAATAGGAAGACAAGGGAGGAAAATATGCAATATATATTAGTAGCAGATGATAATAAAGATATAACAGATATACTGAGTGTTTATATTAAGAGAGAGGGCTATGAGCCTATAATTGCATCTGATGGTATTTCAGCGGAAAGAATGTTTGAAACCTACGATCCCGTGGCAGTTCTTCTGGATGTAATGATGCCGGATAAGGACGGATATGCAGTTTGCAAAAGTATAAGAAAAACCTCCAATGTTCCCATTATACTTATCACTGCAAGAGGTGAAGATTACGAAAGAATCATGGGACTTGACATCGGAGCGGATGATTATATCGTAAAGCCTTTCAGTCCGGGAGAGGTTATGGCACGCCTTCGAGCTGTATTAAGACGTATAGGGTCTGATGAAAAAGGCAAAAGCAGCGATGAAATAGAAGTTGATAATCTTGTAGTTAATTTAAATGAGTACTCCTGTACCATAGGAGGAGAAGAATTGCAGCTTACAAAGAAAGAGATAGAGACCATGTGGCTCTTCGCAACCAATATCAACAAAGTCTTTACCAGAGATGCGCTTCTTGACAGACTGTGGGGATTTGATTATTACGGAGACACCAGAACAGTGGATTCACACATAAAGAGACTCAGATCCAAAATCGATAAATACAATCACCCTAATTGGAACCTAAAGACTGTTTGGGGAGTGGGTTATAAGTTTGAAACTCTGTAATTCTTATTAAGACCTAAAGAAAACCGGATGAAAACCTTAAATAGAGGTTTTTAGCCGGTACCATACTCGTTTTTATAGGTGGCTTGGAGGTGTATATGAATTTTATAAAAAAGAATGACCTTCTTATGAAGATATATCTGGCCTTTTTTGTAATGCTGATTCTAACCGCTGTCACGGTTGGCAGCATATTTATATACATGTATCGCGATATGTATGTAAGCGCCTATAAAAACACCCTTATAAAACAGGGTAATAATATTTCTTCAAAAATTTCTTCACTCGCTTCCGAGAACAAATCAGGAAAATATCTCAAGTACATTTCATATATAGAAGAATTGGAGCAGTCTGACCAGACCGAGGTTTGGGTGCTCTCGAATTCTGATGCAAAAAATCCTCTGGATACTGATTTTACCAATGCTGATACCGATTCAAGCTTGACAGATGAGATGCATGAGGTATTGAAAAAAGCATTCAGTGGAAAAACAGGTGTCAATACAGGTCATGACAGTGTTTATGCCATGACTATTCTTCGTGTCGCAGTACCCATATATGGCGAATCCGAAGAGGTAATAGGCGCTGTTATGATGATATCTATGCTTGAACGAAAGTCTATAGGCATGAAGCAGGGAATAACTATAGGTATTATAAGTGTTATAGTTGCAATTCTTGTATCGGTTCTTTTCGGAACCATACTCCTAAAGCATGTTTCAAAGCCGCTAGAGATACTTGACAAAGATATCATGCGAATATCAAAGGGTGACTACAGTGGCGTAGAGCTTAAAGCCAAGTCCAAGCAGATTAACCGCTTAGAATCTGCTCTGGATGAGCTTTCAGGACAGCTTCTTAAGATGCGAACCGACAGAGAAAACTTTGATAAGCAGCGTAAGGATTTTTTTGCAAATGTATCTCATGAATTAAGAACACCTATTACCGTTATCAGGGGTTATGCCGAAACATTAAACGACGGAGTTGTAACAGATGAGAAAATGATAAACGATTATTATTTAAGGATATTATCGGAGTGTGAAAATATAAATGCGCTGGTAGAGGATCTTTTCGCACTTTCTAAGATGGAAAATCCGGATTATAAGTTTGATGTAGAGCCTGTAAGCCTTTCTCAGATAATGGATGACGTTGTAAGAGGCGCAAGAGTCTTAGCTGACGAAAAGTCAATTGAAATCAGATTATCCAAAGAAGGGGATGAAACATTCCTGATAATAGGCGATTATGCAAGACTGAGACAGATGTTTATGATAATTGTGGATAATGCAGTAAAGTTTTCCGAAGAGGAGAGCTTCATAGATATAACCCTTGAAAGAATCGAGGGTAATAGCTTCAGAGTCGGTATAAGAGATTACGGAGTTGGTATATCCGATGAAGAGAAGAAAAATATATTTGAGAAGTTCTATACTTCTAAGCTACGCCAGAACGAAAAGGGAACCGGGCTTGGACTCATGATTGCAAAAAATATAGCCCTACGCCACGGTAGTGACATAGGACTATCATCAGAACCAGGAAAAGGCTCTTGCTTTATGTTTGAATTTGAAGAGTGTACAGACACATCTGCATATGAATAATATGTTAATCTCTGTCTATAAGCTCTTTATAGAAATTTGTATAATCAGTCCTGTGTGCATTCGTTGCTGCTATCGCTGTTCTCGGATGCTGATTTAAGTGTCCTGTAATGAGATAAGGTATATCGTAGCCCCAAAGGACGTCGGGGCTCTCCATAAAAGGGACCATGTGTTTCTCTATAAACTTAAGTACCGGGAATAAGTTGTACTTCGGATTCTTTAAGAAACTCATCAGAAGTTCCATACTGCAGTTACCTGCTCCACGTCCCATGGAAGCGTAAGTTCCGTCCAGAAGTGATGCTCCGTGTGCACAGGAATCGATAGTATTTGCAAATGCAAGCTGCTGATTGTTATGAGCATGGATTCCGACATATTTTCCACATGGTTCAAGTATAGAGCAATACTTATCTGTAAGGTCTCTAACCTGCTCGGGGAAGAGGGAACCATAGCTGTCAACTATATACACGCCGTCAACAGGTGTTTCCGTAAGCATCTCCAACGCTGATACAAGGTCGTACTGCTGAACATTGGTTACTGCCATAATATTACATGTTGTCTCATAGCCTTTTGCATGAGCATCCTCAATCATTGCTATAGCAGCCGGAATCTGGTGGATGTAGCAAGCTACTCTTACAAGATCTACAGGAGACTCAGATCTCGGTGCAATATCACGCTTATAATTACATCTTCCAACGTCTGCCATTATGGAAATCTTTAGAGATGTATCATTGTCGCCTACGATACTTCTTATATCTTCATCGGTTGCAAATTTCCATTTTCCAAATTTATCTTCCTCAAACATGTCTTTATCGGCGCGATAACCGAATTCCATGTAATCTACTCCTGAATCCATGTTAGCCTTATAAAGTGCTTTTACAAAATCATCCTCAAAATAGAAGTCATTCACCAGACCCCCGTCTCTAAGTGTAGCGTCCAAAACTTTTATGTCAGGACGAAATGACATCAGATTACCTTTTTTTGACATTATTATCCCTTCTTTCTAAATTAAAATCCGCTAAATTATAGCATTTATGTTGCTTTAAGGCAAGTAACTTTTTCTTTGTTTAGCTTAGTTTATTTTAGCTGATTCTTTTTTCTTTGATTGATTTATAGCTTTTCCTGTGAAAGAGCCTTACATCCAACAGGTACATGATAGCAAACATACCAAATGCACCGTATATATCAACGACCGAATGCTGCTTTAAAAATACCGTAGAGAGTATTATCATGATACACAGATGAAGGGAAAATCCCTTCAATATACTTCTTAAAGGCTCTTTCAGAGTGTTAATCAGATTACTTGTCCAAAATGAATATGTTACAACTACTGCATTGTACACATGAAGGCTTGGAAATACATTGGTAGATGTATCGAAGGAATAGAGATTTGCAACAGCCTTTGAAAAGACGTTATTTAGGGGAACTACCTCCGGTCTTAGATTCTGTCCGCTGTTAAAAAATGTAAATGTAAATAGTGCGGTTGTCATACCAAGCATAAGTAATTCGCAACATTTATAGTAATCTTCTTCATCATTATTTTTAAAAATGTTATAAAGAGGATGGCCTTCTTTGAAAAATTTAAGGTACCTGGGATTGACAAACAGGAGTAAAACCACGAGAGCAACATAGCCAAACCATGCCAAATAAGGTATTATAAAATACTCATTAAAAGGAATTATATCATCCAGCTTTGAGTGAACCCAGAATTTAACAGGCCTTTGCTTTTCCAACTGCATAAACCAAACCATGTAAGGACCAAAGTAAATGAATATCCAAAAAGGTCTTAGTTTAAAAATAAATTTTTTTAAGCTTTTCATCAGAACCTCCATTTTTTCGCCTGCTTCCCAATGTTATACTATGATTTTTGCCCAGAAGGAAACGGATATATCTGAATGTTTCTTCCTCTCCTTTTTTTTCTAACATAGAAAGAAGCTTGAAAAGAAGATCAGCGGTTTTTTCGTTCATTACATAATACTTTTTATGTGCATTGTAGTACTGTAGAGGTAATCCGTCGTTATAGGAATCAGGATAATAATTTTTGCTGGCAGCCACACGGTCACAAAACATCTCTATAACGTATCTTAAGTCCATCTCCATGCCAATTAGTTTAGTAAAATCGTTAGAATCAAAGTCTATCCAGTATTCAAAATGGTGCTTATTTCTGCCCTTATGATGAAGCCAAGCTTTTGAAAAACCATACTTTTCCTTTTCGGCTGCATTGGGACTTCTCTTTCCGTCCTGATAATATATAACGCCTGTCCAGAACTCCAGTGGACTGTATTTAGACCAGTCGTGCATGATACCCTGTCTGTAAAGTCCTGCTTTGAAGCAAAGCTCTCGCACAAGTTTTTTATGATTAAGTATTGTTTTTGTATGTCCTATAATATTCTTGAATATATTAATTTTTATGTTCATACTGTAGTTATCTCCCTGTATAAACTCTCTTTGTGCAATATTTACGAAGTAATAGTGTATCATATATAAAATAAAAGTCAATCAGGTTGAAAATTTTTTCCATGAAGTATATAATTATTTTTATGTAAATTATTATGAAAGGCAAAAAGCTGTGTACGGCTTTGAGGTTGATATAATGGGAATTAAAGAAGAGAAAGGGCCTGCATACTTTAATCATAAACTTGTATTGATCATGGACTTGATACAGATGTCAAATGTTAGTCTTGGTAAGGCTATCAATGTTGATCCCTCTCTTATAAGCAGATATAAAAGCGGAAGCAGAACTCCTGCGTCAAACAGTGAATTGAAAGATAATATATCCTATGAGCTTTACGAAGCTCTTAAAAAACAGGAAAAAATTGATGAACTTAGTGAGATAATAGGCTTAACCGTAGGCGATTATGAGCAATTCAAGGAGTGGCTTATGTGTTTTAAAACAAGCGAAAATACAGCCATAAAGAGTCTTCTAGCTAATGTAAAAAAGATATCTGCTACTTCACCCACAGATATACCAAACCTTGATAAAAACTTATTAGATAAATTTTCATCCGATACACAAAAAAAGTACACCGGTAAAGACGGACTTAGAGAGGCTTCACTTAGATTTTTTGCTGAAACAATTATAAAAAAGCCTGAAAAGATATGTCTCTACTCAGATGAAAAGATGGATTGGATGCTAGAGGACACAGAGTATAGGATGCTATGGTTAAGTTCTATGGCTTCGGTTTTAAAGGCAGGCACACACATTGATATCATTCATAATATAGAAAGAGATGTAACTGAGATGGTTGATGCCATTAATTCATGGCTTCCTTTTTACCTAACAGGTTTAATAAAGTCTTATTACTCGAAAGCTTCAAACGGAGAAAGATTTGTACACACTCTTTTCTTGTGCCCTGACTCATATGGAGTATTCGGAGTAAACACAGGAGAAGATTCATCCCAATATATATATGAATTCGCGACAGATGCAGAAAAAACAGAATATATTAATTATATTTATAAGGGACTTTTAGATAATTCCAAAGAGCTTGTAGTTATTGATGTACATAAGAGCAAAGATTCGACGAGAAAATCTGATAGTACTGAAAAAATTGAATTCGAAAAAGTAAAAAATCAGAGTGAGCCTGGCAATATAACCATCAAAATTAACAAGAAGTCGGCTAAAATCAGATATAATACAGAGGATGATAATAAGGAGGAAAGCGTAATTGATTTCACCTTCTATCACCCGGTTATGCGAAAAGCGCTACAGTATTATATTGAAAACGGTGAGACAGATTAATTTTTACATTTTTATTAAATTTTTCTTGATTTTTTTTCGTGAATGTAGTATCATTACTAAAGTGTTTTCGTGTTTAGTTTTGGGGGAAAGTAGGTGGAACCTTGGTTAAGAGAGCAACAAAGGGAAGCCTCGCTAAATTCACGATTTTAGGTATATTGGTTCTTATGGTAGTTTTGGGATCGGTTTGCTTTTTTAAAACAAGAGAATTAAAGGCACAGGAGAGAGATTATAAGCATCAATATGCTGAACTAAAGAGTGAGAGCGAGGAATTAAAACAGAATAACGAAAAGATTAAAGACTATGAGGAATATACTAAGACAAGGAAGTTTTACGAGAATGTCGCAAGACAGAAGCTTGGCTTAGCATATCCGGGAGAGGTGGTTTTTGAACCAGCCGAGTGAGAAAGATAAGGATTGCACACATTTCGCAATCCTTTTTTTCGTATCATGAGAAAGATATGAGACACATTATCAAATAAAGGAAATAATTATGATCAGAGAAACAGCCACAAGGATAATAGATGAAGGATTAGTTGAGAAGAAGGATCACATAATAGCAGGTGTATCGGGAGGAGCGGACTCCATGTTTTTGCTTAAATGCCTGGAAGAAGTCCAAAAAATGATACATATTTATATCTATGTGGTTCATATTAACCATGGGATAAGAGGGAAGGAAGCGGACTTAGATGAAAGCTTCGTGCGTAATTACTGTGCTGAAAGAGGCTTAATTTTTTACTCCTTTAAAGCAGATGTTGTGCAGATTGCTTATGATAATAAGCTTAGTGAAGAGGAGGCAGGAAGAAATTATCGTTATAGGTGTTTTGAAAAGGTAAGGGTTGAAATAAGAGAAAAAATAAAGAGTGAAAGCTCTAGATCGGATTTAAATATATGCTATCCTATAAAGCTTGCCCTTGCTCACCATATGGATGATCAGGCGGAAACCGTTATATTTCAGCTATTGAGAGGAAGCTCTCTTAAAGGTCTAACCGGTATGAGCAGGTTGAAAAGTGATGATAGAATGATGATTATACGGCCTTTACTTGATATCAGAAAAAAAGATATAGAGGATACCCTCAACAAAGAAGGCTTTAAATGGAGGATAGACAGCACCAATGCTGAGAATGATCATTCCAGAAATAAGATTAGAAATAAAGTGATTCCGTATATGGAGCAGGAAATCCAAAACCAAACCGTTGCTCACATAGCACAGACTGCCCGGGATTTAGCTGAGGTTGACAACTTTTTAGATGATATTACCGAGCAGACCTTTGATAGAATCGTAAATGTGGAGGATGATAGGATTTCATATGAAGCACAGCGATTTTTAAAAAATCATATAGCCGTGCAGAAGGCTCTTGCTTTGAAGCTTATTGCACTTTGTGCAGGAAAGAAGAAGGATATAGGGAGAGAGCATGTAAATATGCTTGTAAAGCTTACGGCTTCGGATACAGGCAAGATGATTTCACTTCCTTATCATGTTACAGCTGAAAAAAGCTATGATATGATATATATTTATAATCAAAAGGCCTTTTCTTTGGACTCAAAAGATAGCATTAGAAGTAAAGAAAACATGATCCAGGAAATCATATATGAGTATGGAAATCTCAAGAAAGAGAATTCATCCCTTATGGATATAAGCTTCAGAGTAGTAAGAATAAAGGATATAAATCCAAATGATTATTTTCGCTTTGAAAAAACGTATTGTATTAAGTACTTTGATTGTGATAAAATAAATGGAATACTTAAATTAAGGTATCCCATGAAGGGGGATTACATGTACATCGGTAATGATAAGATTAAGAAACTTAGCAGAGTATTTATCGATGAAAAGGTGCCCCGGGATGAAAGGGAAAAGCTTTTGGTCCTTGCGGACGGAAATCATGTACTATGGATACCTGATTATGATAAAGTAAGTACCAGGACTTATGTTTCTGAAACTACAAAAAAAATATTATTGGCCGAGATAGGAGGTATAGCATGAGCGATGAAGTAGAAGTTTTAATATCTAAAGAAGAGGTAGAGAAAAAGATTGACAGTCTTGCAAAGCAGATAAATGAAGACTATAAGGATAAGGATCTTCATTTAATATGTATTCTCAAAGGAAGTGTTTACTTTGCAACTGCCCTTAGCCAAAGATTAGAGATGCCTGTTACACTGGATTTTGTAAGTGTTTCCAGTTACGGAAATCAGATGAGTGGTGGAAAACTGGTTGTAAAAAGCGGATTAAATGAAGATATAAAGGACAGACACTGTCTGGTTATAGAGGATATCATAGATTCAGGCAATACACTTGCCATGCTTAAGACTAAATTAGAGCAGAAGAAACCGGCTTCGCTAAAGATTTGCACTCTGTTAGATAAGCCTGCAAGACGAGAGGTGGCTGTTGACGTAGATTATGTAGGTTTTTCCATAGAGGATAAGTTTGTGGTAGGCTGGGGCATGGATTATGCCCAAAAGCACAGAAACCTGCCATATATAGGTTTTATAAAGCAATAATGATAATTTTTGGAGGAAAGAAAGTAATATGGATAACAAGGAACCATCGTTTTTTATTTCACCGAGGTTAATAATCCTGTTTGTACTGGTATTAATCGGATTCTTTATTTGGGCGTCCTTTAACGGGACCTCCAATACAACCGGATATAATCTCATGAAATTTGAGCAGGAAATAAAGGAAGGCAATTTTAAAAGTGTGGACGTATATCCCAGTGCTAATTCCAACGCAGGAAAGGTTTACGTAGACGGAAAGAAGGGGACAAGCGTATCGTTTTATGTTTCCGATATCACAAAGGTTGAGGAAATTGTAAAGAGTGTCGATTCATACGAAGGAGATTATTCAGTACATAAGCCTGAGTCCGGTATATCTTCAAATGTTATAATCATAGGAATAATCGGTGTAGTTGCTGTAGTGGTATTTATGTTCTTTGTTTTCATAGGCTCTCAGGCCAGAAATATACAGGGAACAGATAATAGAATGGCTAACTTCGGTAAATCCAGAGCCAGGAAGATAGCTCCCGACGATCCGGCTGCAAGAAAGTTTGATGATGTAGCGGGTATGAAGGAAGAAAAGGAGGAAATGCAGGAATTTGTTGATTTCCTTAAGGCACCTGAGGATTATACAAAGGTTGGAGCCCGTATACCCAAGGGCGTAATACTTGTAGGTTCTCCGGGTACCGGTAAAACCTTACTTGCCAAGGCTATAGCAGGAGAGGCAGGCGTACCTTTCTTTAGTCTTTCAGGATCTGATTTTGTCGAAATGTTCGTCGGTGTCGGAGCTTCCAGAGTTAGAGACCTTTTTGAACAGGCAAAGGCGAATTCACCTTGTATCATCTTTATAGATGAAATTGATGCCGTTGCCAGAAAGCGTGGAAGCGGTATGGGAGGTGGACATGATGAGCGTGAACAAACATTAAATCAGCTTTTGGTTGAGATGGATGGTTTTGGTGTCAACGAGGGAATTATCGTTATGGCGGCCACAAACCGTATAGATATCCTGGATCCGGCTATATTAAGACCCGGTAGATTTGACAGACATATAACAGTTAGTATGCCGGATGTAGCCGGGCGTGAGGAAATCTTAAAGGTTCATGCTTTCAACAAGCCTATTGCAGACGATGTTGACTTTAGGGCTATTGCCAGGATAACAGCAGGATTTTCGGGAGCTGACCTTGAAAATCTTATGAATGAGTCGGCTATTCGTTGCGCAAAGGATAAGAGACAATACATAACCGATGAAGATATAAGAACTTCGTTTATAAAGATTGGTATCGGAGCTGAGAGAAAGAGCAGAAAGGTAACAGAGCATGATAGAAAGATAACTGCTTACCATGAAGCCGGACATGCAATTCTCTTCCATGTGCTTCCGGACGTAGGACCTGTTCATACCATTTCCATAATACCTACAGGTACAGGAGCGGCAGGCTACACCATGCCTATCAATGAAAAGGATAACATTTTCCGAACCAGAGGAGAGATGATACAGGATATAAAGGTTTCTCTCGGTGGTCGTATAGCAGAGTCACTTATATTTGATGATGTCACAACCGGAGCTTCTCAGGATATAAAGCAGGCTACTTCGATTGCCCGTGATATGGTTACGAAATTCGGTTTTTCAGACTCTGTAGGTATGATTAATTATGCTAATGAGGATGAGATGTTTATCGGTCGCGATATGATGCATGCTGCCAAAGCCTATAGTGAAAAGACAGCAAGTATCATAGATTGCGAAGTTAAGAAGATTATAGACAGCTGTTATGAGGACGCAAAGATGATTCTTATGGATAATATCAATGTCCTTCATAAGTCAGCAGAGATGCTTCTTGAGAAAGAAAGAATAACAAGAGAAGAATTTGAAATGCTTTTTGAGGCATAATTATTTGAGATTATTAATATATATATGGTAATTATGACTCGTAAAGTGGTTTATGAAAGGTGATTTTTGGACAAATTAACTAAAAGCATTTGTTTTTATATAAAAAATGCACAAAAAATATATAAAATTTTTTTCATGTTTATGCACACTTACGAAGGGTTTATGGGTATACTAACACATGTAAACCCCAATACATTATATAGTTTTTGCTACACCCCATAAGTAACAAAAATACCTTCTCCAAAAGAGGCATGACTCCCCGGTTGTGTCTCTTTTATTTTTTTCGGCGTTTATGCGGGTTTGCGGACTTTTAGTCTTATTTTTTAACCTTAAAAATGGATGGATTTATATGATTTGGTCCTCTTTTTTTTTAATTCAGGGCATATATCATGGATAAATTAAACAGATAATTGAAATTTCATTACAAAGGTGCTATAATACGAAAGTCTGCCACGTAAGCCGGCAGGAATCGAAGCGGTTATAGGTATTTTATACTTTATATTTTCCGCTTTACATAAGTATCAATTAACTTTATGGAGGGATTTATGAGTTTATTACATGAGTGGCGTGAATATGCATATGGTGTAGATTTCAAGTCTAAAGCAGGTGAAGCTATCTGGGATAAGTACTTTAAAGAAGAAAAAGCTATATATGAGGATCTTCTCTCAAGACCGAATGATGTTGAGAGCGGAACTGTTAAGGAGTTGGCTGAAAAGTACGGCATGGAATTAAAGTACATGGCAGGTTTCTTAGATGGTATTAATGACAGCTTGAAAGAGCCAAATGATATAGAAAACATGGACGAAAACACAGAGGTTAAGCTCCCTATAGATTTAGAAAAGCTTTATTACAATATGGTCGGAGCAAAGGCTGACTGGCTATATGAGATGAAAGTATGGGACACACTTCTTTCCGAAGAGAAGAGAAAGGAATTGTACAAGGAGCAGAAAAAGTCCGGAACTATTGTTAAAGAGCAGAAGGTAGGACGAAATGACCCATGTCCTTGTGGCAGCGGTAAAAAATATAAATTCTGCTGTGGAAGAAATGCTAATTGACAAAATATGTTTTCGTTGTTAAAATTTTAGGATAAATGTTTTGAATGGATGGAGGAGAATATGAAAAATCACACTGATGTGATGATTTTTCATATGGCTATTTGCGCCGGGCTCAAATAGCATTTAATCCGACACGAGAATTTGAGATTCTCGTGTGGTGCCTCACACTATGTGCTCGGCATGGAGGAGACGTTAGTATGGAAGAGAAAAAAAAGGTTCTTTCTATATTGGTTGACAATACAGCAGGTGTGCTTAGTCGTGTTTCAGGTCTTTTCAGTAGACGTGGATATAACATAAGCAGTCTTACCGTAGGAGAAACAGAAAATCCAAAGTTTTCCAGAATGACTGTTGTAGCTTATGGAGATGATCAGATACTCGATCAGATTAAGAAGCAGTTAGAAAAGCTTGAAGATGTAAAAAGTGTTATAGAGCTTAAGGATGGACACTCTGTTACCAGAGAGCTCGTGCTTATAACTATAGCGATTCCACCCGAGAGACGCGTGGAAATTACAGCTCTTGTAGAGACATTTAGAGCAAATATTGTAGATGTTGAGATTGATTCTGTTATGATAGAGCTTACAGGTAATCAGACTAAGATCAATGCATTTATAAGATTGTTAGATAACTATGAGATACTTGAACTTGTTCGTACAGGTATCGCAGGACTCGGAAGAGGTACCGAGAGCATGATGGACAGCATTAGTGAATAAATAAATCTTTATTCCGAGATTGGATATGGATTGGTTTTGAAACTTTGCATATATTTTATTTTTATTGTTTTTAAGGAGGATTAGTAACATGGAAGAGGCTAAGATTTATTATCAAAGTGACTGTAACTTATCATTACTCGAGGGCAAGAAGATTGCAATCGTTGGATATGGTAGTCAGGGACACGCACACGCACTCAACCTTAAGGAATCAGGATGCGATGTAGTCATCGGTCTTTATGAGGGTTCAAAGTCAAAGGAAAAGGCAGAGTCACAGGGGCTTACAGTTCTCCCTGTAGCTGAGGCTGTTAAGCAGTCAGATATTATTATGATTCTTATTCCTGATGAGAAGCAGGCTGCACTTTACAAGGCTGACGTTGAGCCAAACCTTGAAGCAGGCAATATGCTTATGTTTGCTCATGGTTTCAATATACATTTCAATCAGATTATCCCACCTAAGGATGTTGACGTAACTATGATAGCACCTAAGGCTCCGGGACACACAGTTCGTAGTGAGTATCAGGCAGGAAAGGGAACACCTTGTCTTGTTGCTGTTGAGCAGGATGCTACAGGTAAGGCTCTTGATCTTGCACTTGCTTATGGTGCAGGTATCGGTGGAGCTCGTGCAGGCATTCTTTCAACAACATTCAGAACAGAGACAGAGACTGACCTCTTCGGTGAGCAGGCAGTTCTTTGTGGTGGTGTTTGTGCTCTTATGCAGGCTGGTTTCGAGACTCTTACAGAAGCAGGATATGATCCAAGAAATGCTTACTTTGAGTGTATCCATGAGATGAAGCTCATCGTAGATCTTATCTATCAGTCAGGTTTTGCAGGAATGAGATACTCTATCTCAAATACAGCTGAGTACGGTGATTATATGACAGGTCCTAAGATCATTACAGAGGATACTAAGAAGGCTATGAAGCAGGTTCTTAAGGATATCCAGGATGGTTCATTTGCTAAGGACTTCCTTCTTGACATGTCAGCTGCAGGCGGACAGGCACACTTCAAGGCTCTTAGAAAGCTCGCTTCTGAGCATCCGTCAGAGAAGGTTGGAGCTGAGATCCGTAAGCTTTACAGCTGGAGTGATGAGAGCAAGCTTATCAACAACTAATCAAGTGTGATATACCAGATACTTAAGATAATTAATATTGACTTTATTAAGAGGCTGATGATTCATCAGCCTCTTTGTGCAGTTTACGCACCATGAGCGTTAAAGACTCGCCTACGAGTCTTAATCGAAGGGTAAAAGTGTGAAAAGGAGGGTGTTATGAAAGCCGTTATATTGGAAGCAAATATAGTAAATGAAGGCGGAGAGTTTAGTTGGGCTCCTTTTGAGAAAAATTGTGAATTTGTGGTTTATGAAGGAACTACAGAGGAAAATAAGTGGGAAAGAATGGAGGGAGCAGAGGCTGTCCTCGCCAATAAGCTTATAATGGATGAAGAGGTTTTTGAAAGATTCCCACAGATAAAGTATGTGGGAGTCTGCGCAACCGGCTATAATAACGTAGATTTAGAAGCAGCAAAAAGACACGGAGTTACTGTGTCATACGTACCTGCCTACTCAACAGAATCTGTAACTCAACACACATGGGCGCTGATTCTGTCAGCCTGTTGCGATCTTACCAGGCATGATAACAGCGTAAAATCAGGGGATTGGATAAGAAAAAGCTCATTTTGTTATCAATTAAATCCCATATTGCAGCTTTCAGGCAGAACCCTCGGAGTATACGGTTTTGGAAACATAGGGCGCGCAGTAGCAAAAGTAGCTTTAAGCTTTGGTATGAAGGTTTTGGTTTTTACCAGGCATCCTTCAAAGTACAGCTCTTATGCCAAGGAAAACGAAAATCTTATATTTACTGATGAAAAAACACTTTTCACTCAATCCGATATAATAAGCTTTCATGTTCCGCTAACAAAAGAGACCACCCACCTTGTTAACAAGGAACATATATCCCTCATGAAGGATGGAGTAATCATAATAAATGTATCCCGAGGCCAAATAGTAGAAGAAAAATCCCTACGGGAAGCTTTAGATAACGGGAAGGTACGCTTCGCAGCTCTTGATGTAATCTCAGCTGAACCCATGAAAGAAGATAACCCGCTTATAGGTGCACCAAATATTATCATAACCCCCCACATCGCATGGTTAGGAGACATATCCAGAAAACGCCTTATAGACACCATAGCACTCAACTTAAACGCTTATCTCGAAGGCAATCCGCAGAATGTCGTATCTGTATAAGGTTGATATAAGACCCAAACCTAAGCTCAAACCCAGCTTCAACGTACTCTTTACATTCATTGCAAATAATGTTATAATTGCCGAGTATGCATTTTTCTCTGTATAAGAAAAAATGCAAATATAATCTAAGAAAAGGAGGATTCCCCAAACCTTGAAAACAACTGTTAATCCGAGCTTCAGGGTTCATAATTTGTTGGGGTATATCTGAATGAAAACAAAGAAATTTAGTAGTGTTTTATCGATTGTATTGGCACTTACGCTTGTTATAGGTCTTATAAATCCTGTAAGCACAAGTGCAGAAGAAGCAAAGAAGTTAATCGTCTGGGTAGCAGTTGACTCCCTTGGCGAAAAGAATGAAACCGATAACGAAGTGGTTTTGGATAAGACCGCAGTCCTTGTAAATGATGGGGATACAGCTGAAGATGCTATAAAATCAGCTCTTGAAAACAATAAAATCGAACTTGATGCTTCAAGTTCTGATTACGGAACATTTATAAACGGAATCGGAGGCGTGGCAACTCCTTCAGACTACTCTAAGTATTGGAATTTCTGTGTTAATAATACAGTAGCTGAAGTCGGTATAAGTGGTTATACATTGAGTAACGGAGATGAGATTTCTCTTCTTTTCGAGGGTTACCCTACTGAGTATACTGAAGCTGAATGCTTTACAAACAAAGAAAAGTCCATAGATGTAGATAAAGAAAAGGAAGTTGTTAATCAGGCAACTAAAGCTAATGGAATCATAGAAGATGCGACATATCAAAAGTATTATGCAGATTTTACACCGGGTATAACAGATGATTTAAAGCCTGTTGTTGATCTCATACGTGCAGGTTATGACAATCCTGATTTTTATAATAAAGTATTTAAGAAGGTTGACAAAGCTCTTAAGGAGATAGCTCACTACGGAGCAACCAAGTATAGTATAGTTGGTTATAGCGGAGAAACAGAGGATGCAGTACTTACATTGTCATCGCTTAGAATTTCAGATCTTGCAAAGCTTGTTATGTTTATAACAGCATGCGGAAGAGATGCAGCGGATATTAACGGACTAAACCTCATTCCTTATCTTACAGATAAAGCTAAGTACGAAAAAGAGGTTAATGGTGAGCAGTATTACAGTGCATATTCAGTAGCAGGCATGATATTACTTGCGCTTGATTGCGCTAATTATCAGATTCCTGATGACGAATATGATATAGAAAAATTCCCTAAAGGGTTTGTAACTAAAAAGAAGCTTGTAGAAGATCTTGTTGCTGATATGGATAAGCAGATTGATATAGCAGTACAGTGGTCAAGTCCTGACGGAGCAGCTATGACAGTTACTCCACTTGCTCCTTACCTTAGTAAAGAGAAGTATGATGAACTTGGCATGGATATAAGCTATGAAGAGTTGTTAGATAAAGTAGAGTTTATATTTGATTATCTTGCAAAAGCACAGAGTAACAAAAACGGTGGATATGCAGGCTTTGGAACAGACAGTAATCCATGGACTCTTGCTCAGTGTATGACAGCATTTGCGGTTTGCGGTATAGACGGCCTTGGAATTGAATCTTCTGAGAGAGGACTTATAAAGAACGGTCATACCTTCCTTGAAAATGCAGCTTCATTCGTAGACTTCAAGATAGAAAGCGAGCCACTTGTAAACGAAGATTTAATGTCTTTTGATCCTACACAGCTTGTTATGGGTATAAGTGCATCACTTAGAGCATATTACGGAGAATCAAGCTTCTACGATATGCTCAATGCTGAAAATATCGTAGAGGATTACGACGGAGTCCTTGATGATCCAAATCCAAGCGAAGGAAATCCTGATGATACCGGAAAGACTACTCCTACAGTACCTACTCAGGGGGCAGTAGCTAAGCCGGTTACAGTAGCTACAACACCTGCTGTTACAACAGCAGTTAAAGCAACAGGCCTTGGCAATACAAAGACTTTAAAGCTTTCAAGCACATCTTTCTCACTTAAAGCAGGAAAGAGTAAGAAGGTTACATACAAGGTAACTAAGGTAGATTCCTCTAAGGATGCAGATAAGGTATCCGTAAAGGTAGCTAAAAAGTTCAAAAAATACGTAAAGGTAACCCACAAGGCTAAGAAGAAGACTATAACAATCAAGCTTAAGAAGAATGCTAAAAAGCTTTCAAAGGGAACAGTTATTAAGATTACTGTAACATCCGGTGCAGTAAGTAAAAAAATAAAAGTAAAAGTAAAATAGCAATTTGCTAAACATGGAGGAAAAACAAACATGGAAAAGACACTTGACAAAATCGTAGCACTTTCCAAAGCAAGAGGATTTATCTATCCCGGTTCGGAAATCTACGGAGGGCTCGCCAACACTTGGGATTACGGTAATCTTGGTGTGGAACTTAAGAACAATGTAAAAGCAGCATGGTGGCAGAAGTTTATACGTGAAAATCCTTACAATGTAGGTATCGATTGCGCCATCCTCATGAACCCACAGACATGGGTTGCTTCAGGACATCTTGGAAGCTTCTCAGATCCCCTTATGGATTGTAAGGAGTGTCATGAGAGATTTCGTGCTGATAATGTTATCGAGGATTATGCAAAGGAAAATGACATAACTCTTGAGAGTTCCATAGATGGCTGGTCTAACGAAGAGATGAAGGCGTTTATAGATGAGCATCAGGTGGCTTGTCCTTCATGTGGCAAAGTAAATTGGACAGATATAAGGCAGTTCAATCTTATGTTTAAGACCTTCCAGGGAGTTACAGAGGATGCTAAAAATACTGTTTACTTAAGACCTGAGACAGCACAGGGTATATTTGTAAACTTTAAAAATGTACAGCGTACTTCAAGAAAGAAAATCCCATTTGGTATAGGTCAGATAGGAAAATCCTTCAGAAATGAAATTACACCGGGTAATTTCACTTTCCGTACCAGAGAGTTTGAGCAGATGGAGCTTGAGTTCTTCTGTGAACCTGATACAGATCTGGAGTGGTTTGATTATTGGAAAAACTTCTGTATAGATTTCTTAAAGAGTCTAGGCATGAAGGAAGAAGAGATGAGAGTTCGCGATCATGATAAAGAAGAATTATCTTTTTACAGCAAGGCTACATCTGATATAGAGTATCTCTTCCCATTTGGTTGGGGCGAGCTCTGGGGTATAGCAGACCGTACAGATTACGATTTAGGACGTCATCAGGAAGTATCAAAGGAAGACCTCACATACTTTGATGATCAGAAGAATGAACGTTATATACCTTATGTTATCGAGCCTTCACTGGGTGCTGACAGAGTTACTCTTGCATTCCTTTGCGGGGCTTATGATGAGGAGACTCTTGAAGATGGTTCTGTAAGAAACGTACTTCATTTTCATCCGGTTCTTGCACCTGTAAAGATTGGTGTACTTCCGCTTTCAAAGAAATTATCAGAACCTGCAACAAAGATTTATGAAATGCTTTCAAAGCAGTATAACTGCGAGTATGATGACAGAGGCGCTATAGGAAAGCGTTACCGCAGACAGGATGAGATTGGTACACCTTATTGTATAACTTATGATTTCGACTCTGAAGAGGACAACTCAGTTACGATTCGTGACAGAGATACCATGGAACAAGTAAGAGTTAAGATAGATGAACTTCAAAGTTACTTTGCTGACAAGTTTACATTTTAGGAAAATGGGAGGAAAATATTATGAACAATTTAAGAAAAACATTGGCTAAGGTGCTCGCAATAGCACTTTTGATTGCAGGTATCTATACACCTGCAGAGGTTAGCTCTGCAGCAGAAGTTAGAGTGGTACCTTTCCAGACAGCAGCTGTTACAGTCAGATCACTTAATAAGATAAAGTCATATACCAACAAGGTTGCAGCTACCGCTGTAACAAGTAGGGATGCTGTATCTGTTAAGATTATAACAAATTCAGTAAATGTAGTAACACAGGCCTCTGTTAAGGCAAGTGATGCAAATGTAGATGTTACTTATGACGTTGCAGCAAAGGTTACTTCCAAGGCAGCTATCTCACTTTATGTTATAAAGACTACCACAGAGACAGCAGTTACAACAAAGCAGGCAGTAGATGATGACGGAGATAAGTATGTTAAGGAAGTAGAAAAGAAGACTGCTTACGTATCTACAGTTGCAGCTATTAATCTTACTGTTGAAGCAGCAGATAAGACTAAGAGCCTTAAAGTAGATAAAGCATATAAGACTGTTATTATCCCGGCAGGTGGAAAGCTTGCAGTTCCTTATCAGGTTGTAGCAGCAGCAGGTGCGACTACCTATAAGCCTGTTAAATCAATTATCAAAAACTCTAAGGTGATTAAGAAGGCGATAGTTAATCCGCTTACAAATAAAGTTAGGATTAAGGTACCTAAGGCTGCTGTAAAGGGTACAAACACTTTAGTAACTCTTAAGTCAGGAAACAAGACAGCTAAGATTAAGGTATTCGTTCAGAACAAGGTTAAAAAATTTGGTCCTAAAGCACTTTATGTATCAGGTAAGAAGGGAAGCGTTGTAAATGTTGAGTATATCGTAAAGAAGGCTCAGAACAATTCTAAACCCGTAGCCACACCAACCAAGGTGAAGTATACAAAAAAAGGCTTACTTAAATTCCAAAAAGCAGCAAGTAAGAAGGGTAAGATAACTCTTAGTCTTAAAGCTAAAAAGAAGGGACAGACAAAGGTTACACTTGTTGCCAATGGAAAAAAAGCATCTCAGGTTATCGTGAATGTGAAATAATAAAACTCAATTGGAGGGAAGTATGGCAAAGGAAAAGAAATTGGTAGAGGAAATCACCTCTATGGAAGAGGATTTTGCCCAATGGTACACTGATGTAGTCAAAAAGGCAGAACTTATAGCATATTCAAGTATTAGAGGATGTATGATATATCGTCCCTTAGGTTATGCTATATGGGAAAATATCCAGAAGGAGCTTGACAGAAGATTTAAGGAAACAGGCGTTGAAAATGTATATATGCCTATGTTTATACCGGAAGGGCTTCTTAATAAGGAAAAGGATCACGTAGAAGGCTTTGCGCCCGAAGTAGCATGGGTTACAGAAGGAGGCTTAAATAAGCTTACTGAGCGCATGTGTGTAAGACCTACATCTGAAACACTTTTCTGTGATTTATATAAGGATATAGTAGAGTCTCACAGAGATCTTCCAAAGCTCTACAATCAGTGGTGCTCTGTAGTAAGATGGGAAAAGACAACCAGACCTTTCCTTCGCTCTATGGAGTTTTTATGGCAGGAAGGACATACAGCTCACGCCACTGCAGAAGAAGCAGAGGAAAGAACCATACAGATGTTAAATCTCTATGCAGCTTTTTGTGAGGAAATACTTGCCATCCCTATGATAAAGGGTAAAAAGACTGATAAAGAGAAGTTTGCAGGAGCTGAATCGACATATACCATAGAGGCTCTTATGCACGATGGAAAAGCACTCCAGTCCGGTACCAGCCACAACTTCGGTAACGGTTTTGCCCAGGCCTTCGGCATACAGTATACAAGCAAGGAAAATAAACTTGAGTACGTACATCAGACATCCTGGGGCATGTCAACACGTATCATAGGAGCCATCATAATGGTTCATGGTGATAATTCCGGACTTGTGCTTCCGCCTCGTATAGCACCTACACAGGTAGTTATAGTACCTATCAGACAAAACAGCGAGGGCGTGCTTGATAAAGCGAATGAAATCAAGGAAAAACTCGGAGCATTCAGTGTAAAGGTAGATGACACCGATAAGAGTCCGGGTTGGAAATTTGCAGAGCATGAGATGAAGGGAGTTCCGATTCGTATTGAAATAGGTCCAAAAGACATCGAAAACGGAACCTTCGTTGCGGTGCGCCGCGATAACAGAGAGAAGACAACCATACGATTCGAGGATGCAGATGCTGAGATTGCAAAGCTTCTTGAAACCATGCAGTCAGACATGCTTGAGAGAGCAAAAGCTCACAGAGACAGTAGTACTTATACCGCAAAGAACTATGATGAATTTAAGGATATCATCGCCAATAAGCCCGGTTTTGTTAAGGCTATGTGGTGTGGAGAAGAAGCCTGTGAGTTAAAGATAAAAGAAGATACAACCGCAACTTCAAGATGTATGCCGTTTGAGCAGGAAGAGATCAGTGACACCTGCGTATGCTGCGGAAAGAAAGCTAAAACCATGGTTTATTGGGGTAAGGCATATTAAAGAAAGAGGTTATTTATGAAGTTATCTGATTTATTTGCAGATTATATTATAAAGGATGAGGAAGAGTTTAATGCCGCTTCCAAAGCATATAAGCTGTCACCTAAGCAGGTTCCTTATACGGTGAGTACCGACATGAAGAAAAATGCTTCACCTACCGTAAAAACCTATCGAAAAGAAAAGATGATAGAGAGTATATTGGATTCTAAAAAGTATAAGCTTAAAAAGCCGCTTGTACTGGTGAATCCATATAAGATGTCACCTCTGTCTGCCCTTGTTGTATTTAATACTCAGGAGAATGTATCGGTAAGGTATACAGTAAAGGGGATGCTTGGCGCTGCTGATTATGTAAGGATCAGTCAGGTACTTACCACCAGACATCGTGTCCCGATTATAGGACTGTATGAGGATGCCAGTAATGAAGTTATAATTGAGATTGTTGATGCGGCAGGTAATACAACAGACTCTAAAACTATTAATATTAAAACCACCAGGCTTCCGGAAACCTTAAAAAGCAGTATAAAACCTGAAAACCCACTCGACTTCAGAGATGATACACTCTTACTGATTACAGGCGGATTTTTGGGAAGCTCTTATGCCTTTGACAACAAGGGTAATATCAGATATATAGCTTCTAAGATGCCATATCCATATGGTTATCACCTAATAAAGAACGGTCACTTCCTGTATTGTGAACAGGATCAGAGACGATATAATTACGGTAACGCTCATACCAATATCATGTATGAGATGGATTACTTAGGACGTGCATATAAGACATATCATAACGATATAGGCTTCCATCATTGGGCTATAGAAGAAGAGGGGAAGGGCGATTTCCTTCAGTCCTCCAGTTCATTTCCCGAAGACATGCACTTAGAAAATCAGATTATAGAGGTCAGTCGTGCAACAGGAGAGGTTACCAGAAAGATAAACATGAACGATTATTTCGACGGAACCTACGATACCAGACACGACTGGGCACATATCAATTCATTTGATTATATATACGATGAGGATGCAGTTATAGCATCTCTTAGAAATGTTCATACCATAGTAAAAATCAGTCTTAAGACCAATAAGATTGAGTGGATTCTTACAAATCCTGAGTTTTACAAGGGTACTGAGCAGGAGAGTATGGTTCTTAAGCCGGAGGGACACCATGATTGGTTCTTCCAGCAGCATGCAGTTAAAATCCTTGAGAGAGATGTAGAGAATAAAACAATAGACATCATACTTTTTGATAATCATACCGGAAACAGAAGACCTGTAGACTGGTTTGATGGTAAGAAAGAGTCCAATGTAATGGTTTTCAGAATCGATGAAAAGTTAAAAACCGTTAAGCAGCTTAAGAGATTTCCTACTGAGCTCAGTATAACCAGATCCAATGCGATAATTACTGAAAACAGTAAGGATAATGATGGTCGTAAGAGAGTTTACGCCATGTGTGCAAATCTTGAGACTCACATAAAAGATGCAAGAGCAGCTATATACGAGTATGATTATGAAACAGGAGAGCAGCTTAACAAGATTATTTGTAAAAATGACTTCTTCTGTACGTATCTTATTGATATTGATATCGATACCATGATGAGTCCGATAACAGAAGATGAGCCTTTGGTACTTGGAAAGCTTACTCCGCTAAAGAAGGTAACCAAGCTTCCTAAAAAGTATGCTGAGGCAGAACTTCAGAAGGATATAGAGAATCTTAAGTTTAGAGTTATAGATGATATGCTTCAGATATTCTGCAAGGATCACACTTTGAAGAAGGTTTACATCTACAACGAAGAAAATGTCTATGAGATGAATCTTACGGACACAAAGCAGGATAGCAAGCTTTTTAGAAAGATGAACTTCTATGTTACCGTACCTTTAGACACACTTGCTGAAGGTAAGTACGACATAGCTATAAAGCATAGGAAGGTATGCTACAGGATTCCTTACTATGTTAAGAAAAGCAAGAGACAGTAGTAAAGTAAGTGATTTTTAACTCAGTCGGAGAAATTCCCCACCTCTAAGCTTAGGTGTAGGTGGGGGTATTGACACATTTACATTAAAAGAAACAGAAAAGAGAGAGTATTATGGCAACCATAGTTCTAACGGGTGGTGGGACCGCAGGTCATGTAACACCCAATATTGCACTTCTTCCGGAACTTAGGAAGGCAGGCTACGATATCTATTATATAGGCTCAAAGGACGGAATAGAGAGAAAACTAATGCTTGATCAGGGAGTACCTTACGCAGGCGTTTCTACGGGAAAGCTTAGAAGGTACTTCGATCTTCAGAATTTTACTGATCCTTTTAAGGTTCTTACCGGTATCAAGCAATCTACATCCGTATTGAACAAGATAAAGCCTGATGTGGTATTTTCAAAGGGCGGATTTGTATCCGTACCTGTTGTGAGAGCAGCCTACAGTCTCGGTATACCTTGTATAATTCACGAATCGGATATGACACCGGGACTTGCCAATAAGCTATGTATACCTTGTGCAAGACACGTATGCGTAAACTTCCCTGAGACAGTTCCGTATATAAAGGATTCTAAGGGAGTTGTAACCGGATCGCCTATAAGACAGGAGCTTTTCGAAGGAAGTAAGGAAGCAGGAGTGAAGTTCTGTGGCTTTAAGGAAGAAAAGCCGGTTCTTATGGTTATGGGTGGCAGCCAGGGTGCTGTAGCCATAAATGAAGGTATACGAAGCATACTTAGTATACTTACTGATAAGTTTAACGTTATTCATCTCTGCGGAAAGGGTAACTTAAGTCGCGAGCACTCAAGGGTTGAGGGATATGCGCAATTTGAGTATATAGGAAAAGAGCTTCCGGATCTTTTTGCAGCAGCTGATATAGTTGTTTCAAGAGCAGGAGCAAATTCCATATGTGAACTTCTTGCACTTAAAAAACCGGCTCTTCTTATACCACTTTCAAGAAAGAGTAGCAGAGGAGATCAGATTTTAAATGCAGAATCATTTAAAAAGCAGGGCTTTGCTCATGTGCTTGAAGAGGAAAATATAACGGATGAAGTACTCTTTGCAAGCATTAAAAATCTGTATAATGAAAAAGACAAGCTTATAGAGAAGATGGAAAGAAGCAATCAGTCAGATGCCATAGAAAAGATTATGAGCCTGATTAATGTAGCTGCCCGTATTCATCAGAAAAACAAATAAAAAATAACAAAACCAATAAAATAAACTGACCTATGGATTTCAAAAACAAAAGAAATCATAGGTCAGTTTTTACTTTTTATAGTAAAGCGTATAAACTCCTATTGAAGTAAATTTTAATCCAGGTTTATGCCCTCTAAATCGCAAGCCTCTATAGTTTTAAGTGTTATATCATTAATATCTGTCTGTTCGTTGTTCTGGCTTATAATCCTGGTTGCATGGTTGGTAACAGCCTTCTCAAGATAATTTCTTACATCTCTTGCGTTTGCAAAATTCTTTGGTTTATTCTCACAGCGCTCAGTAAAGAAAGCAAGAGCCTTTTGGGTAGCTTCATTAGATAGCTGATAGTCCTGTTTTTTGGACATGGATTTAAGGATTTCCATCTCTTCCTCTGCGGTATAATCCTCGAATTCTATAACCTTACTGAATCGGGATTTAAGTCCGGGATTAGACTCAACAAACTCAGCCATAAGGTCGGTATAACCGGCGCAGATAACTATGAGATCATCTCTGTGATCCTCCATGCACTTTAGAAGCGTATCCACGGCCTCCTGACCGAAGTCTCCCTCGCCCTTATAATTGGTAAGCGCATAGGCTTCGTCTATAAAGAGGATTCCACCTAGTGCAGATTCTACCACATCCTGCACCTTAAGAGCGGTTTGACCGATGTAACCACTTACAAGTCCGGAGCGGTCAACCTCTATTAAGTGACCTTTACTGACAACACCAATACTTGCGTATATCTTTGACAGAAGCCTAGCTACAGTAGTTTTACCGCTTCCCGGGTTACCTGAAAATATAACATGCTTATTGGTGGAAGTGGTTTTCATACCACGTTCTTCACGCATTTTCTGAACCTTTAGAAGGTTAACCAATTGATTTACTTCGTTTTTAACGGACAGTAGTCCTGTCAGCGAATTAAGCTCAGCAAGCAGGTTCTCCGTAGTCTCTGTACTCTCCTCAGGAGAACTTAAGTCAAATGTTCTGGTTTTATGATCTATATTCAAAAGCCCATAAGTCTTTAAAAAGTTGTCAAGCATAGATATGTAACCCGTCATGACCCTTACTTCCGGTTCTCCAGCAGCCGGATTGGTAGCTATGTATGTTTGTCCCAGGTTTCTATAGGTCTCAACTAAGGTCTTTGCTTTTTTATTAAGGTATTTATCGCCTTTTATCTTTCTTCCCGCATCCGCAACTACCATATACTTAAGTATAAATGGTACAGTTCTTCCGTAGTTATTCTCATACAGTACCCTTGTAACCTTTAGATTATAGGCGTCATCCTCGGTTACTTTAATTCCGAGGTGCTCCTTTATAAAGGTCTGCTCAAAATCGCTGTACTTTGCATTGGCAAATGAGATGTAAAGGGCAAAGTTTAAGAATTCCTGCTTTAAGTTTTCCCTTACTGAAGGCTTCGGAGCAGTGATCCCCTTCATATTTTCTTCGATATAATCACAGATTTCGTAACATTTTTCGATTTGTTCTATAAGCTTTTTTTCCATGGTTTTTCCTTCTTTTTGTTTAGTTTTTTTGAACCGGATTGATGTTTGTAAATAATTTATGCATAAAACAAATAAATTCTTTTCGATATCTTTACTTTTTTATCAGTGAATCAAGCACTTCGTCGTAATTACGATATTTACGACCGTTAAGTATATGAATCTCCCCGAACTCATCAGGTGTGCTCTCAATTGCAAGGTCGATATCCGGAAGCTTCGATTTCATATCATTATAGCCCATATCCAGAAGACTGTCGATGTAATTATCTTCAAAATTAAGAGTTCCCTCAAACATATTTCCAAGATTTTTATTAGGAAATATATGCACATAAGTAGCACCCGTGTACAGGTTTTCTCCTGTCAATCGCCGATTTAGCTTAAGTGAATTTACACTTTCCGCTCTTTGCTTACGAGGTGAGAGGTGGATTACTAGAAACCTTCTAAAGCCAAGCTTATAAAGCGGAGATAGTGGAGTGTTGTTCCCCAGGTAAGGAAATCCACCGTCTAAGTACCTTCCTCTCAAAAATGTAACGGGTTCGAAAATAGCCGGTATGGCTGAGGTCGCAAGCAGGGCGCTTTCTATATCAAATGGAGTCAGATTATTTAAAAATATGTTGTCACACCTTAGTTTATCGATATTAAAACAGGTAACAAAGCAAGGGGTTTTACTCATGTTAAGCTCTGTCATTACGCCTGTATTTTCTATTACTCTCGATAGTCCATGTCTTGAGTAAGCTCCCTTTTGATTTAGAAGACCGGAAAGCACGGCAGAGTATATTTCGGACTCAGAGAAAAACTCTATATCTCTTAGAGTGTCTATCTCTTCGTAGGACATTCCCTCAGGAGTAAGGACATCGAGCTGATCTATGGATTTCCAGATATCAAAGAGTTTTTCTTTTGGAAGAGCAGAAAAAAGCGCTGCATTTAATCCTCCTGCAGAATTACCCACACAGGCTTTTATATCTATTTTGTTTGAATCCAGGACAGCTTTTATAACACCTGCCTGGTAGGCTCCCTTACCGCCGCCTCCCGCAAGGACAAGACCCCATCCATCCGAAAGGGAAGAGACATGCTTAAGAGATTCCTCATCTAAGTTAATAAACTCAGAAAGGTCATAAGGGGTTCTGTTCAACGTGGATTCCTTCTTGATATGATTCATGGTATCAAGAGTAGAGCTTATGCTGTCACTTATGGACTCCACATCAGAATCATCCACATATGAAAGTAACTTTTTGATAGAATCGTTATTTATCATAAGCGCCTCCGTTAGTATTTCTTAATTATTGATAATAACATTTTTATATTGCTAAATCAATGAATTTTATGTATTATAAGACTTAGGTATTATGTGAAGTATTTTTTTACTATTAGGGAAAATCTATAATATATTTGGAGGTTATATGGGAAAGACGATTAAAAGTGTTGGAGCGATTTGTTTGAGTGCTGCACTTGCTTTAACAAGTGTCAGTATTCCCATGCAGAAACAGAAAGTAAAGGCGGCAGAAATGAAATCAAATCTCAGTGCAAGTACAAGTAAATTTACAATTGATGCAGAAGATATCAATGTAGATAATGTAAATGGACTTACATACAAGGGATTTGGTATGCTTTCAGGTAACTCTACAAGCGATTTGCTTTTGGATTATAAGTCAGAGCATCCGGAAGTATATGCGAAGCTTATGCAGTACCTCTTTGGAGGAGATAATCCTATCATAACCCACTTAAAGCTTGAGATGGGTAATGATGGTAATAACTCAACCGGTTCAGAGGCAGCTACCAAGAGAACAGCGGATGAAGAGGCTAATGTTAAGAGAAATGCAGGATGGCAGCTTATAGCAGATGCAAAGAAGATTAATCCGGATCTTAAGACAAGTGTACTTAAGTGGAATCAGCCGGTTTATATAAAAGGTGATGAGAATTATTATAATTGGTTTAAGGAGACCATACTTAAGGCTTATGAAGAATATGGTTATATGATTGATTATATCAATCCAAATACTAATGAAGGGTGGAACGGAACATGGGATATTCCGCGTATTAAGTACTTTAAGGAGCAGATAGCAGCTGAAACAGAGGAGACTATCCCTGATAAGACAGCACTTAAATTATATAAGAAAATCAAATTCATAATTACAGATGAAGCTGAGCAGTTTAGTGAGGATGCTTTCAAAGCTCTTTTTGAAGATGAGGAGTTTGCAGAGAGTATTGCGGCAGCGGGTATGCATTATCCTTACAGTAACAGGAGGTCTGAAGGTGAGGCTGTGGATGGTATGCCAAGGATTGCCACCGAGCTTGATAAGGAAGTATGGAGCAGTGAAAATCAGGCAGTTTTTTCCAATTCTTACTTCAGACCTAGTACTGGAAAAGGTATAGGCGGAGGCGGAAGTGCCCTTGAGATGATGAATCACTTTATAAAAGGATTTGTATGTACTGGAAGAACCCATAACATCTATCAGCCTGTAGTAGGTTCTTTCTATGAAGGAGGTCAGTACTCCTTCAAGGAGCTTATAAGCGCAAGAGACCCATGGTCAGGTTATGTGCGCTACGATACAGGTTTACTCGCACTTTCTCATGTATGTAAGTTTGCTAAGTGCGGATGGGAGAATGACACCAATACCAATGGTATCTGGAGAGTTATTTCCGAGTCTACAAGGTGTGATGTAGACGGAGACAGCTCAGGAAGAATCGTAACAGGCGAGAATGATGCAGATAGCTATATGACTCTTGGGTGTCCTGATAAAGATGATTTTTCTACTGTATTTGTAAATAATTCAGATACAGACAGAACTTATAACGTAACAATCAAGAACTTCAAAAAGGATATAGATTCTGTAGAAGTCTGGGAAACCAGAGCAGCAGACGATGGTGCATATGATGAGAATTACATGAAGTACCTCGGTGATGAGGCTGTTTCAGGCGGAAAGTTCAGCGTCACTGTTAAGAAAAGATCCATAGTAACAGTTACAAGTCTTGATAAGAAGGATGATGCTGAGTTAAATGCAGGTCTTCCAAGAGAGACAGAGAGAACAGTATTAGACACAGACGATACAGGAAGTACTCAGGATACAGGCAGCTCTGTACTTTATGCGGATAACTTTGAGTATGAAGGAAAGACTGTAGCTATCCTTGACGGTAAGGGCTCCCTTACAGGAGAAACAGAGGATTACGCAGAGTCAAGGGGTGGCGCTACAGGCTTTATACCTCGTTATACTCATAACATAAACGGTGCATACGAGGTTGTTAAAACAGATAATGGCAATGTACTTCGTCAGCAGACATCCGAAAGGGTTGGTGCATGGAATTCAAGTGATCCCAATGTGCTGATAGGAGATTTCAGGTGGACTAATTATGCGGTCAGCGTTGATACATGCATAGAAGAGACAAGTACTAAAAATCCATATGCTGCTGTAGCTGTAAGGCAAACCGGTGGTGACGCAGCACTTGATAAGTCTGCCGGATACACTTTTAAGCTTTTTACAGACGGAAGCTATAAGCTTATGAGACTCGGTAAAGCAGTAGCTGAATATACAGTAGAAGAAGGAAAGAGTGCCCCTGAAGGTGTTAATACAGGTTTTGGTGTATGGAATAGAATCACCATGGAAGCAAAGGGAAGCGTAATTACGGTTTATGTAAATGACACTGAGATTACATCTTATACTGATGAGTATCCTGTAACATACGGACGTGTAGGGCTCGGATGTGCATGGTCAAATGTTTGCTACGATAATCTTATGATTTCTAAGATAGAGGGATATGCACCTTATTATACAGAGTATGTAGACAACCTTGAGCTTTACGATCTGACAGATGAAAAGGCTGCAAAGCTTATCTATAATGATAAGTGGAACCATGCTACAGGACAGGGTATGTACATATATCAGAGAAGCGCATCCTTCTCAACAGGAGCAGGAGCCACACTTACATATACATTTAAGGGAACAGGTATTGAGTTCAGTGGTTACAATAAGAAGTATGCAACCATAAAGGTTTATCTGGATGGAAATGTGCTTTATGAAAAGACTTATACCCATTCAGCGGAAAACATGTGTACCATCTACTCGCTAGCTGATCTTACCTATGATACACATACCGTAACAATCGAGCTTTTAGACGGTTCACTTACCATTGATGCTGTTGGTATACTTGGATTACATCATGGAGATACATTACCTGAAGAACCAAGTCCTTCTCCTGAAGTAACACCTAGTGCTTCACCGACAACAGCTCCTACTAAGGCACCTGCCGCAACGGCAGCTCCTACTAAGGCACCTACAGTGCCTACTGCAAGCAATATTACAGAGTTTGAAGGCGGAAAGTATGTTTATGACAGTGCATCAGATGCTGTAGCATACTCAGGTCCTACAGATACAAGTGCTAAGAAGATTGTTATTCCTGATGAAGTAGCAGTAGTAAAGAACGGCACAAGTGTTATGTGCAAGGTAACTACTATTGCAGCAGATGCATGTAAGGATAATAAGAGCATTACAAGCGTAGTTATCGGAAAGAATGTTAGAACTATCGAAGCCAGAGCATTTTACGGTGCTTCAAGCCTTAAGAATATAAAGATTAAATCACTTGTTCTTAAGAAGGTTGGAGCTAATGCTATCAAGGGAATCTTTAAAAAGGCTAAGATAAGCTCTCCTAAAAAGAAGAGAAAAACATATAAGAAGCTCTTTACCAAGAAAACAGGTTACATAAAGAGCATGAAATTAAGGTAATAATCAAGATAATCAGTTTCGGGGTTTTAGGGAGCTACAATGCTCCCGGAATGGAGTTTACATATGAGGGATGTTTATGATTTATCGGGAGTATGGAGTTTTCGCTTAGACGAAGAAAAGGTTGGTATAGAGAATAGGTTTTACGAAGCTGATTTTGATGATACCATGATACTTCCCGGAACTACTTCGTTAGCAAAAAAGGGAAGGTACAATGAAAAAAGAGAAACTGAGCACTTAACCGATGAGTATGCAGTAGAGGGCTACGCATGGTTTAAGCGCAAAGTAGGTGTCAAAGCCTTGGCCGGTAAGGTAGTAAAACTCAAGCTTGAGAGAACAAGGCTTACCAAGGTTTGGGTTGATGATAAGGCAGTCGGAGAGTGCGACTGCCTTGTGGCACCTCACGTTTATGAGCTCACAGAATTTATACCTGAAGACAAAGAAGAAATTGAATTAACTATAATGGTATCTAATACCGATTATCCTACAGGAGGAGGACATCTTACTTCTCCGGATACCCAGAGTAACTGGCTTGGAATAGTCGGTGAGATAGCACTTCAAACCTATGAAAAGGTTTACATAGACAGGGTTGTAACCTATCCGGATGTAAGTAAAAAGATGGTAGGTGTAGATATCTATGTTGTAAATACAACCACAAATGACGAGTATATGCAGGCCTCAGTAACAGCTCAACTTATGGATGAGTTTGGCTACATAGGCAACACTCTGGGTAAAAGAATTAAGAACTTTGAGCTTAAAGCAGGTATAGAGACCATAATTCATTTGGATTATAATCTTGGTCTTGCACCGGAGCTTTGGAGTGAACATAACCCTCGCATATACGAGTTAAAAGCAGCACTTGAAAATGGTGAGGAGATTGCAACTCACTTTGGTTTAAGAAACTTTTCAACAACAAGTAAAAGGTTTTTGATTAATGGAAATCCAACATTCTTAAGAGGAAAGCACGATGGACTTACCTTCCCTCTTACAGGTGTATTTCCGACAGACCTTATATCCTGGATACATGTTTTAAAGATATCTAAGTCATACGGTATCAATCATTACAGATATCATACCTGCTGTCCGCCTGAAGCAGCATTTCTTGCGGCAGACTTAGTAGGTATATATATGGAGCCACAGCTTCCTTTCTGGGGAACACTGTCGGGTCCGGAAGACGAAGGACACAATGCTACAGAGCATGAGTATCTGGTAAATCAGGGCTTTCTCATGCTTGATTGGTATGGAAATCACGCATCCTTCTGTATGATGTCTCTGGGCAATGAGCTTTGGGGCAATAAGGATGTCATGAATGATATACTCAGTGATTATAAGATATATGACAGCAGGCACCTGTACACACAGGGATCTAATAACTTCCAGCATGCACCTCTCATAGTGCCTCAGGATGACTTCTATGTTGGAGTAAGGCTGGCACCTTTTGACAGGCATTTCAGAGGTTCCTACGGTATGTGCGATACACCTCTCGGACATATACAGTCAGAGGAGCCTTCCACTACATATAATTACGATAAGATTATCCATCCTGATATAGAAAATATCGATGTCTCAGGGGTTGACCCGGATGCAGAGATTGAGATTCAGTATGGTACCGGTGTAAAGAAAGTTAAGGCTTCAGAGCTTGATGATGAAATACTGGTGCCTAAGATTCCGGTTATATCTCATGAGATAGGACAGTTTGCCGTATACCCTAACTTTAGGGAGATAAGTAAATATAAAGGACCTTTAAAGGCAAGAAACTTTGAAGTTTTCAGAGAAAGACTTGAAAGCAAAGGTATGCTTGATCTGGCTGAGGATTTCTTTATGGCAAGCGGTAAGTTTGCTGTTGATTGTTATAAAGAGGAGCTCGAGGCTGCTGCAAGATCTGACTTGATAGCAGGCTATCAGATACTGGATATACAGGATTTCCAGGGACAGGGTACCGCTTTGGTAGGTATATTGGACGCATTTATGGACTCAAAGGGTCTTGTAAATGCAGAAGAGTGGAGAGGATACTGCTCTGATGCTGTACTTATGGCTAATTTCACATCATACATCTTAAGAGGTGGTGATGAGTTCCATGCAGATACAGCTATCAGATATTACAATCCGGCAAGATTATCCAATGCAAAGGTTAATTGGTCGCTAAAGATTGTAGATGTCGGAGCCGTAAGAAAGGCCGGAAAGCTGCACCCTGAGGGACAGCATATACTTTCAGATGCTTACAGCAGAGGGCCTGTGCTTACATGTATAGCAGAGGGCGAGATAAGTGTTCCTGACGGAGTAAGTGATCTGGTTAAGCTTTCGCCTATTAATGTTACATTACCGGATACAGAGAGACCTTACGCTCTAAGACTTACATTACATATCAATAATACTGATATACAAAACAGCTATGATCTCTGGCTTTATCCAAACAGAGATTCAAGTGAAGCAAGGATAAGTAGCATACTTGACGTTAAACAAAGACCGAGCAGAGCTTGGGACGGACTTCCTTTTGGGGCTCTTACACTTGGTGAAGCAGAGCCGGGTGAAGTTGTTCGGTATCCGGAGCTAAGTGAGGTTAAAGAATCATTTGCTGTTAATTCTCATAATCTTAAGTACTCTGCACTTATTACAAATGATATGGCGGAGGCTTCAGCAGCTCTTAAAAACGGTCAAAGTGTACTGCTTTTACCTTATGAGGTGAGTGAAGCCATAAGAGGCTTTTACTGTACTGATTTTTGGTGTTATCCAATGTTTAGAAATATATGTGAATGGATGAAAAAGCCTACAGCAGTCGGAACTATGGGACTTCTTATAAATAATACTCATCCGGTGTTTAACAGCTTCCCAACCCTTAAGTACTCTACACCTCAGTGGTATAAGATTGTTTCACACTCAGACTGTGTAATACTCGATGATGTAACAGATATTTCTTACAGACCGATAGTTCAGATGATAGATAACTTTGACAGAAATCATAAGCTTGGAATACTTTTCGAAGGCCGTGTATACAGCGGAAGACTTATGGTATGCACCAGCAGATTGTCAGAGATTAGATCAAGTGTTGAAGTAATCCAGTTTACAAAATCGCTTCTCACTTACATATTATCAGAGGAATTTGATCCTGTATTCAGACTGGACTTAGAAAAGTTAAAGGAAGTATTGGTTTAACTTGGTCGGAGAAATCTTCCACCTCTAATAAAAGTCCGGAAATATTGTTTTTCTCGGGAGGAACGATATGAATATTAAGCATATAAGGGTTTTTGTTGCGGTTTATGATGAAGGAAGTGTAACTGCGGCAGGTAAGAAGCTGGGGCTGACACAGCCCGCTACCAGTCTGGCTATCAGAGAACTGGAGGAGTATTACAACACCAAGTTTTTTGAAAGGGATGGCAGAAGCATAAGACCTACGGACGCGGCGACAGAGCTTTACAAAGAAGCCGCGAGACTTATCTCACTCTACGATGAGATGGATGATAAGATGAAAAACTGGAATGAAAAGGGTGTAATAAAGATTGGTTCCAGTATAAGTATAGGTTCGTGTATATTACCAAAGCTTGTTATAAAATATAAAAGAATACATAAGGATCTTACTATCAAGGTTGTGGTAGATAATTCCGATGTTATTCAGGATATGATAATCCAAAATAAGCTGGACTTTGCCTTTGTAGAGGGTGATGTAAACCATGAAGGTATAATAAAAGAAGTATTTATGGATGATGAGTTGGTGCCCATATGCGGTAGATTTCATAAATTTGCGGATAGAGACGATGTTAAGGTTTCAGAGCTAAACACAGAGAGCTTTCTTATGAGAGAAAAGGAAAGTGGCACCAGACAGCAGGCAGAAAGTCACTTGGCTGCAAAAGGGGTAAAAATCGATCCCATATGGGAGTCTACCAGTACGGCGGCTCTCTCAAATGCAGTTGCAGCGGGGCTAGGCGTATCCATACTTCCTCTTCGCATGGTAGAAGACAGCATAAAGACCAATAAAATAAAGACTTTTCATATAAAGGGTATAAAGCTTACGAGAAAGTATAGTATCGTATATCATAAAAACAAGTTTTTATCCGAAAGTATGAAAGATTTTATAGATTTGGCTAAAAAAGAATCAAATATTTAAAATTTTGCCGAAATCATGGTTTATATCATGGTTTCGGCTTTTTTATTTCGTGAAAATGCAGTATTTATGGGATTTAAAGGGTGTGAAACATGGCTTGAATAAGTGGTTTTAATTACTAAGAGTGACTTATGATTTATTTAGATATATATCAAAAACGATATGTAAACATAAAAAAAGTATATTTTTCTCTTGAATTATTTTTCAACCTATAGTATCTTGCATATACAGGTTGCGAACAGCGCAGCCGATTATATCAAATCAATTTTTTTTGGAGGATATTAAAATGAGAAAATTAACAAGCAGAATTTTAACTCTTGCTCTTGCAACAGTTGTTGCAGCTACATCTCTTACAACAGGATGTGGAAAGTCAGCAGGTAGTAAAGATGAGAAGAAGGGGCTTAAATTAACAAACGTATCTTACGATCCTACCAGAGAGCTTTATGAAGAGTACAACGAAGTATTCAAGAAGCACTACAAGGATGAGAAGGGTAAAGATATTGAAATCGTTCAGTCACACGGTGGTTCAGGCGGACAGGCTCGTTCAGTAATCGAGGGTGCTGAAGCTGATGTTGTTACACTTGCTCTTGAGAACGACATCAACCTTATCCAGGATGCAGGACTTATCGAAGATGGATGGATTGATGAGTTTGATAAGGATTCATCACCATATACATCAACAATCGTTTTCCTTGTAAGAAAAGGTAATGAAAAGGGTATCAAAGATTGGGACGATGTAATTAAGAAAGGTGTTGAGGTTATCACACCGGATCCTAAGTCAAGTGGTGGAGCTATGTGGAACTTCCTTGCAGCTTGGGAGTATGCTCTTGAGAACAACGATAACGATGAAGAGAAAGCTAAGGAATTCGTTAAGGCTTTATATGCAAATGTAACAGTTATGGATTCAGGTGCACGTGGATCAACAACAACATTCGTTGAAAACGGACAGGGTGATGTACTTCTTTCATGGGAAAATGAAGCTATCGCAACTGTAAATGAGTACCCGGATGATTATGAAATCGTATCTCCTAGCGTAAGTATCTTAGCTCAGCCAAGTGTTGCTATAGTTGACGAGAACGCTAAGAAGGATGGTGTTGAGGAGTTAGCTAAAGAGTATCTTGAGTTCCTTTACACAGATGAAGCACAGGAAATCATCGGAAAGAACGGATATCGTCCATCTAACGAAGATGTACTTAAGAACTATGCTGATAAGTTTGATCTTGATATGAAACTTTGCAATATCGATGACTTCGGTGGTTGGAAAGAAGCTTATGATAAGTTCTTCAAGGACGGCGCAATCTTTGATGAGATTTATGCTCGCTAAAAAAAGCTGGTTCTTACTTTCTTGAATCAACCTTACCAGCTTTAGCAAAAAATAAAGGGCTGGCTAAAGATACTTGAATCAACCTTACCAGCTTTAACAATTCCGCTATAAGCGGAATTGTCACCAGGTTAGCGAAAAATAAAGGGCTGGCTAAAGATATTTGAATCAACCAATAAATAATATGCAAAAAACGGGACAGCTTGCCCCGCTTTTTGTGTATCTATATCAAATCTATATCAAATCAAAAAAATCTATATCAAATCAAAAGGCTTCAGCAAAAAGCCTCAACTTGGAGGTAAACATGAGAAAAGGAAAGCGGGTTATACCCGGTTTTGGATTGACATTTGGCATTACTATTGCAATGCTTTCGATATTGATTCTGATTCCTCTTGCTTCTGTTTTAGTATATGCATTTAGATTGTCTCCTAAGGAATTTTGGGAAACAGTTACAACTCCTGCAGTACTTTATGCATTTGGAACCAGTATACTTTGTTCTCTCATAGCTGCCATCATAAACAGTGTATTTGGTGTTATACTTGCCTGGGTATTGGTTCGCTATAACTTCCCGGGAAAGAGAATTCTTGATGGTCTTATCGAGTTACCTTTCGCTCTGCCTACAGCAGTAGCAGGTATTACACTCTCTAAGATGTACTCTACAACAGGTGAAATCGGAGAACCACTCTCTAAGCTTGGTATCAGAATTTCATATACACACATAGGTCTTACCATAGCACTTATCTTTATTGGTATTCCTTTTGTAGTAAGAGCTATACAGCCTGTATTGGAGAAGCTTGATTCTCAGTATGAAGAAGCATCATTTATATTGGGTGGCAACAGGAGACAGACATTCTTTAAGGTTATTTTACCGGAATTAAGACCATCTCTTATAACAGGCTTCGGACTTGCTTTCGCACGTGGTATAGGTGAGTACGGAAGTGTTATCTATATCTCCGGAAACAGCCAGAAGGAACACACTCAGGTGGTTTCATACGTAATCATGCAGAAACTTAACTATATGGATTACAGTGGAGCAACTTCTATAGCGCTTATACTGCTTATAGTTTCATTCCTGTTATTGTTGCTAATTAATATAGTTCAGGTTAAGCAGTCACGTAGAACAAATAACGTTTAAAAGTTTCAACTATCAGGTTTACGCCGAAGCCGTAAACTTGTAAGGTCCGACACGAGAACCTGAAGTTCTCGTGCGGCATCTCAGCTAAACTTCGATAGGAGGTAATAATGAACGAAGCACAAAAGGGAGGAAAGGTTACAAAAATAGTGCTGATTACTATCAGTGTTCTGTTTGTATTATTAATGCTGGTTCTTCCACTTATATCAGTGTTGGCCAATTCCTTAAAAAGCGGCTTATCATTTTATAAAGAAGCTCTTTCCACAGTCTATGTATCATCAGCATTCAAGGTTACTATACTTGCTACGGTAGTTGCTGTGCTTGTAAATACATTTTTCGGACTTGTGGCATCATGGCTTTTGACAAAATATACATTTAAGGGTAAACAGGTGCTTGCAACCCTTATAGATATACCATTTTCCATCTCTCCGGTTATAGCAGGTCTTGCATTTATCATGACCTTCGGGCGTATGGGATGGGCTGCACCAATAATAGACAGTATCAACGAAGCGCTCGGAACTGATATAAAGATTGTATTTGCTTTACCGGGTGTGTGTCTTGCAACAATATTCGTAACATTTCCATTTGTTTCCAGAGAGCTTATTCCTGTTCTTAACGCACAGGGTAAGGATGAAGAGGAAGCTGCAGCACTCATGGGTGCAAAAGGATTTACAATCTTTAAAAAGATTACCTTCCCTCATATAAAGTGGGCGCTTCTCTACGGAATCATCCTTTGTACAGCCAGAGCTTTAGGTGAATTCGGAGCGGTTAATGCACTTTCAAAGACCAGAGGAGAGACATTTACACTTCCTTTGGAAATTGATGCGCTTTATCTTGCAGGATCGGCAGACTCGATAACAGCATCATTTGCAGTTTCTTCACTCCTTGTTATCATAGCAATCATAGTGCTTATATTCAGAAATATATTTGAGCACGGTTCTAAGGAAAAGGAAGAGCAGCACAAATCGGCACATTAAACAACAGTAATTGATGTACCTATGGAGGTTAACTATGTACGTTGAATTAAAAAATATAAATAAAAACTACGGAGATTTTCAAGCATCTAAGGATGTTAATTTCGGCATAGAAAAGGGAAGACTTGTAGCACTCCTCGGACCATCCGGAAGTGGTAAAACAACCATTTTACGTATGATCGCAGGTTTGGAAAATCCTAATTCGGGAGAGATAATAATCGACGGTAAGGTCGTTAATAACATATCTCCAGCCGAGAGAGGTATAGGTTTTGTGTTCCAGAACTATGCACTTTTCAGATATATGACTGTATACCAGAATATAGCTTTTGGCTTAAAGCTTAAAAAGTGGGACAAGCAAAAGATTAAGGAAAGGGTAAATGAACTGCTCGAACTCACAGGCCTTAAAGGCTTTGAGAAGCGTTATCCAAACCAGCTTTCAGGTGGACAGCGTCAGAGAGTTGCATTTGCAAGAGCTCTTGCGCCAAACCCAAGCTTACTTCTTCTCGACGAGCCTTTTGCAGCTATCGATGCAAAGGTGCGCCAGGAATTAAGAACATGGCTTCGTGAAATGATTTACAAAGTAGGCATCACAAGTATTTTCGTAACACATGATCAGGACGAGGCTGTAGAGGTTGCAGATCAGATTATCGTTACAAACCAGGGTAGGATAGAGCAGATTGGTTCGCCTTTAGAGATTTACAAGAATCCTGAGACACCTTTCGTATCTGAGTTTATCGGTCAGTCCACAATCATAACTGATTATCATAAGCTTCGTGGCTTTGATAAGGGTGATTACGAAGGAGCTGTTATCAGACCTGAGTTTGTCGAGGCATTTAAGATTGATAACCAGAGATTCAAGAATGTGATTGACTGCTCGGAAGAAGGAGAAGTTATAGATATTCTTTTCCGTGGAAATGCGCTTGAATTAAAGATTAACTTAAACGGAGTTATACTTACCACCCACCGTTCTTTGGAAAGAAGAAGTATAAAGGTGGGAGAGAAGGTTCGTGTTATCATCTACAGGCTCTATGCATTTGATAAAGAGAAGGCTTATCTCTTAGAAAATAAGGAGTTAATTGAAAAGGATATCGATAACAGCCGCCTTGAATCATATCTCTACAGTAAGGATGGATATTTTGTAGTTTAACATAAGATATGCTAACACCAATCCTCATGATTTGATATATAAAACAGCAATAACTTGGGATAACTCCCAAGTTATTGCTGTTTTTTGTTTAAGTATATTTACTTTAATTTTACTCCGAATATGTTATTTCCTCTTGTTCCGAGAACAAGTGTGTCGTTGTAAACCGCAGGAGAAGCTTCTATATTGCCGCTTCCAAGCTCCAACTCTGAGTCTGTCTCACCGGTAAGTCCATCTACCATAAGAAGCTTTGAATCACTTCTTGCATATAAAACCTCGTCTTTACCGAATGTATTATAAACACATACAGGAGATGACCAGGTATAAGGGCCTGCCTGCTCCCACTTAACTCTTCCGGAGCGCTTGCTAATACATGCCAGAACACCGTTATTGGTTCCGCCCGTTCTACCTACTGTAACATAGATGTAGCGAGCAAGTGATTTGTATCCGATTGCAATAGTGGACTGCACACCACCGGAAGCACCGTCTACTGAAGAACAGGTGTAGGACCTCTTCCAAACTATAGAGCCATCCGCTGCATCTATCTTCCAGATAGGAATTTCAACCGTGGTAGAACTTCGCCATCCCAGGTGGAAGGATGTACTTACATATATGTAAAGCTTTCCGCCTTCTACAGAGAGAACCGGAGTAGAGTTTGAATCATCAAGTATATCCTGCACCCAACGTAATCTTAGTGAATTTAAGTTCAGGCACATGAGATGTCCACCGTTATCTGTTATAAACATATATCCCTTATAGATAGCTGCACTGGATTCCATGCCAAGCCAATATGTCTGGCTATTGCTTCGCTTACCCTTATATCTCCATTTAACAACCCTGTCCGGATTTATGGACAGCTTTCCTTTTTCTTCATCGTAATTCGTATTAAGCTTTATAAGATAAAGGATTCCGTTTTCACCCGGCTGTATCAGGGTATCAGTTTCTGCATCAACCAGTGAAGAAGAATCGAAGAAGCTTAAGTGTCCTCTAAGGGAAAATGGATCGTCGTTTCCAAACTCATACATAACCTTATTGGTAAGAAGATTTATAATAAATGCTCTGGCTGTTCCGTTGCTTCCGTCATAACCGGCACCTACATACATGATAGGATAACCTCTTGGATCAAGCGCTCCCGCTCCTTTAAATACAAATCCAAGCTCCATAGGCTTTCTGGTCTGCTTTCCGTTTCTTATATCTATGAAGTATATATTACCATCCATACAAGCGTAGATTGCTTCTACCAGGTCATCATCCTGCTTTGCCCAGCGGTACATCCTCATATGCCGCTTGGTTTTTGCAGGCCACTTTACAAGGAGGGGCTGACCGGTCCAACCACTTCCGCTCCAATAAGCTCCGTTACTGGTCATACTTCCTGTTCCCACGTTCCAAAGCTTTTCCATACTGTATTCGCTCATAGTTGCTTCACCATAAGCAGGAGAGTTTCTGAAATTGTTACCACGGAAGGTTATAACTCCCTCGACCGAGGTGTAATCCTTGCCTTGGCCAAATCCTATAGTACCTTCTCGCTTATAGTCGTTAACGTTATCGAGCTGCTCTTCGTTAACGACGATATTGGTATACTCTATCATTTTTGATGGGATTGTATCAGAAGTGTATTTGGGTAGAAAATCCTGAACTACATGTCCATCTACAGAAGCACTTTCAGTATCCTCATCACCCGAATCATTTATCTCATCAGAGTCTGAAGGTTCAACATTATCCACATCTCCACCTTTTTCTTCATCATCGGTATTGGCAGTGGAAGTACTTCCATTTTTGCTTTTATCAGCGTCTACATTTACGATTCCGCCTTCTCTGAGATTATCTCTGCCCTTAACAGAATTCACTATCAGAACACCAACTATTAGCACAACTGCCATAATAAGGGTGGTTCCGACAATTTTAAGTATCTTCTTCATGAGAATTCCCTCTTTTTTATAGTATTATCAACATATACCTTAACACAACGAAATATGAAATTCAAGTGTGGGGTGATGAAGTGGAAGAATTCGGGGGGAGTGGAACCGTCAAAATCGTAGATTTTCTTAAAAGGGAGGGTTCTGTAGGTGTCGCAGGCGGGAGAGGAACCGTCAAAATTGCAGATTTTCTTAAAAGGGAGGGTCCCGAAGCTAAAACTTCCGTCCCACAGCCGGTACTTTTGATGAAAAACGGAAAAAGTACGGTCTCCGTGAGGGTAAAAACAAATAATTATGGATAATTATCATAAATCATGATAAAATCAGAAATAAGTGTAACGACAACACCGATGTACAGAAGCATATTAACAATATCAACTAACATAACATTTTTTATCTAGAGACAACATATCAATCAGGGGACAGCTTATATGGAGAGATTAAAGTTTTATTTTAAACTGGACAAGAGAAATACAACCTTTAAAACCGAGGTTATAGCTGGGGCTACTTGCTTTATGGCTATGGCTTATATTCTGATGGTTAATGCAGGTATGTTTTCTAAGCTTGACGGAGTGTCCTTTGATGCAATTTACATTGCGACAGCATGTGCATCCGTTTTCGGAACTATACTTGTGGGTGTGTTTTCAAATCTTCCGGTAGGTATCTCAACCGGTATGGGATTGAATGCATTTTTTGCATATACTGTTTGCACGGTTACGGGCTTTACATATGCAAATGCATTGGTTCTTACTTTAGGTAACGGCATTATATTTATCATCCTTACTCTTACCGGAGTCAGAGAAAAGATGTTTTATGCCATACCAACTTGTGTAAGATGCTCTATACCTGCCGGAATCGGTCTGTTTGTCGCTTTTCTTGGTTTTAAGAATTCCGGACTTATAGTGCCAAGTGACTCTACCCTGGTAGGGATGACAAGCTTTAATATGTTGGATAAGAATGTCACATGGGCACAGATAATGCCTATTTTGGTTACCATTATAACCTTAATGATAATTGCTGCTCTATCTATAAAGAGGGTGAAGGGATCGATATTCTGGGGGTTGATTCTCGGGACTGCCCTTTACTACATATTCGGACTTACCATAAAGGACTTCTATGATGATTTTTTAAACGGACTATCTTTTAATCCTGGCCATGCTTTCAAAATGTTTTTTAAAGAAGCATTTGGTAAGGTTTTTTCGGAAGGCTTTGATTTTTCTGTATATCTAAAGACTCATTCAGTTTTAGAACTTAGCATATCATTTACATCGCTTTTGCTGGCTTTCTGTATGATAGATATGTTTGGCTCCATGAGTACATTTTACAGCATTTGCACAAAGGCTGATATACTTACTAAAGATGGTCGGATACCAAACTTTAAAGCTACCATGTTTTCTGATTCTGTTTCGATAATATTTGCTTCTATTTTTGGAACCGCAACAGTAACTCCCTTTGTAGAGTCTTCAGCCGGAGTTGCAGAAGGCGGTAAAACAGGACTTGCAGCCTTAACAACAGGTATACTCTTCTTTATATCAATTTTCTTTTCACCTCTTGCTAAGCTTATCCCAAGTTGTGCTATGGCAGCCACACTTATTTACGTCGGTATACTCATGATGGGAAGCATAACCGACATAGATTGGTCCGACATATCCGAAGCTCTTCCTGCATTTATGACCATCGTTATGATGCCATTTACAAACAACGTAAGCTATGGCATCGCTTTTGGGTTTTTCAGTTTTGTTCTCACAAGAGCCTTGACAGGTCAATTCCAAAAGGTTCGTCCTGCTACTTGGATTGTAAGCATACTTTTTGTTGTAATGTTCTTGGTTACCAGCGCGTAAATATACTGTTGGAGGGCGGAGCCCTCCTTTTTTTGTTTTCTGCGATTTAGGTGGTCCCACACCCGCCCACGGTACATTAATACTTAACATAAGAAAACCAACCGATATTATAGCCACCTATAAAATTCGAATATTTACTCATTTTGTTGAATTTTTATAATTTTTATGGTATACTTTTAACAAGTGTTTTTATGGAAGTATGGTTTTAAGGGGATAATCGCAGGGAAGAGGTGTCATTTTGCTTGATTTTTCCCTTTTTATGGGGCAAGGTGCAAAGAGGGTGATGATTATTGGTGAAGGATAGATTTAGAAGAAAATTAGAACACAGGGATATTGTCCTGATAATAAGCATAGTTCTGTGGGTGGTTCTTATCGGTGTCGGCGCAGGTATGTTTTTCAAGGTAAATACGGATGCAAGAAGGACACTTCGTGAAGGTAAGGACGTACTTACCGCTATGAAGATGCTTGCTATAGAAAAGTATAGAAACGGAACTGTTTATGATTTTGATTCCAACAGTGGTATTTCAAAGTCAGTTGAGAATCAGATACGAAAGCTCAGTGATACAAAGGGGTACGTAACCATTATTTCCTGGGACAACATAAACAATGAACCCATTTCATTTACATACAGAAACGGAAATTACATCGCCTATTACGTCAGAGGGAAAAAGGGTTACGCTGAGTGGACAGTTAGATTAAGTTTGAAGGTTATGAATTATTCGACTGAATAAATACGTGTTTTTGCATGGAGGAAAATAAATGGCCTTATATAAGTATAAAGCACAGGATGCTGGTGGAAAAGTAAAAAGTGGTAAGTTAAATGCATCGAGCGAACAGGATTTGCATGAAAAGCTACGTGCAGAAGGCCTTATGCTTCTGGATTTTAAGGATGCCGCAAAATTAAAAAAGTATAAACCTCTTAAAACAAAGGCTTTGGCAGAGTACTCCAGACAGATCGGAACTCTTTTAAATGCCGGCGTTTCACTTGTTAAGGCACTACAGATTATGTCTGAGGATGAATCTATAACACCTTACGAAAGAGTGATTTATAAAGAGATAACAAGCTATGTTGTACAGGGTGTTCCTCTTTCGGAAGCCATGAAGAATCTTCCGGGTGTGTTCCCCCCTCTTATTACCAATATGTACAAGGCAGCTGAAGCCAGTGGTAAGCTCGACACCACAGCTCTTAGAATGGCTGATCAGTATACAAGAGAAGACAGAATGAATGCAAAGATAAAAAGTGCCATGACTTACCCTAAGATATTATCATTTCTTATTGTGGTCGTAGTTGCAGTAATTTTCGGATTTGTTCTTCCACAGTTTAAGTCTATGTTTGATAAGATGGACTCACTTCCCTTTACAACCGAAATTATGATGGCAATCAGTTCATTTGTAGGAAAATACTGGTATACACTTATTATAGCTGCCGCTGTTATATGGCTTATACTTTATTTCTTAAAGAAGATTCCGGCAGTTGTTTATCAGTTCGACAAGTTTAAGATAAAAGCACCAAAGATTGGAAAACTTTTAAAAATCATATATACAGCAAGATTTGCGAGAACTCTTTGCTCGCTGTACTCATCGGGTATTCCGATTGTAACATGTCTTTCCATAGCAAAAACCACTATTGGAAACAGTTACATAGAAGAGCAGTTTGATGAGGTAATAAAGAGTGTTCAGGCCGGTAATACACTTACATCTTCTTTAGAGGGTGTAGACGGCTTTATCAATAAACTTACTTCCTCCATAAATGTAGGTGAGGAAGCGGGTTCTCTCGACACCATGCTTGTTTCCATAGCTGAAGACCTGGAATTTGAATCCGACAAGGCTATTACACAGATGGTTTCATATATTGAACCTGTTATGATTGTAGTACTTGCAGCTGTAGTTGGTTTCATTATATTATCCGTTATAACACCAATTTACGGATCATATAAGAGTATTGGAGCAAGTTAATTTTATAAAAGGTTATTACACCTGCTTAGTTGCTTATACCTAAGTCGAAGTTAAAGCTTCGCATGGGCAAAATATTCGAGACTTGAATTGGAGGATAGGAAATATGGGATTGATTGTATATTTATCCAACACGCATGTACAGGTCATATCCGGAAGTGCAAAAGGAAAAAACGTAAGTATTGACAAGGTTTATACCATGCCTGTGCCTGAGGGCTCAATCCTCAATGGCGTGATTATGGATTCAGCCGCTCTTTCCCAGAGTATGAAGGAATTCTGGGAGGCAAATAAGCTTAGTAAAAAGGGCTTAAAGCTTATCGTAACTAATCCTCATGTGGCTGTCAGGATGGTAGACATTCCGTTTCAGTCAAAGAAAAAAAGTGAAGAGTACTTAAAGAGGGAGGTTGCAGATGAAGGCAATGATCAGGTAGTCGGATTTTACGAGATTTCCAGCGACAAGAAGATAAAGCAAAAGAAGCTTTGTGCAGAAGTAGCGGATAAAAGTCTTATACTTGAGTATTCACAGCTTTTTAAGGCTGCAGGACTGGGTATCGAGAATATCAATAGTAGTACCGGTGTTACCATAAACTTCCTCTTACAGGAGGATAGTGTAACAGGAAAGACCTGTATAGTTATGAACCTCGACGGTAATACTATTACATCGGTATTCTTCGTTAAGGGAGCATACTTTTATTCAGCATCAAGGCGTGTATTCAACGATGTTGGAACTGAGGGCTTCGCAAGAGATATAGCTGCGACTGTAAACCAGATTAACCAGTTCGCGGCATCCCAGAGAGTTGAGGATCAGATAGAGGCAATTTACCTTTCAGGTATGGGTGAGCAGGATGCGGTAAACTGTACCTATACCATAAAGGATACTCTTTCTTACGATGTGTCAATCGAGAGACTAAATAACAATTCCAAGGTTAATATTAAGGATCCCCAATATACGTTAAATGAGCTTTTGTATCCGGTAGCGGGTGTGGTTGAGCGAAAAAATCAATTAAATATAATGGAAGTGATTGATTTTTCCGAGAAGAAAGAGTCCTCCGACAAGTCTGCGCTCATAAAGAAGCTCATACCATATGGAATTACAATAGTTGTAATGACTATAGTAACCATAGTATTTGCGGTTGTTAATTCCAAAACTTCAAAACAGTTAAAAGAGTATCAGGATTACGTAAAAAATCCTGTAAATATAGTGCAGGTGCTTGATTACGACGAAGCAGCTGCCAAAGCGGGAAGCTACGGAAAGCATTATGGTAGTTTATATATATTGAATCAAAACATTAATTCCTTCCCTTGGCCAAACTACTCTGTTATAAAAACCATGAAGAAGGCAGCTGAGGGACTTGCGGATATCCAGATATCCAATTACGACAGCTCTACAGGTGTTATTGCTATATCCGCAACAGCCTCTAAAGAGGAAAAGGTCAATAAGTTCGTATCCAGGCTTATGGAGGACAAGGCCTTCGATAACGTAAATTACACAGGCTACATACATAATGATAACGGTGGATGGACCATAAATCTTACATGTATACTTTCAGAAATAGCAGGAAAGAGTGAAGAAGAGCTCAAGAGAGAAGAGATGGATAAGAATGGTGTTAGAGGTGGTTCGAGTACTACTGAATCGGAGGATGTAAGCTCTGAAAGCTCTGAGAATTCAGAAGATGTTAGTTCTGAGGCTGAATCCGGTTCGAGTGAATCCGATTCAGACAGTTCAGATGAAAATAGCTCTAGTGACAGCGGTTCGAGCAGTTCAAGTTCAGTTGACTCCGGTTCGAGTAGCACAGCAGCAGATGAAAGTGGGGTGGAGTAAGTTATGCAGACACAGATGACAGAGAGAGACAAAAAGCTCCTATATATACTCGGTTTTGTTGTTATTATCGCTATATTTGGACTGGGTGCCATAAGACCGATATATAACAAGATTTCCAAGACAAATAAGGAAATATCAAAGGTCAAAGAAGATTATGACAACATGAAGATGAAGATCATGAGGGTTGATACCATAAAAACCTATGTTGATACCATGGATAAAAATGTTGAAAGTCTTTCATCCATATACCTCCCCATGATGAATTCATCTCAGATTGATAAGTATATAACCGACAAAGCTCTTAACAACAAGCTTTTAGTAACAAGCTTAAATATTGAGATGCCATCGGAATTTGTGCTTTTAGAGCCTTACAAGTACTCTGTTGCACAAAAGGAAAAGGAAGCCAAGGAAGCCGCTGAAAAGGAGGAAGCCGGAGCTGAAACTGATGAAGTAAGTGTTACTGAAAATTCGGATTCAACTGAAGCAGCCGATGCTGTCGCAGAGGAAGAAAAGACAGTCGAAGAGCTTCTTTCATCCGGCGAGATGGTTAGCTTAAACGATGCTGTAAATGAAGCAGGAGATACTACTAATTCAGGCGTGTACGCAGCTAATGTAACCCTTAATGTTGAGGGGGATGAAGGCAGAGAAAGAAGGCTTCTCAATGATTTTATCAACAATAATCCTGCCACAAGAGTGGTATCATACTCATGGAGCGAACCTGTTGCAAGATATGAAACAGATGCAAATGGTCGTATAAGACAGATATCAAAAAGAACAAAAATATTAAATGTTATATTGCAAATGTATATGTATGACGACACATCTTACACATCTCCCAATAAAGCTAATGAGGAAGATGCTGAGGGTGGTGAAGAAGAGTCTACAGATGGGGATACAGAGTAATTAATTCATTAATTACCGGGAACACTAACTAAACAGTAACAAGGGAGGGGACAAGAATTGGATTCAGGAAGTATTAAAAAACTCCGATTAGGTGATACTCTTATAGAGATGGGTTACATAACCGAAGACCAGCTTATGCAGGCACTCGCGTATCAGAAGGAGCATAAGGGCGAGAAGATAGGTTCTATCCTTATCAGTCTCGGCTTTATCACAGAGCTTCAGATGATTGGTGCGCTTGCCGAGAGACTTGATCTTCAGGTTGTAGATATATCACAGGTAAGGGTGGATGTTAAAGCTGTTGAGCTCGTGCCGGAGCAGCTTGCAGAGAAGTATCTCATGCTTCCTGTAGCTGTAGAAAATGAGCACCTCGTACTTGTTGTTAACGACCCTCTTAACCTCTACGGTATAGAGGATATCAGGCAGACCGTAGGTATGGACGTAGATCTTTACGTTGCTGAGGCTGCTCCTCTTAAAAATGCCATTAACTATTATTATACAGAAATATCCGCAAAAACCGCGGTTAACGTGGCGAATGAGTCGAATACCGAGCCTTCCATAGAAGAGATGCTTGTCGATATCTCAGATGGTGACGAAACTCCGATTATCAACCTCGTTAACAGCCTTATAGAAAAAGCTTACATGGAAAATGCATCGGATATTCATATCGAGCCATTTGAAAAGATGACATCCGTCCGCATGAGAATAGATGGCGCTATAGTTGATTATGTTACACTGCAGAAAAATATTCATGCATCCTTAGTTGCAAGAATTAAAATTATGTCAGACCTTGATATTGCTGAAAGAAGAATCCCTCAGGATGGTCACTTCAGAGTGCGTATCAGAGATCAGATTATAAATGTCCGTGTATCCGTAATTCCTACAACCTTCGGTGAAAAGGTTGTTATGAGAGTGCTTTCAAACAATGCAAACATAGATTATGCCGATTCATTTGGTATGAATGAAGAAAACTATGCGAAGGTTCAGAAGATGCTTCAATCTCTGAATGGTATCATATATGTTACCGGCCCTACAGGTTCAGGTAAGTCAACTACTCTCTACATGATATTGGCTGACCTTCTTAAGAAACCTGTGAATATCTCGACCATCGAGGATCCGGTTGAGAAAAACCTTCCAAAGCTAAATCAGATGCAGGTTAATAATATCGCAGGTCTTACCTTTGAGATAGGCCTCCGTGCACTCCTGCGTCAGGATCCTGATATCATAATGGTTGGTGAGACCAGAGATACAGAAACAGCCTCAATATCAGTAAGAGCGGCTATTACAGGCCACCTGGTGCTTTCTACCCTCCATACCAACGACGCTGCATCCTCTGTTATAAGACTTGTAGATATGGGTATCGAGCCTTACATGCTTTCTTCCGCATTGGACGGTATCATTGCGCAGAGACTGGTACGAAAGGTTTGCCCGAACTGTGCAAAGGTAGGAAAGCTTACAGAAGCAGAAATTGAGTACATCGGTTATGATATTCCGAATGTCAAGATTCCGGTGGGCTGTGGACAGTGCAAGGGTTCCGGCTACTCCGGAAGAATATCAATCCATGAGATTCTCGTAGTTGATAAGCCTGTAAGAGCGATGATTTCCGGAGGTGCAACCACAGAAGAACTGAAGGAGTATGCTATCGAGCATCAAGGTATGAAAACCCTAAAGAGAAGCTGTATAGAGCTTATAGAGCAGGGTGTTACCACCATGGAAGAACTGAGAAGAGTAGCGTTCTATGATTAAAACATTTAACAAAGACATTGTTATTTAAATTCATGCCTGAATCCTACAGATGCTGGGTTTCAGGCTTTTTATGTGTGCAATTCTCACATTTCCCTGATTTGATACAGATTAAAATATCTTCACAATATTTTCATTTATTATCATCTTGGTTTTTGTTGAAAAAAAAGAAAAAATATGATACAATTCATTTAAGTGTAGACTATTCGGCGGAGTTTATGAAAAATTTATAATTTTTAAATAATTATAATAATTATGTATATATGGTTATATGTGCCTATAGTTTGCAGAGAGAAGATATAATCTTTTATGTACCAAGTTGTTTTTTGTCTTCTTGATTTGAGGTGATTGGATGAATAAACTTTATAATATAGATAAAAAGAATAAAACAGCCGGTTTTACCCTGATTGAGCTAATCATAATTATTGCTGTTATAGCTATAATTACGGGTATCTCGGTTGTAAGTGCGCTGGGCTGGATTGCGCACTCAAAGTATAAGCAGAACAATGAGGCTGCAAGGACCATTTACTATGCCATGCAGTCAAGACTTGCTGTGTCTGCAAGCAGGGGCGTGCAGGATGACTTAAAGGCAGATATTAATAAGTATTCAACAGATATATCAACAGAGAGAAAGGATGCCTTCGGTTTACCGACTCAGAAGGATAATGAGGGTAATGTCCATCTTTACTCATATATAAAGGTTGATAAAGGTGATTATAATTCTAATAGCAAGTCAGATGCAGAGAAATTTATCTTTAGTCTGATCAGACCATATATTTTTGATGAATCCATTTTAGATGGATCTTTTGTAGTGGAATTCGATAATACCGCAGGAACCGTACATTCTGTGTTCTACAGTAGTTCTGTAAGTGGTTTTGATTATTCAACTGAAGGAATATCCACAGCGATTACAACATATTACATCAACAAGGAAAACCGCAGTGAAGATGAGCTTGAAGACTGTGGTATAGGTTACTATGCTTCAAATCAGATCAATGTAGGTGCTCTTTCTTCGACTAACCTTAGGATTACAAACCTTTCTCTTAACAATGAAGAGACCCTTAACTTAAGGTTTTCAAGTAATTCTACTGCTTTAGATAATGATACCAAATTTACATTGAAGTTCTATGAAAAGAAGGATGGAGAGATAGGCCAGGTAGAAAATGAGGATCACTTCTTGTTCTCTACAGTCATTACAAAGGATGTTTTTAGTTCAGGGTGTGAGTATGACACTGCCGGAAATCAATATGTGCTATCAAATCTTACACTAAAGGATAAAAATAATAACGAAGCTACTGTACCTTTCATAGTTAAGTACAACGGTACTGCTTATGAGCTTATACTTGATGCCTCAATGACATCTGAAAAGATGGCTTATCTAAGAAGAGATGAGGAAAATGGCATTAATGACATAAAAGGACTTAGTATTACAAGATTGAATAATGTAATTACAGGTTTAGATTTAGATAAGCCTAAAGATATATTCGCAGTCGGTGAGATAGGAGTCAATGAAGCTGCAATCGGAAATCAGGAGTATACTCTCGGAGCGCCCATAAAGTCATCAACTGAGAATACTATGTTTGCTGCCACTCCTTCAGATGAAGTGGAGGGAACAGAAACATATAAGCTTTATGAGATTTCTAAGAACAGACATCTTATCAATGTTGAATTCATGGAGAAAAATTATGGAACAAGCTCTGATAAGAGAAAATATGAATTAATAACAAATCTTAACTGGGATTCTAACGTTATCTACGGAATCGAGTCTTCTGCAAAACCGGAAGATCATAACTTAGCTCTTTTCCCATCAATAAAGAAGTTGGCAAAGTCTGCTACACTTGATGGAAGCGGTTTTATACTTCAGAACTTCCGTTTAGGATTTGGCTCAAACGTAAATCTGGGAGATTATCCTGTAGCTAATACTTCAGAAACAGATAATAAAGCTGTTTCTTTGGGAATAGTTGCAGTTAACGAAGGTAGTATAGAAAGTCTTTACTTTAGAAAGGCAACCCTCTCTGCGCGCCTTTCCGACAAGACAAATGAAGATAATAAAATATCAAGAGTAGCAACAGATACACTTAAGTATATTGGAATAGTTTCAGGTGTAAATTACGGTAATATCCATAATTTATGCTTCTATTCAAACTGTAGTGTTGATGCTGATTTGGATTACTCTAAGACAGGAGCTACCAGAGAAGACGGAGCAGGCATAGGTATGGTTGCAGGAGCTATGAAGCTTGATAATAAGCAAAAGGTAAGCCGACTTCTTATCAGAGGTAGTGTAAATGGAAATATTACAAATGTAGGAGATGTAAGCTTTACAGAGACATCAATTAACGGAAACGATGCTGATTCAGGTTACAGGTTTACAGGAATTGGTAGTGTATGTGGTTATGCTGCATTTACTGATTCATCTAACAAAACTATGATTGGTGAACCTAAAATATCCGACGAAGCAGCCGGAACACCCATAGAAGCAGTCAGTACCACCATGAGGAGTGGTCTTAACTCCCTTGGTAAAAAGTCAATTCTCAATCAGGCAAGTGTAAAGGGTAATATGTTTACCGGTGGTATTATAGGTAATTTAAATACAACTGCTACAAGTACTGATTCTTCTCATCAAATAATAAATGTATTTAACGAAGGTTATATATCAGCAGAGAAAAATCCTCATAATGGCGACAGCGCTAAGCTTGCAGAGTTTGAAAAGGAAGGCGCAACATTTGATACGCTTGAAGGATTTTTCACCGGTGGTATAGTTGGTTATGCCTATAATTCAAGAATATCAGCTTGTACATACACTATGAAGGATGCTGAAAAAATAGCAGCTTACTCAAAAGAATCAACTGCTAAGACTGAGCTTATGAAGGATGCTAAGGGATTCTTTGTAGGCGGAATCAGTGGATTTAGCGATACCAGTAACGTGGAAAGCTGTAAGACTGCCACAGGTGGTTACCTGGTTGGTTATGATTATGTAGGCGGTATAACAGGTGGTATGAAGGGTGAGGAAGTAAACAATAATCACTATGTTATCATCTCAGGAAATACCATAAATAAAGCTTATGTAGTAGGACATAGCTTTGTAGGTGGTGTTGCTGGATCTAACCGTGCAGGAAGTAAGATTATGAACTGTAACAATGACGGAGCTGTTGCTGGCTACGGAATTGATATCGGTGGTATAGTTGGTAAAAATGTAGGCACTGATGGTAAGGAAGCTCTTATCAGTAACTGTTCTTCAACACTTTATGACTATGGTAGTCAGATTTTTAACCTTGTAAAGAATGTCTGGCAGTTCTTTGGCTCTAATGTAGGAGGACAGGTAGGCTTTAATGAACACGGAACTGTAAGATACGAGATAACGAGTACATCAGAAGATGAAACGACAGTTTCGTCTGTTTCTGTTGGAAAAAACAATGTCGGTGGCTTTATAGGTTACAATAGTACAAAGGGTAATCTTAGACTTGGTACTGATGATGATAAGGCAGGATACGTAAGTGGACGAGTATATGGTACGGGTGATTGCATCGGAGGTTTTATCGGTCTTAATACAGAGGCTGGAATATTGAATAAAAAGATTACTGTTTCAACCAATAACATTGAAGGAAGATACTTAATTGGTGGCGTTATTGGAGCTAATATAATCGCTCCCGATAGCGATACTTCCATGGCTATAAAGTACGATAACCCAATATCAAAGATTTCAGGAACAGCTGCGGTTGGCGGTATAATCGGATATAACAGACTTGTAAAAGATATTGATAAAAGCATACTTTCTCCGGAAGATGCTACACAAGATGATTATTATACGAATTTTATAAGTATTTCGGATAAGAATATTATAAATGATTCTTCTGATAAACTAACAACTGATAAAGAATATTTATTCTCAATCGACGGAAATATTTCAACAGGATTAGTATTTAACAATGCTGAAGTAAGTGCTGTTACTTACGGTGGCGGAATCATGGGAATAAATGCCCAGGATAGTAAACTTGTTATAAAGGATGCCATAAACAAAGGTAAGATTACAGAAGCCGGCGCAACCGGAGATAAGATTATAGTAAAGAATATTGTTGGAGAGAGTGTTTCTGATAGCTATATTACAGGTCTCATAAGTGGTATTATAGGCTTTGTAAATACGAATACTGTAATTGATAATTGTGAAAATAAGGGTGCTGTTGACTACAAGTTCAGCGGATACGGTGCTATCGCAGGGCTTAATTGTGGTCTTATTAAAAACTGCAAGATGTCATCAAACATGGGTAAAAATACAATTAACATAATTGGTGGAATCGTAGGAATCAATTATGATGATGGCAAGGATGGAAAAAAGAAAATCACAAGCTCTGACTCTAACTATGACTATGAGTACCACTGTGGAACCATAGAGGATTGTGAAAAGAGCTCCGGAACCACACTTACAGGTAAGGGCTACGTAGGTGGAATAGCAGGACTTAATATCAGAAGTAAGGATACCAATGGAAAAACATATAAGGGTGGCATCATAAAGAACTGCGTAAGCTACGGTGAAGTAAGCGGTAAAGAAAACGCGGGAGGCTTTGTAGGCATAAATCTTGGCAAGCTTTCACTTAAAGCTGAAAATTCAGGTGACTCCGGTAAAAGACTTGTTGTTAATTCAACTAACTATGCAGGAGGCTTGGTAGGAAAGAATACCGGCAAAGATACATCTGCTATCGGAAGTATAGAGTCTTCAGGCTTCGGAAAGTATGCTACCGTAAAGGTTAAGGCAACAAACGAGTATGCAGGTGGTATGGTTGGTTACCTTGAAAAGGGTGAGATAAAAGGAACAAAAGAGAACGATACAATTGATTATATTGTTAATTATGCTAAAGTAGATTCCGAATACTTTTCAGGTGGAATTGCAGGAAAAGTTAATGACGAAAAGAATGAAGATAAGTACCTTGCCGATATCATATATGCAGAAAATCAGGGAGAAGTAACCAGTGCAAGAGGTTATGCAGGTGGTATAATACCTGAAAATAATATAAAACTTCAGGAATGTGTAAACAGAGGAAATGTAACTTCATCAGGTAGCTTTGCAGGTGGTATAACTGCGGTAAATAATTCAAAAATTATACAATGTGAAGTGTCTGCCAATGGAAGTAAGAGTATATCTATCACATCCGCAAAGACAGTAGGAGGAGCTGTAGTAGCAGATAATCCGAATGGATCAGTAGTTGCAGGATGCACGGCAGGAAATAATGATCAGGATGGTAAGGTTTATATTGAAGGAAATAAGCTTACTACAATTGGTTATATCATAGGTACCAACAGTGGAGTAATCAGAAATTGTAAGGCTAAGTCAAAGGTTGATTTTAAGACCAATAAGAATGATATAACTCTTGGAGGAATCGTAGGAAAGAATACTAAAGATGGTTATATTAACTATGATAAGACTAATGGAAATTATGTAAGCCATGATAAAACTCTTGAAAGCTCTATAGATGTAACAAGCTCTGATAAGCTTAAAAAGGTTAAATATCTTGGTGGTATAGTAGGAGAAAACTATGGACATGTTGCTAATGTTAAGTTTGATGGAAACATAGGGTCTTCTACATATGACGCTACTGCCGGAGCAGGAACAGCTGTCGGCGGAATAGCAGGAATCAATGGAAAAGATAGTAGTGCAGAAAATGGAGGACTTATAGAAAAGGCCTTTATTTCGGGTGCTTATATAAGAATCAAAGGCTTCTTCGGAGCTAACAAGTCACAATCTTCAAAGGAAAAGATAGCAGCATCTGCATACGTAGGTGGAATAGTAGGCCTTAATAAAGAAGGGGCAAGCGTAAATAATACTTATATTGATAGTAATGAGATAAGCACTATTCAGTTGACTAACGGTATGTTAGGTGGAATCGCCGGCGCTAATGAAGGTAACATAAAGTATTCCGGTTATGCTGAAGAGATGCCTATGGTAGATTATGCCAAAGAGATAATTAACAGTTCTAATAATGCAGATTTAAGAGAATTTAGAAATCTATTTGGTAAAAAGATAACTGACCCTTATATTAATAGTATTACGAATGAAGAAAAGAAACAAAAGATTCAGAAGGTTAAGAATGATATCGATAATAAATTTGAAACAAGGACAAATAATTGTCCGGATAGTGATTCTCCTTCTAATCTTGACAGTACCATAAATCCAAATAATGCAGGCAAGGTAACTACTATAAAGATGGACGGTGGCAAGGGTTATGCAGCCGGAATTACAGCGCTTAACGCAAAAACCGGTAGCTTAAAAGAGTGTGCAAGCGGTAAGTGGATGATCTTTGGAGACAAGCTTGGTGGTAGTGCCGGAGATGAAAATTCATTTGTTTCAGGTGTAACTGCCATAAATGAATCAGATAAAGAGTTCTCGTATAATATTAATAATGCTTTTGTTTGCAGAAGAGAGAATAGTAAAAAGACTTTAAGGTATGCCGGTGGAGTTATAGCGCTTCAGAGTAATAGCTCTACTTCTGATTGGAAAGTATCTTCATGTATTAACCTGGGAGTAGTTAAGGAATACAATGCACATGATGTATCCGGTATTATAACAAACTGGATTAATAATGGAGGTAACGTTGAAAATTGTTATAACTTTGGTACTTTGTTCACAAACTATCAAGCGAGCGATTCAGGAACTGCGTCCGGTATTGTAGGATTAATTAATGGTCTTACCTCCGGGCAAACTATAAATATTGTTTCATGTCAAAATCATGGAATAATTAACCTGCCTGTAAGTAGTGGACTGGATCTTACAAAACCTTTACTTAACCAAACATCCAATACAAATCTGTGCGGAAATGATATTGGTGGAATAGTATCAAAGATATATGCACCTGAAAACTCAAATGAATTATTTAAAATAAACATTGTAGATTGTGTCAATGGCAAGGATGCAACTGTTATAGGTTTTTCCAAAGCTGTAGGAATTATGTGTTGGGTAGGTAGTGGTAACAAAAATATAAGCTTAAACTCAATCATTGTTAACATTAATCGTTGCAGAAATTATTGTGACAACATTGTTAGTTTTAATAATAAACCAGGCATCAAGAAACTCATGCGAGACAGAACAGCCGGTATATTTGGTAATAAGGCTAATGGTAATAATAATAATATCCAGGAGGCAGCATATAATGCAGGAGGAGGACGCATATCAATAAGGAATTGCTTTAATGTATGTAGTAGTGATCCGGAAGCCAGTGATGAGTGGGGTAAGTATGTAATAAACCAATCAGGTAACTATGGAACCAAACCATTCATGTTTAAAGATTGTAGTAATAATTATTATATGGATTATTCAAGCTTTAATTACAAAAGCAAGAATGTCCTCAGTATCGGAGAAAGTGCTAAAGAAGCAAGCGTACAAAAATCAAATGTTACTGGGGCTACTTCAACTATTGTTCCAAAGGATGTCTATATTAACAATAATAATTATGCAGAAGTTAAGAATTCTCTGACCAGAGTTTATGCAGTTAATGATACTTCTGCAAATGCTGACGTAAAGTATAAAGCAGTGACTAACGGTGAAACCTACAAATTACAAAGCTTTAGTGAAGATAATGCATGGGTATCCGATAATGTGATTAAGGCAAATATAAACGATGGAACAGAGATAAAAACAACGGATATAGGTAGTATTCACTTCTCATTTAAAGATTATGATGGCAGTGGAAAACCTTCCGGTGGAGATATTACGGATGATGATGTAGAAGGACTATATGAAAATCTTATTGATAGTGATACACTAAGTCAGGTAACTGATGTAAGCATTAATGCAAGTGAAGGAAAGTATAAGGTTACATGGAATGATCCTAATCTTTCAACAGAGTACTATGATGTAGAGGCAAAACTCTATAAATTTGATAAGGGCGTTACATTTGATATAGATAACCTTGATTCCTATACATCAAATCTTGTAGAAGGATCCGGGTTGAATTTAAAATCATTCCAAAAGGATATAGAATTCAATTTCCCAAATAGTATTACTATTGATAAAGATCATGACTATTATGTTGTTGTTAGGGTGAGACCGCAGAATTCAAATATTGCAAATAACAATATAGATATTTGGAGTGATTATGCTTATACCTCAGCTCAGAACATTATGACAAAGCCTGACTTGGAAGTGATAAGATATCAGGGTAATTGGTATCTCCATCTTAAGAATGCAGACGAATTCCCAACAGACACCAATTGGGTAGTCACAGCTAAAACAATAGATGGAAAGTTAAAAGATAAAAAGATTAGTAAATCGAATTCAGGTACAACACCTCTTCCATATTGTGTTATTTTTAATCCGGGGGCTGATTGCGATTCTGTATTAAGAGCAACTGCAATAGATGAAGCTACAGATACAACTTACATGGAATCAGAGCTTTTTAATGCCAGTGTATTTATACCGAAGAGTTATATACCAAGTGCAAATGGTAATATTATCATAAAGAATGCTGCAGGAACGTCTGAAAATAAGGCTGACATCAAACCAACAGGTAAGAGCTATGATGACTTTGAGTATACAGTAAATATTCAGACCAATTCAAGCTTTGCTTATCAGCCGGAATTCAGAGTTGAGCTCTATGGAACAGATAATAATGAAGGTAGTGAGACCTACGGAAAACAGGTAACCATAGCTTCACAGCTTGTAGCTATCAATGCTTCCAATCCTACATCCGTTACATTTGATAGCTCTAACCTTCCTGATGCAGAGGAATTTGGAAATTACAGTGACATAAAGTTCATGATAACCTATGCATCCACAGGACTCGGACCGGTATATAACTACTTCAAGGTAAGTGACGCTGATGCAGCTAAGATAAAGAATGGTACTAATGGATTTACAAGAGATAAGGGTTATGTATATGATAAGTCAACGAAAGAAGCTTACTACTCTAATCCTGTAAATAATACCTATGGAGGAAACTATACAAGTACCAACAACAGATTCGAAGGTCAGTACACCATAAACTTTAAGGATAAGCCTAATATATCCCCTGATGATGTATGTAGTATTAACGAAGATGATTTGATGACATATACATATAAGTGGGATGAAAGCGTTACAGCTTCCAATGATTATGATGTAAAGATTTACGGACTTACTTTGGAAGATCCGACAAATCCTGATTCTACAATCAGTAATGAAGTAGAGGAGGATATATCAGACTTTTATGAAGATGCAACAAAGAAGACAATTAAGGTTGCAACCAATGATTGGAGCTATGATGCCATAAGGCTTGAAGTAACAAACTTAGGTACAGGTGATAATACCGGAAATAACTACTACCTTGGTAATAAGTCTACTAAGAACTTCATCATACCTAAGAGACTTCCTAAGCTTGAAGCTCCAAATGTAAGTCTGGTTGATCAGGACGGACTTAAGTATAAGATAAGCTGGAGCGGAGATATAAAAGAAGACTATACAGTTGGATTTAAGGTAATGCTTAAGGATAATGAAGGACTACATGAAGTAGGAAGAGTAGATGATAAGAATGCATCACATCTTGTCACAGATCTTGAAGATTACAGCGGAAAAGATGTGGAAATCTATGTAGTTGCTCTTGCTGATCCTGCTAATAATGGTGGTGCATATTATGATTCGCCTGCAGGAACTTCAACCGATGAGACTATTCTAAAGAGACTTTCAAGACCAAAGGTTAACTTCAAGTGGAATGATGAATTTACAACAGACGAAGGCTATGTATCCGAGGAGGATTTCTCAAGTGAGACCAGTAGACTTTTTGCAGAGGTGACAGGATCTAGTAAGTTAAATGGTTCATATCTGCTTTACGGATTACTGTATGAGAATGAAGCTGATGTTAATGCAGCTAAAGGTCAGTTAGACAATATCATTCCTGGTAGTGATGATATAACAAATGAAACCAATAAGAATATAATGACAGGAGTTCAGGCTCTGGTAGAGGCAAGCAGACTTTATGCCTTTGGATTCAATGGTAGAAAGATTGCGGAAGATGAAGGAAGCACAACCAGTCCTTACACCTACTCACTGGCTCTCGAAGACTTTGGAAACGGAGAAGAAGAGTGGTCACTTAAGTATGCAGGAAGGTACGTACTTCCACTCATAAGAAGTACAGGAAATACAGATATAAGCTCAAGCTATAGCTGGAGTAATTACTTAAAGCTTCCTAAGGTTAAGTTTAGTTCGCCTAACGTAACAAAGGATATTGCAACTGTTGAGATGAAGGGTAATGTATTTGATCTTCCTAGATATAATATTACTCCAAGACAGGAAATAACCTCTAATATGGAATTTGAAACCTACAACTGGAGCAGACCAGATGATTGTGAAGACAGTTACGACATTACACTCAATCTTAATAACAATACCATGTCAGAGGATGGTTCAATTAACGCATGGGAAGTAAATGCAATGCTTTCTATCACCACTGCAAAGGTTGGTTCTAAAGAGTACCTGACATGTGAAATTAAGAGAGGCGACTCAGAGATGAATCTCAAGAAGATAAAAGAGAAGATTGAAGAAGCTGTTCTCTATGACAAGGCGCTTGATGAGGCCGAAGACACAACTACTCCTAGAAGAGTCAGGGAAAATGAGGAAGATGGAGTCATGTATTACTATACACTTAATGATGATGACACCATCAATACCGAAAAGTACTTTACTTACGAAGAGGGAGATGACGGTTATGCTTCCTACGGCTACAATGGTGATGTTTACTATGTAGAGAAGGAGATAAAAGAAGAAGATGATACAGCTACCTGTAAGCTGACTATCCCGGGATTTACCAATTACATAGCAGGTACAGTGCTTTATGATGGTGCAAATTATATTCATTATCTCTTCAAGAAGAACCTGATTCTTAACTTTGAAAGGGATAAGGATGAATATAAGTATTCACTTATTGTGCCAAGACCTGCAGGAAACTATAACTTCAACGTTGATGGTGAGGGTGGTAATACATACGATTGTAGCGCGTCATATACCTCGGTTTACATTAACGAAGGTTCCTTCGTCACTCATGGAAATGATAACTCAGAGCAGTTTGTTTCATCCGATGAAGTGAAGGTAACGAATGATAAATTAGATTAATAAATCATAATCGACACATTTCATAATTACAGAATAATCCCACCTATGCGATAAGTGTAGGTGGGTATAGAGAAAAAAGAGAGGAGGTGAGAGATGTGAAAATAGGTGCACAAAAAAAGAAACGTCTTGTTAATTATTTTAGATTACTAAGGGATGATAAGAGGGGAACTTCCATAATCCTTGTTACTGTTGTTATGGCAGTTATAGCATTTATTTCCCTCTCTCTCCTTCTTGTATCTTATCAGATGATATCTGCATCCAATGATGATATCACTACAGACAGGTATTATAGGCAGGCAGAGTCATTTTCAAAGGTACTGCAGATGAGGCTTAACTCCGGAAAGAAGACCAATCCAAACTCAATAGAAGCATTTATATATGAATTCATGTCAGATGATAAGAGTTACCCGGCTACAGCTGAAACAGTAAGTAATGTTGAGTTTGACGCAGATTCTCCTACGGGTGAGGGAGGAGAGAAGTACTGTGGTATGAATATAAAGCTAAAAAAGGAACTTGCTTCAGGAAGAGAAGATGAGGTCTCTGAAAACGGATGGAGTGAAAGAAGAGAGTATTACTTTACCATGAGAGTTAATGCAATTGCAGATGGTGAAAAGGTAAGTGGCATAACTCAAAAGCACCTGTTCTACCTGGCTGATACTTCTTATAATTATTACACCGAGGTTAGTGGAGATGATCCGATTACTTATAAGCTTGATCCGGAGGATAATGAGTTCTTGCTGGTTGAGGACGGCGGAGAAAAAGTAAAAGTAAGATTGTCTGAATTGATGGAAAAGAAGGGTGTTTATACAAAGAAAAACGGAAGTACGATAATCATTAAAAGAGAGTTAAATAAAAGCAATACAACATATATGTTTGAATTCTTAGGATGGTCATAATTGTAAATAAAAACATGAAAAATGTGATTTGATAACCGACGGATAATAATTAAAGCTTTTAAATATATATGGACTTAAAATCATAAATCTTACAGGAGGAGATAAGCATGGAGACTAAAAAATCTATGATAACAAGCAAAATTAAATATGCATTTAGTGCGCTTAAAAGCTTTATCATGGATAATCATGGCGATACCATGATAGAAATTTTAATAGCTTTTACCATGCTTACTATTTGCCTCGGAACCCTAACAGGCATTGTTAATGTTGCGTCTAAGATGATTCAGATGAGTAAAGATCAGGACGTAGCTCAGGCAGAGTATGATGAAAAATCAGCTGAAATTTTTTCAAAAGATGATGCCTACAATAAAGATGCGATTTCCACTTTAACATATAGTTTTAATGGAATCTTTTCAATGGATATAAACTCTGCCAATGTCAATGTTAATGGCAATACTTTGAATGTATTTACAACCAATGGTGAAAGCAATTCAAGTTACGTGAAATCATTAAATATAGGAGATGTTGCTGCTGAAGTCCAGCATTATGGAGAAGGAAATACTAAAGAAGTATTAAAGACTACCTTAGATGCTTATATTATAAGAGTAGAGAATAATGCTCAGAAGCAGGTAAACTTGACAGATGATGAAAAGAAAGCTCTTGCCATATCACTTACTACCGATGCTGTAGATGCAGGAATTACACTTGTGGATGATGATGTTACAGGCAAGTTTACTCTTACTTATCCATCCACTGTAGCAGGAAAAACATATAAGCTAAAGGCAAGCTATCTGGTTGGAACAGTTACAATTTCAACTACATTTGATGTGAAGTTCGGTGATCTGGCTGGTGATATAGTTAAGAGTGTAAAATTACTGCCTGATAAAACTGACGAAAGATCCTCTCTTGGATTTGGTTCTACTGCAAGGGATGAAATCTTAATTGAATTCACAAAAGATCCTGCTGATAATGATTTAGCTAGTGTAAAATCTGATTGGGAAGACATGGTCGGACCGGGCGGAACATATGCATTGTTCGTAGCTACAGGCTATGAGTTTAAGGGTTGGGCACTCTGTGACTCAGAAGGCAATATCCAGAAGGATAAGAATGATAATGAGATTATAATTACTGGTACTGGTTCAAGTAAGGTTAATGTTTACAACCTCGAAAATAAGATGAAAGAGTATATCTTTGATCCGGAAGATACAAGAACTGAGTACTACTTTAAGGCAAAGGTTGAAGAAGTAAGCAGCGGAGCTATGCTAGGTACGAATCTTCAGACTAGTATCAAAAATTTAACCAATAAAGCCGAAGTCTATATAAAGAGACAAACAGGAAATATATCTGATTCCGAGTTGAGTAGTTGGACTCGTGTGGATATTGCTAAACAAAATCCTGACAATACTGTAAATGGAAAGAAGCTTTCTGCTCTTTATACAACACCAATATATATGAAGTATGACAGCAGTACACAAACCTTATGGTGGTACAGTGAAGCTAATACTGTTTACATGGCACCTGTAAGCTATAATAACCTTTTTGATGCTCATTCATCATTAAAATCTGTAGATGGGTTAAGTCATTGGGATGCAAGTTATATTACCAGCTTTCAGAAAGGATTTTTAAATTGTGGAGATTTGTTAAGTGCTGAAGGAGTTAGAAATTGGAAGTGCTATAATGTAACAGATATATCATCCTGTTTCCAAAATTGTACATCGCTAAAGGATATAAGTGCAGTAGCAGATTGGGATACATCCAAAGTAACTAATATGTCGTCATGTTTCCAAAATTGTACATCATTAAAAGGTGTAGTTAATTTAAATTGGGATCTTAGTCAGGTGACAACAATACA
>JAEEJA010000058.1 GCA_016281605.1 Lachnospiraceae bacterium
CCTTTTGAGAGAATTTGCAATTTAGGATGGTCCACCCCCGTTAGAGACTACCTCGGAACCATCCCTTTTGAGAAAAATTGATATTTAGGATGGTCCACCCCCGTTAGAGACTACCTCGGAACCATCCCTTTTGAGAAAAACCACAATTTAGGATGGTTCACCCCCGCCAGTGGTTACATAAGAACCATCCCTTTTGAGAAAAACCACAATTTAGGATGGTCCATCTCCGCCTAGAAAAACTTTCGGTACAGTCAAGTCAAAAAAATCCACAGAACCATCATTTGACTTTTATGTATTTTATGATAGTATATTAAACAAACACCTTTATTTTAAGGTTTAACTATAATACATTAAAAAAATCGAGGTTTATTATGGCACTTGACGGAACTGTGGTAAGGGCACTTAGCTTAGAGCTTGATAAAACCCTTACTGATTCACATATAACAAAGATTTCACAGCCGGAGAAGGATGAAATCCTTATCAGCGTTAAAACACCGAAGGGAAGCATATCAGAGGGGAGAAAGGCGATAAATGTTTGTATCTCAGCTAATCCCTCTCTTCCGCTTGTACATATGACGGATGAGAAGAAGCTTGCTCCCATGCAGGCTCCTACATTTTGCATGGTTCTTAGGAAGCACCTAAATAATGCAAGAATTATATCCGTTACTCAACCCGGTATGGAGCGAATTATTATTATCACCTGTGAACATATGAACGAAATGGGTGATTTGGTTACTGTAAAGTTAGTAACTGAACTTATGGGAAAACATTCTAATATTATTTTATGCGATTCAGAAGGCAAAATAATCGACAGTATAAAGCATATTAATGCAATGGTTAGTTCAGTTAGAGAGGTACTTCCGGGCAAACCTTACTTTATACCAAATACCTTAGAAAAGTCTGATCCGGCTATTATAATCACTGACGGTAACGTTGCATTGAAAAAGCTTTTAAGTAAACCTGACGATCTTACTAAAGCTTTTTATACCCGAATAACAGGCATTAGCCCTCTGATCGCAAATGAAATTATTTATAGAGCAGGTCTTACAGACATTATGTCCACAAGCCAGCTAGACGATAACATGATAGAAGCTTTATTTTTAGCTTTTAAAGAGATACTGGAGAGTATAACTGATTACAAGCCTGAAATCATCTTTAAAAAAGATAAACCTAAAGATTTTTCATGTATACATCTTTTACAGTATGACGGTATAGATAACATGAGTAAAAAGTCTGTTGTATCTGTATCGGAGATGCTTACATTCTTTTATGATGAAAAAGCAAAATATAATCGCATAAGAGAAAAATCCGCTGTTTTAAGACATTTGACTACTACTGCCTTGGAGCGAACTGCTAAGAAGAAGAGTATACAGGAGAACCAGTTAACCTCCACCGAAAAGCGTGATAAATTCCGTCACTACGGAGAACTTATAAATATATATGGTTACGAACTTAAGGGCGGTGAAAAGTGCCTTAAGTGTGAGGACTATGAAACAGGCAAGGAAGTCACTATTCCTCTCGATGATACAAAGAATGCTGCCTGGAACGCAAAGCACTATTTTGACAGATATTCAAAGCTTAAGCGTACATATGAAGCTGTTACTGTTCAGCTTAAGGACACAGAGGAAGAACTAAATTACCTTGAGTCGGTTTTAGCATTTTTGAATCTGGCAGAAACCGAGGGTGAATTGAATCAGATTCGCGACGAGCTTTCTGAAGCAGGTTACGCAAAGCATATTAATATTAAAAATAACGGAAAAAAGAAGGCCAACAGACCTGAAAAAAGCAAACCTCTTCACTATATTTCTTCTGATGGATTTGACATATATGTGGGTAAGAATAACTATCAAAATGATTGGCTAACCTTTAAGTTTGCATCAAACTCAGACTGGTGGTTCCATGCAAAGCACGCTGCCGGTTCTCATGTGATACTTCATACAAACGGTGAAGAGCCTACCGATAAGGCGTACGAAGAGGCTGCAGCCTGCGCTGCCTACTACTCAAAGCTTAGAGATACAACTAAAGCTGATATTGATTATATACAAAAAAAGCATGTAAAGAAGCCCAATGGTTCAAAACCCGGTTTTGTAGTATACTATACAAACTACTCTATGGCTGTAACTCCTTCAATTGAAGGACTTAGGGAGGTTTAATTATATGTTATTTCAGATAATCACGTTTTTATTGGGGCTTCTTTCCACAGCCTACTTTGCCTTTTATGTATTTGTAGTGGGCAATAAGAATCTTTTTATATACTGTTTTCTTGGTGCTGGCGTACTTCTGATTCTGATTTCTTTTATCAAAGGAGTTATGAGAAAGAGAGAATATGAGCTTCCGGCATTACCAAAGCTTGTATTGATTACGGTATTTATACTATGCTTATTTGCATTTCTTTCTGCAGAATTCTTTATAATAAATAACGGTTCAAAGAAACCTCAGAAGAATGCAAAGTATGTATTGATACTCGGAGCCAGTGTTAACGGAACTAAGATAACTCATAATTTAAAAACTCGTCTCAATGCCGGATATAATTATTATAAAAAGAATCCCGGAGCACATATTATCGTAAGTGGCGGAAAGGGTTACGGAGAAGATGTAACAGAAGCAAGTGCCATGAAGAAGTACTTGCTTGAAAAGGGAGTTCCGGATAAGGATATAATACTAGAGGATAAGGCTACATCTACCTATGAAAATTTCAAATATTCTATGCAAAAGATGAATACAAGAGGAGATGATCCAAAGACAACATCTGTAGTTATCGTAACCAATGATTTTCATACCTACAGGGCCATGGGAATTGCTAAAAAGCAAGGTCTTAAAAATGTTAGTACCCTAGGCTCTTATACCCATTGGCATACGATTCCTCTTAATTACATAAGAGAAGGTATCGTAGTTATTTACTACAAGATAAAGGGAAGAATATAATTGCTTTTGTAAGAGCAGAAGCCGGCATAGTTATTCTTAAACATGTGGCACTGTTAAAGGAATTAGTATATGAAGCAAAAGAGGGTAAGCTAATACTTACGAAGGGAGGATCTCAGCATGAGTAGTTTTTTATCAATAATCAACAGAACCAAAAGTCATGTATTGTACAATAAGCTTAAAATCAGCATCGGTATTTTTATGTTCTGTGCATGTGCATGCGCCTGTTTTTTTGGAGTTAATGCGTCTGCAACTGTTACAAGCCTTGATATACCCGATATTACCTCATCTGATATGCCTTACAGGTTTTACAGCTCTGAAAAGCTCAAGGATAAGTTTTTTTATGTCTATAATGATAAGACCACGGGAAATGCTGTATTTATGAAATATGACTTAAATAATAGTGCATTTACACAGGTTTGTAATCAAGAGGGGCTTTCACTTTCTTATAGCTTTAAGTCCGGAAGTGATTTATACTTCTTAAAGAGTAATTCGTTCGTGGAAAATTACGTTAAGGATGATTTGGCAATAGCCATGTATAAGGTAGATATCTATAAGTTTGATATGAAAACAGAGACCTTAAGCCTGGCATACAGCTTACAAAAGGCTCCCGTTTCTTACTTCTTTATAACCGATGATAATAGAGCATGTATATCTTCATACAAAGGATCATTTATATATGACTTAAATGATGGCGAGCTTTTAAATGTAGTCACTTACGATTCCGCTACATTTTCAGGCTTTGTAGGGTACGATAGCTCAAATGGTAATGCTTATTATATTAGTTCTACAAACTGGGTGTACTGGGGTTATGATCATTACATGACATCTCTAAATGTACTGAATCTTAATAAGAATAACAACATACGACTTGGTGCGAACGAGCTTACCATACAGTATCAAACAGGTTTTTTCAATCATTATGATTGTGCAGAGTTTTGGGAATCGGGTTACCTGGCAGACCTCTCAACATTTTCAGGCAATGTAGTGCATATCCTGGATTCATCTAAGATAAATATTGATAATCTTACAACGACACAAACAACTATCTACCTTGATGGAGGATTAAGTGTCTCAAGTGTTAATCTGAAGGATGCTGAGGAGGTTACAAAGCTGTCGGCTGTGACTCGTGCTTCGAAGTATGAGAATAATAAAGATATAACTAGTGTTGGTTCGAGGACGACCTACCTGAATGACAGAAATTCAGTGTTTATAAGTTCAGATGAGCTTACGATAGATGAGTACAGTCTGGATACAAAGAAAAAAACAGCTTCTCTTCAGGCTGATTATCCGGTTTACAAGCTTATGAACGTAGGTGGAGGGATAGTAGCCATAGAGCGTGACAGTGAGGGTGCCTTCTATGTTGAAAAAATAGGCACATCTTACGCAGATAGCATAAAGCTATCCGGCCCTGAAGCTATGAATGTAGGTGATTCCGGTAAGATTAGCGTCTCATTTGGTGAAGGGATGAAGCAGGATTATACCTACACTTCCTCGGATAAAAGAATAGTTTCTGTCAATAAAAAAGGAACTTTAGCTGCATTTAATGCAGGAGAAGCTACTATTACAGTTACGACAGACGATGGGAGATTATCTGATTCTATAACCATAACCGTCACAGGTGAAGCCAAGGCTAAGACTCTGCCGGATATAAATACTCTTACGGGCTTTGTTACCGGAAATACAGGGTATGTAGGTAATTACACCTATGGAATGACAGTAAGCTCTTACTTAGAAAATCTCGATGATGGCGGGGTTATGAGAGTTGAGAATATAAAGAATGAGTATGTTCTCGTGGAGTATTATGATTCCTTACTGCAGCTAAAAGACACTAAGAAGATAGACATCCCATTATCTACCTTTGGTGGCTTCTACAAGGGAAATGGAGCTTATTACCTGGTGTGTGGCGAGGATAATAAGAATGAGTCCGATGAAAAGGAAGTAGTAAGAGTAACTAAGTATGACACTTCATGGAGTGAAGTGGGAGATTGCTCTATCAAGGGAATCAACACCTACATACCTTTTGATGCAGGTTCTCTTCGTATGACTGAGACCGATGGAAAGCTTTACATACATACCTGTCATGAGATGTATGCAAGCTCTGATTCGCTTCATCATCAGGCAAATATGACATTTGTTATATCAGAGGCCGATATGACTCTTTTAGACAAATATACCGATGTCATGAACCTTTCGTATGGATATGTAAGTCACTCGTTTGACCAGTTTATAGAAACAGACGGTGAGAATATATACAGAGTTGATCATGGAGATGCTAACCCCAGAGGTATCGCATTAACTGTTGTAAGCAAGGATAAGAAAATATATGAGCCTCACATAAGAGGAACTATAGTTAAAATCGATGGAAATAGCGGAAATAACTTTACGGGCCTAAATATAGGCGATTTCAAGTTGTCAGCAGATACTGTTATGATAGCTTATAACTACAACGGAACCGGAACAACCGACAGTAAGGTAAGAAATATATATGTTGCATGCAATTCAAAGGACTTCGATGAGGAGAATCCTACTATAAGTCAGATAACCAATTACGGAAGCGACAGCACAATCAGCGTTTCTAAACCAAAGCTTGTTAAGATAACAGATAGCCACTTCTTACTTATGTGGGCGGAGCAAAACAGCGCTGATGATTCTTATGTCACAAAACTTGTACTTATAGATTCGTATGGACATATGATGACAGATATAGTAAGTAAGCGGATATACTTATCCGACTGCGAACCAATTGTTATGCCAGATAAGACTGTCAGTTGGTATATCTCTGACGGTAAGAATGTGGTACTTTATAATATCGATCCTTTTGAGCTTTCTGTTATAAGCAATGATGTAAAGCGTGATATAGCCGTATCAAATCCGGTTAAAGGGTCTTATGTTGTTACAACATCAACAGGACAAACAAAAAATGATAAGACAAAGACTTCAAGCTTAACGGTTAATCTTAAAGCTTCTAAAACATACAAGCTTTCAAAAAAGGTTATTATAAAGGCATCCGAAGGTGTAAAGCTGGTAAAAATCAATGGAAAACGAATAAAGATAAAATCAGGAAAAACTAAGGTTTCCTTTAAATTAAAGCGATATAAAAAGCTATTAAAAAGAGGAAAGTATAATAAAATCCGGATTAAGAGCGCAGATGGAGCTAATCTGAAGGTTAAGTTTAAGGTTGTCTGGTAGGAGTGAGGCTAGTGCTGAAATATTTCATTATACGCATATAGCTGAAGCGTGGAGAACAGGATTGCCTGAAATTAGCAGATAATGC
>JAEEJA010000059.1 GCA_016281605.1 Lachnospiraceae bacterium
CAAAAGCTCCGCGAGTGATGCGAATAGTTAGCTTTGCTAACTATTGGATTCGGATAGGTAAATGTCTGCTAAATGCAGCCAAGAGATGTAAAACATCTCTTTGAATCACGGCGCGAAAAGACTCGCAAGCGAGTCTTGACAAAGGACGACTTTTACAGAGTTTGAAAACTGGGCGATAGATATTAATAAGTGCATGGAGGGAAAAATGGAAGAGGATATAGTTGGTTGGTTATATGAACGTCTGGTTGAGCCGGATGTTATAAAGCCTGACAGATATCTTGTGTGGCGTTGGTGTAACTTAGAGCAGGGAACACAGATAACTGACGCAGATAGACAAAAGGCTTACGAGACATTTTACAAGAAAACAGGAAATGCAAATATTGCTAACAGACAAACTATCAGAAAATGGTTTGGATTAGGTGGTATAGCTATGCCAAAGCGATGGCAGGTAATCAATATAGGATTTGCTTTGGGGCTTGATGTAGCTGAGGTGAACGATTATCTTATCCATGCTGCTCTTCAGCCTATACTTCAGGTGAATGATTATGAGGAGTGTATAGTCATGTATGCGCTGGATAATCATATGTCTATGGAGCATGCTGAGGAGATGATTTCATTTTTTGAAATGCATGTTGATTTTCGTTTAGATCCCATGCAGACTAGTCGTACGGAGTTGCTTCTTAAGGAGTATAGTGAGGTAAGAGATATGGACGAAGCCTCATTTTTAAAATGGATGCACTCAAATAAAAATATATTTAAGGGCTACAGCCTCACAGTGCTTAGATGCTTTAAAAATATTCTTCATGAGGCTATGGGAATTTTCAGAGATAATACGAGCAAATGTTTAAGGGATGAGCTTGAGGAGCTGGGATACTTTAAGGCTGGCTATCCATTCGAAGCAAATCCTATGAGACAGTACATAAAGAATCTTCTTCGTGGCAAGAGTACGAGAATCACTAAGGAAAAGGCAAATGAAATCAGATACTACATAAACATTGTATTTGCTAATAGAGACAGAATAAATGACGTGCTTCGCGAGATATATCTTTTTGGAGATAAGCTTAGTTCCATGAATAAGCATCAGATATACGATAGGATGAAGGGGGAGATTCCAAGTATAAGTGCAAAGTATATTTCTGAAGTTTTAAACACTGCTAATATCAAGAAGAATCTGATAGAGGACAAGCTCATGCTTAGCAAGGAGCGATTAGAAAAAACGGATAGTAAAACCATGCAAGCTCCTAATGGACGTATACTTACGGATGAAGATAAGGAGCTGCATAAGAAGGAGCAAAGGATACATAACATAAGAAGAGCAGATATTTTGATTCCTCTTCAGTACGTAGTAATAAATCATTATATGAACGGAATGGAGGAAGGAGAGACAGTCGATAAAGAGAAATTAAAGGGTGCATTTATAAAGAAAGCTAACGAAGTGCTTTCGCTTTGCAACATGGGTGAGATTAATACTCATTACGGACTTGATATCTGCATTCTGGCAACATTTGAAATAAATGATCCCTTTATTTTCAGTGAATTGTTGGAATAAAAATTAGAATCGGCTAACGCAAGGAGAAAAAATAGTGGTTTTTGTTAGCCGAATTTTAGTAATATGCATGAATATCAGGAGGATCCGGCTAACGTAAGGGACAAAAACAGTGGTTGCGTTAGCTGCCACCTACCAGGCCGACAACTTTGATTTATAAAAATAAAAATGTTAGAACGTCCCATTTGTATACTAAAAATACCGAAAATATCGAGCAATATTCGATTTTATGTCGGAATTTTTAGCGGATGGGAAAACAGATGGAAAACGGTTTAAGAGGTGAAATCGAAAAAGAATTAAAACATAATATATATGTTAAGTCTGATACATATCTGGTAAATAAGTGGAGTGGAGAGACTTACTCTATCAAGTTATCTGAAAGAATGCGAAAAAAAGCATATCAGAATTTCAGTAAAGCAATTGAAAATTCAAGGGTTGCCAATAAGCAGACTATTAGAAGATGGTTTGGATTAAGTGGCTTTACGATACCTAAAAGAATTCACCTCATAAGGATGGCATTTGCTCTTAACTTAAATTCCGAAGAATTAAGAGAATACCTTATTAACACAATCGGAGGACCGGATCTTGTTTTGTATGATTATGAAGAGTGTATTATAAAATATGCACTAGATAATTCTCTATCCCACTCTGTTGCTATTTCTATGTCTCTTGAATTTGAGAAAAAATGTGAATATAATCCAATCGGTAAAAAGCAGATTTCAAGAAAAAGTTTTCTCAAAAAATATAAAGAAAATATGAAAAAATCTCCTGATTCATTTTTAAAATGGATGTATGAAAACAGAGATTATTTTATGGGTTTTGATAAGACTACAATCGACGTTTATCAAGACCTCCTTCATTGTGCTATGAATTCGTATAGAGATAATACTTTAACATTTCTGTACGAAGAGCTAGATGAGATAGGATTTTTTAAGACAGGCCATGTCATGGAAGCAGAAACCATCAGACAATATATAAAAAATAAGCTTCGCAAAAAGAGAGGTCTTTCACACGAAAAAGCTGATGAAATCAGGTATTTTACCAATATCGTTTACTCCGGCAGAGACAGGATTAAGGATGTGCTTCGTGAGATATACCTCTTCGGAGAGAAGCTTACAAGTATCGAGAAAAATGAGATATATAGGACTCTTAAGGATGAGCTTCCAAGGCTCAGTGAGAAGTACATATCAGAGATTCAGAATAAATATTCTATAAAGCCTGAAGTAACAGGTGCAAAGTGCGACCTTTCAAAAGAAATATATCATATGCTTGAGCGTAGAGGATTTACGCCACTGGTAGTTTGCGAATCGGAAGAAAAAAACATACAAAAAAATAATAAAAATTATAATTGCAATTCTGAAAATCAAGAAGAAGAGAAAGAAACAATTTTCAATATAATTTATGATTTTATCGAAGAAGAAAATAATGAAAATGTAAATAAATTAAAAGAAAATTTTAAGAAAAAGAATCAAAGATTACATTACATAAAAAGGGCAGACTTACTTATTCCGCTGCAGTATATAATTGTAAAAAAATATCAAATAGTAAATAAAATCGGTGAAAATCCGGATATTGTCAGGATAAGACAGGAGTACATAAAAGAAGCTAATAAATTACTCGAAAAGTGTGACATGCACGCAATTGACTCGAAGTATGCTCTTGATTACTGCCTTATAAGGTGCTTTGGAGATGAAGAGATAGTTCTTTTTAGTGAGCTGATGGAATAGTGGGAAATATAATTTAAGAGAATTAAAAAACAATAGTAAAGGTGCTTCCGTTACCTTCACTACTCTTAACGAAGATATTTCCACCGTTTAAGTCAACAATCCTCTTTACGATTGCAAGACCGATTCCGTTTCCGGGACTGAATTTATCCTTTTGATAATATTTATCAAAAATATGATCCAAAGTGTCTTTATCCATTCCCTTCCCCATATCTGAAATGCTTATACAACAGTTGTATTTTTCAAGTGAAAGGTCGGATTCTCTGATTGCGGCATCACCGGACTTCACTGTTATTGTTGAGTTTTTAGGAGAGTGTTTTATTGCATTAGTAAGAAGATTGATCCAGACATGTTCCATTAATTCGGGGTTTGCGTCAAATTTAATGATAGTATCTTCATCAATTTCCACATCGATATTTTTTTTGTTCAAATCATTTTCTAAAAGAATTATACATCTCCTTATTTGCTCATATATATCATATTCCTGCTTTTCGCTAAGTATTTGAATTGAATTTACCTTAGACAAAAGGAGAGTATCCTGGGAAAGAGTACAGAGTCTTTCGGATTCCTCCTTGATAAGTTGAAGGTATGAGAGTCTTTCCTCATTCTCAATCTCTGCACCTGTTTCATAAAGAAGCTCTGCAAATCCGTTTATTGCTGTAATCGGAGTTTTAAATTCATGGGCAAATTCATTTGTGAAGGCTTCAATCTCAGCTCTTGTTTTATAAAGCTCAAGAGACATATTATTGAATTCTTCGTAAAGTTGCTTATATTCATCCGCATCCTTCAGATCAATCTTATATTCAAAATTTCCGGAAGAAACCTCATGAATTCCGTCAAAGAGTTTACCCATTTTCTTTTCCATTCCTGAGATAATGATCTTTATAACTGCAATGTAGACAAGCACCATCAGAGGAATCATCCCCACCATTGTAACAGAATTATCCCTATTAAAATCAAAAGCATAATAGCATATGAGACCATAGGACATAACACCTCCTATGACTACTATAGTGCCGGTTAGGTAAATCCACTTCATTTGTCTGACATTGAAAAGCTTTTCTTTTTTTTTTCATTTATACCTCCAAGTGAAAACTGTTTTTTTAGAACCTTTATCCTTTATCATTTATCATTGATAATTGCCTTATATCCAACACCTCTAACCGAAATGATTTCAAATTCCGGACATCTGAAAATCTTTAACATCAGCTGTAAGTGTATAAGAGTTATTTTTTTCGGGTAAGCAGGTAAAATTTATTTGCTTTGCAGTTCCTGCATCCGCAATCTGAGCACCGGGTGCATTAATATTTGATGCCTTATCATTATCAAGAGTCAGAGCTGCTTGAAGCATATAATTTTCATAAAATACTATATTTGCTTTCGTATTTTTATGAATCTTTATTTTTACTTTGAATTCTCCACTTTTTCCTGCCATTTCCTTTGCTGATATTTTTTTATCATTAAGGAAATATTTGATTGAGATATGCCAAGGAATATCGGCTTTTGTGATGGTTCCCTGGTAATAAAAATATCCTTTTTCTGCTTTTAATATCTGAGTACTGTTTTTTGATGTGATTTCATCTGTATTTGTAAGGTTTGTAATTACATCATATTCACCGAAATCCTCTATGATACCTGATTTTTTAACTTCGAATTGATTTACAACATACATTTCGGACAAGCTTCCGTCTGTATTTAAGATACCATAGATATTTTCATCCTTTTTATACTCTGCTTTTCTTGCAGGAATTATATTCGACGACTCATTTTCCGGCTTTATTGATTGGGCATTAATAGATTTTGTTATAGCATTATCTTTTTTATCTGAGTAGAGATATCCAAATCCTCCTGCCGTAATTACCATTGCGGTTATAAGTGTGATACATGTTATTTTCCTCATAATTTTTCTCCTTAATATATATTTTTTAATTGTATATAATTTGATATATTTTAAATGTTTTTAATTATATATTTTTTTGATTTATATATGTATACTTGTTTATATGTTGATGTATTTATAAATGTTTTAGGGTATTTCCTGTGAATATATTTGAAGTAACCGGTCTTTTTTCTTCTTTAAAAAATGTAGCCTTATAGGTTGTTTTTTCAATAATTTTGTCAAAGAGTAGCAGTAGGGCCGGAAGAAGAGTTATGGATAAAAGAAATGCTATAACTGCGCCTTTTCCGAGAAGTAATCCCAGAGCTTTAACAATCTGTTCTGAAGAAGAAAGCCCTAGGGAAAATCCTGCTACTGCTAAAATCATTGCAGAAACCATAACGGATTTTACTACAGCACCCAAAGTCATTTTCATTGCATTTAGCTTCGAATAATCTTTTCTATATTTTAGGTAATGCTCGGTAAGAAGTATTGCATAGTCGATTGTAGCACCCATCATGACTGTTCCCACCACCAGATATCCGATATAGGCAAGTGGCTCACCGGTGAAATAAGGAATTGACATATTTATCCAGGTTGCAATCTTAATAACAAGTATTAATATAAATGGAAGTGTTATGGATTTAAACTCTATAAGCAGGACTAAGAATACAGCTATTATCGTTATGAGATCAACCCTTATGCTGTCAGCCTCAACCGTAGTTTTCATGTCATACATATTAGCGCTTTGTCCACACATGTATATTTCATCTTCAGGATAATACTTTGAAGCACATTTTCTAATATCCTTTACAGAACTAAAGGCTGATTCTCCTTCTTCACGTGTATTAGTATATATTATTATTCGACAGTAATCGTCGGAATAAAAGCTTTTTGTTATATCCTTTCCAAGGTATGCAGATGGAATTTTATTGCTAATTACATTGGCATATGAAATAACACTAGTCACATAATCTTTTTCCTCAAGTTCCTTTGAAAGTAAGGTTTCTGCGGTTGAGTCTCCGGTCGGCACAAGGAGTGCTACGATTGTGTGATCTTCGAAGATCTCGTTAAGTTTTTTTTCAGCAATTGCAATCTTACTTTTTGCATCCGGCTCTCCAGAACCGTAAATAAATGTGTTTTTTGTCTGACCGAGGTAGGCCGGAATAAGAAGTGTAGCGATTATTATAAGCATCGGAACTCTTAGTTTTAAAAGTATATTTCCTGAATGCCTAAAATCCGGAAGTATTCTTTTATGTTTTAATTTATCTGAAATCTTATGGAACAAAAGCAACAGAGCCGGCATTAAGAGCATAACAGCAAGGAAACTTAAGATTACACCTCTTACCAGTGATACACCCATATCAGCTCCGACCTTAAAGTCCATAAACATCAGTGCTACAAAGCCAAAGAGTGTGGTTGCTGCACTTGCAGCTATTGCTCCAAAGGATTCCTTTATTGCTTCCTTCATTGCTATGTAAATGTTATCATGTTTCTTTCGGTTTTCTTCAAAGCTCCCACAAAGGAAAACTGCATAATCAAGAGAAACTGCCATCTGCAGGATTGGACTGACTGCCATTGTGACATATGACATTTCTCCTTTAAATATTTGAAGACCCCAGTTTATACCAACTGCAATTCCTATCGTATTTAGGTAAAGCATCGGTTCAAGCCAGTTCGTAGTAGAAAGAATCAAAACCAGAATTATCAATGGACCGATAAGCATTATGGATTTGATTGCCTGACTTACCGCAAGATTTTGTGATGTGCTCTGAGAAACTGCATTTCCTGTCAGGTAAGCATCATCTCCAAGTAAGTTCTGAATACCGTTTACACCGATTCTCTCTTTTCCTTCCTCAACAGTTACCGAGAAAAGTGCGTTACTGTCTTTATAATACATTTCAACAGTTTCTTTATCCTGAACTGAAAGTGGTTCTGTTATGTCAATTACGTCGTCTAGCCACTGCACATCGCTTATTGCTTCAAGCTTTGAAATCTTTTCTTTGATTTCCATGGCCTTCGTTATCGATACATTTTCAACCATTACATTACAGTTTGCCATTGATTCATCAAAATTTTCGCTCATGATTTTAATTGCCTTGGTTGAATTGGCGTTTTCCGGAAGATAATCCATCATGTTGTAATTAATCTTTACTTTTAAAGCACATATAATCATTATTCCAAGAAGCACCAGCGTTCCTATAAGTATAGGGATTCTTTTTTTAACAATTAGTTCTGATATCCTGTTCATCGTTCTTCTCCTATTTGGGTTTTTGTAATCGGATAGGTAAATGTCTGCTAAATGCAGCCAAGAGATGTAAAACATCTCTTTGAATCACGGCGCGTGCAAGACTCGCAAGCGAGTCTTGACAGGTGTTTTCTTTTTACGAGTAAGAGGATAGTACTGGAAAGTAAAATGAAAGAAAAATATGTGAGGTGAATATAAGTGAAGTGGAAAAATAATCGAAAATATCTCTGAGATCTTGCTTTATCGTCAGGAAATCAGAGTCGGTTTAACTTGAAATAGCTTGATACGAATGGGATTTCTCCGACTGAGTTAAAGTGACATCCAAAATGTCACTTTAAGTCTCACTATGATTTATAATTCAGATTAGTATTGGATGTTAAAATTTATATTGCTATCTTACCCCCTTCTTGGTATAATTATCATACAGTTTCAAAGCAAATTACAATTAAAAAAAGCAAGTATTGTCTAAAAGCAAGGCAAAATCATGTGATTTTTTCTTTTGTTTTTTGACAGGCTTTTTACATTTTTTTACAACAAGGAGGAACGTATGAAAATTTTAAGAAAAACAGGAGCAGTAGCTATTGCTCTTTCTATGGCGGTTACAGGCCTTACGCCTATTTCAGCAGACGTAGAAGCTAAAAGCGTAAAACTCAGCAGTACCAAGAAAACTATTGAGATAGGTAGTAGTAAAAAGCTTACTCTTAAGGGCGTAAGTAAATCAGCTGCCAAAAAGATTGAGTGGACTGTATCTAAAAAGAAAATTCTTAAACTTACTGTTAAAAAGAAGAATCCTGCCAAGGTTACTCTTAAGGCTAAGAGCGTAGGAAATGCAACAGTAAAGGCAAATTACCTTGGTAAGGTATACAAATGTAAGATTACGGTAGTGAATACTGCTGCTACACCGGCGCCTACAGTGGCGGCTGTAGCTACAACCCCTGCAGTTAAGAGCGCTACCCCGTCGCCTCAGACAACAAAAACTCCTGAGCCGACGCAGGAAGCGACTGTAACACCTGTTCCGGTTCAGCTGCCGGCAGGCTTTACACTTAATACCGTAAAGAAAGAAGATCAGGCTCTTGGTCTTGATAGTATCATAAATGCCAGAGATATAGGTGGTTATAAGACCATGGATGGCTTTACGGTAAAGCGTGGTAAGCTTCTTAGAACAGCAGCGCTCTACAGTGCCAGTGAAGAGGATTTAAAGACTCTTAAAGATGATTATAATCTGGGATATGTATTTGATTTCAGATCAGAGGAAATCGATGATATGGAAGGAAAAGAAGATCCTGAAATAGAGGGCGTGGAAAATATCAAGGCTCCGATTGTTTTATATGGATTTGGAAACGGAAATAATCAGCTTGAAAAGATTAATAGTTTTTACAATGAATTTGAAAATACTTATTATATGACACTTAAGGATGCTGAAAGCAGAAAGCAGCTTAAGAAGCTTCTTAAAACAGTGGCATTGAACAGAGGTAAAAAATCCGTAGTTTTCCATTGTTCAGCAGGAAAAGACAGAACAGGTTTAGCTGCGGCTTTACTTCTTGCAATTCTTGGTGTGGATGAAGAAACAATTTATAATGATTTCTTGCTTACAAATGAGTATTACTCTGAGGAAGTGAAGGCTAATATTTATAAGGCTGCTATAGAAAGGCTTGAAGCAGCAGGCGTGGAAAATCCGGAAGTTTATGCCGAGCGTGTAGTTGAGATTCAGACTACGGTAAGGAAAACAAGCATGGTAAAGGCTTTTGATTACATGAAGCAGCAGAGCGGAAGTGTGGTTGAGTACATTAAAAATAATATTTTGGGAGATGAAGAGGAGGTTCTTGAAACCGGAAATGCTCAGATCGGTTTTAAGTATATTAAATTGATAAAGCAGTATTACACAGAGAGAGAAGCTACATCTCTTGAAGGTGCAGTGGATTGGATCGATGAGATACCTGCAGCCAAGACTACAGATCAGCTGATACTTGTTGCAGGTGTTGGCGGTACAAATGCAGATGTAGGAATGTATGAAAAGGATGCAAACGGTAAATGGACCGAGATTTTCAAAACATACGGCTTGATAGGAAGAAGCCAGTTCCAGAAGGATAAGAAGGAAGGCGATGGCGGAACACCTATCGGCACATTTAAATTTACTCATGCCTTCGGTCTTAAGGATGATCCGGGGTGCAGTGCCTTTGAGTATATTAAAGCAGACGATGACATGTACTGGAACGGTATATCCGGCTGCGAAGACTACAATAAGCCTGTTTTCGGAGTTAAGACTTACACTGTTGACGGAGAAGAGATAGAAATGACCGGAGATAACTCCGAGCACATAGTTGATTACGATCCGGGATATAACTATACACTCAATATCGGATATAACGAGGATGGCGTGAAGGATAAGGGTTCTGCGATTTTCATGCATTGCTTCCACAATAATCCTTATACCGGTGGATGTGTTGCAATCTCAGAAGATTTTATGAAAACAGTTCTTTGCAAGGTAAAGGCTGACTGTAAGATAGTTATGAATACTATCGATAATATTAGGGAAACTGAAGATACTGTAGGATAGTAATGTGTACTTCTGATAATATTAAGGAAACTGCTGATACTGTAGGATAGTAGTGTGTACTTCTGATAATATTAAGGAAACTGCTGATACTGTAGGATAGTAGTGTGTACTTCTGATATTATTAAAGAAACTGCAGATATGGAATAGAAAAAAATTATATTTATACCACAAGTATAATGACAAATCTCAAATAATATGTTATAGTTTCTATGTAATCAAATTTGGCAGTGAATTGCCGGGAAAGGAAATGAGAAGCATGTTTTTATCAAGTATTGCTATTTATAAAACAATAGAACATTTTGAACTGACTGTGCTCGATAGCAAACTCGAACAGAGTCTCCTTCTTATACCATTTGCATGGGTAAGCGATACTGATGAAAAATGTGTTTTTCTTAGGTCGGATACTTTTTGATATGCATTTTCTTATGATGCGATAGGTATTTCGACACAATACAACACGTTCTTTATAGCCGCTTATCTTATGTAAATATGTAAATACGTGAAGGTAGGCGGCTTTTTATGCTTATTTGTCTTATAGTCACGAAAAAGAATTATGTCCGCTAAAGTGGACTAGTGATTTTTATGATCAATAAATAAACCCAACTTTTTATATAACTTAGTCGTAGAAATCTCCTATAGATTTTCGGAGATAAGCTATTTTACAACAGTGAAGCGACTTTTGAATTATTCGCACAGGTGGTGGAAAAGGTATACACGATAGTCTTAGAAACTATTGCTGAAAGGCTTGAGGGTTCTCTCCCCGCTGCAAATCTTGGCGGACCAGTATTTTTCGCGATTTTAGTCAAAAGTTCTGGCTGTGAGGCGGAAATCAAAGCTTCCGAACCATCCCTTTTGAAAAAATCTGCGATTTAGGATGGTCCACTCCCTGCTGCAAATCTTGGCGGACCAGTATTTTTCGCGATTTTAGTCAAAAGTTCTGGCTGTGAGGCGGAAATTAAAGCTTCCGAACCATCCTTTTTGAGAGAATCTGCAATTTAGGATGGTCCACTCCCGCCTGCAGTTACATCCTAACCATCCCTTTTGAGGTTTTCGTCAATTTAGGATGGTTCACTCCCTGCTGCAAACCTCGGCGGACCAGTATTTTTTACGGTTTTAGTCAAAAGTTCTGGCTGTGAGGCGGAAATCAAAGCTTCCGAACCATCCCTTTTGAGAGAATCTTCGATTTAGGATGGTTCTCTCCCCGCTGCAAATCTTGGCGGACCAGTATTTTTCGCGATTTTAGTCAAAAGTTCTGGCTGTGAGGCGGAAATTAAAGCTTCCGAACCATCCCTTTTGAAAAAATCTGCGATTTAGGATGGTCCACTCCCTGCTGCAAATCTTGGCGGACCAGTATTTTTCGCGATTTTAGTCAAAAGTTCTGGCTGTGAGGTGGAAATCAAAGCTTCCGAACCATCCCTTTCGAGAGAATCTACGATTTTGGATGGTCCTCTCCAAAAAAAGGTTTTCTCACATCCCTCCGAATAAAACTTCATATTCTGTAGCAAAACCTTGATATTTGTGTTATAATGCAATCAAGTAATATTCCGACGAGTAAGATTAATGATGGGCAAGATATCACCGATTATAGTTGGAACGGAATCAATAAAAGACAATTGTAAATTGTGACAGAAGAGGAGGGAGTATATGTTACTGGCAAATATAAAAACATCTAAAAAATGTGCCTTTTGTAAATACTGGTATGATCCTACAAATAATGCCATACAGCCAAGTAATCCTAAGTTAAATCTTTGGAAATACGATGGAAATGTAAAAAATAAGTGCTTAAAAACAAATTTAAAAAAACCAGCTCATTCCACGTGTCCTAAGTATGAGTGTAAGCTTGACATTATGTAAATGTTAATAAAAATTTCGGTTTTGAAAATCCAAAAAACGCATAAATTATTTATAAAAATGGGAACAAAAATGAAAAATAAGGTTAAAAAAACTAGTGTTGCATTATGTTTGATTTTCTGTATGATTTTGACTTTGAGTGCCTGTAGTAATTTGAAAACAACAAGCAAAAAACATGCATCAGAAAAAGTAGCAGATGCAGATGATAAGGCTGAAGATAAAAATGATAATAAATACGTAGCGACGGCAATCGATGATAATAACAATCACGATACTGATCAGGTGAAGAGCCAAGATAGTAATAATCAGGAAAATGCTCAGATAAATAGTCAAGATAATAAAAAAGACAATAAAAATGATAATAAAAATTTGGATGAAAATAATCTGAATAATAATATAAATTCTGAAAAAAAATCATCGGATTCTGCAGAAGATAAAGAAGGTAAATCGAAGGATGAATCACAATTAGGTGATGGAGATAAATCTGAAAAAAAACATAATAATACTTCATCACATGTTCTTCCGCCGGTTTCGGATGTAAAACGAATGGTTGTCTGTATAGATCCGGGACACTCAGGTGTTGTTGCAAGCGGTACAGAGCCCATAGGTCCGGGCTCGAGCGAAGAAAAGCTTAAGGATACTTCAGGTACTTCAGGTTGTGTGACAAAAATTCCTGAGTATAAGCTCACGCTTGCTTTATCCAAAAAGCTAAAAAATCTCCTTGAAGAAGATGGAAATTACATGGTTATTATGACCAGAACCGACCACAAGGATCCGCTTAGCTGTAAGGAAAGGGCAAGCATAGCTAATAAAGCTGATGCAGATATATTTGTCCGAATTCATGCAGATGGGATTGATTCTCAGGATGTGAATGGGGTTTCGGCACATTATCCGACAAAGAATAATCCCTATGTTTCAAAGTACTCAGAAAAGTCACGTGTACTATCGGAATTTTTGCTTGAATCCATGTGTCATGAGACGAAAGCGACGTCGAGAGGCCTCTTTGGAAGAGATGATTTATCGGGGTCTAACTGGGCAAAAATGCCTGTATCTCTGATTGAAGTTGGATTCATGTCAAATCCTCAGGAGGATAAGCTTTTAGCAGATGAAAAATATCGTAATAAGATTGCACAGGGACTTTTTAAAGGAATAGAAAAATATCGCAAAAAATATGATAAATAGCTTTGGAATGGAGGTATAAACAATGAAGAAAAAGGTAATTGAAAAAGTGATAAATAAAAGCGGTTTAAAGAAAAAAATAGCGAAGTTTATCGGATATGCATTTTTTATAATTATTATGCAACCGATTATTTTCTTTGCAACATTTAAGCTAATATCTAAGGTGGCTGATAAGGTTTCGTATAAATCATTAATAAAGAAGCCAACTGTACAGCATTTTGATTATGATGAGTATGAAGATGAAGATGATAGTTTTTGACTCGGTCGATGAAATCCCTCACATCTGGGCAAAAGTGCAGGTTGAGAAATTGACAAGCGAGTCTTAAATAATTGGAGGTAAAAAATGCTAAATCCATTGGATAAATCAAAGATTGGTATGCTTGGAAAACTTAAGGATGTTTATCAGGATGATAATCCGCTGAAGGTTTTCGTTGATAAATTAACTGAGGAGATAAAGGATATGGGGCATGTAAATCTTATAATAGCCGGAAAGACAGGTACCGGAAAGAGTACTCTTATTAATGCTGCATTTCGTGAGGATATAGCTAAAACCGGTATGGGTAAGCCTGTTACAGATACAGATGATGTAAGGTGGTATGAGAAGGAAGGTTATCCGCTGAGGCTTTATGATACCATAGGTCTTGAACTCGATGAAGCGAAGAGAAAGCAGGCATTGGATATCATACTTAAGACTATTAAAGATGCTAGAAACAGTGGCGATCCCGATAAATTCATACATGCCATGTGGTACTGTGTGGCCAGTGATACGGACAGACTTGAAGAGTACGAAGCTGATTACATTAATAGTATTGCTCAAAATGAAGTGCCGGTGGTGCTTGTTGTCACCAAGTCATACAGAAAGAAGCATGCTGAAAGATTCTTGCAAAAAATAAAGGAGAGTTACCCGGACCTTAGGATAGAGCGGTCGGTTGTGGTGCTTTCTATGGATGAGGATGAAGAGGACTGTGATGAGGGTGTAGAGCCGAAGAAGGCATTTGGTGTAGATACTCTGTGCGAGATGACTGCTGAAATTGTGCCTGAGGCTGCTCAGAAGGCGTGGTGTAACGCTCAGAAGGCTTCGCTGGAATTAAAGGTTAAAAAGGCCCGGGCTATCGTTATTTCAACCGCTGTTACAACGTTCGGAGAAGGCTTTGTGCCTGTCCCTATGGCAGATGCAACTATGATGATTCCGACTCAGTTGGCAATGCTTGCAGGCGTGACAGCAGTATTTGGTATAAATGTGTCGAAGAGCTTGTTGAAGTCAATTGTAACTTCGATGATTGGCGTTGCTGGCGCTACATTTACCGGAAGAACTATAGCAGCGAATCTTCTTAAATTGATTCCAATTGGAGGTACTGTAGTAGGAGGAACCATAAGTGGTGCAACGGCGGCTGTTATAACTATTGCTTTAGGCCAGGCTTACATAAAAGTTATGAAGATGATTGCACAGGGTGAGATGTCCGAAAAGAGCCTTGCAGGCAAGGAAGTTCAGGAGCAGCTAAATAAGATTATACAGAAAGAATTAAAGGAAGGCTTTAAGAAGGAGAATTTAAAAAATCTTATCAATATGCTTAAGAATGTTGAAGAGAAGAATTCTAACCATTCACATGATATAGAAAGCGATAATAAAAATGAAAAATGATAAAACCAATGTAATGAGGATTCTGGACAGTAAAAAGATAGTCTACAAGAGTCACACCTACGAGCCGGATGCGACCATGAGTGGCGAGGAGATAGCGGGAATCCTGGGTGAAAAGCCTGAAAATGTTTTTAAGACCCTTGTTACACAAGGAAAAACAAAGCAGTACTATGTATTTGTAATTCCTGTTAAGGATGAGCTTGATCTTAAAAAGGCTGCAAAAGCCTGTGGCGAAAAGTCAATAAACATGATAAAGCAAAAGGAACTTTTGCCACTTACCGGCTACGTACATGGAGGATGTTCACCCATAGGCATGAAAAAACAGTTTCCTACATTTATACATGAAACTGCCCAAAACATCGAAAAAATATTTGTAAGTGCAGGTAAGGTAGGATTTCAAATCGAGCTTAGTGTCAAGGACTTGGTAAGTGTGGTGAGATCTGAGTTTGCAGATGTGGTTTGTGAGTGATATTGACTTTTGTGGCAGACGATTATCACACAAAAACAGTTGCAAATATGCTTTAGGAATATATAAAGGAATTAGACGAATATTGTCTGGTAAATGTCAGAATAAATAAAGTAATCTGTTTCTAAGTCTACGAAAGGAACAATAGAGAATATTGCGGATGGGATGAAGGAGTAGAGCAGGAAATGACTGGAATAACTATACTAAATATTATCCTTGTTTTAGTCGCGACGTTAGTAATGGTGATTGTGATTATAAAGGAAAGAAAAACCTCTAAGGCGCTTTCTGCGCTTATGAAAAAACAGGATGAAAAAGAAAAAATGTACTACGGAGACTCGTGGTCCGTGGAAAATCAGGCACGTATAGTTCATGAACTTGAGAAAAGACGAAGAATATTTGCCTATCATATAGAAAATCCCGATCGAAAAATATCAGAACTGGTGATAGAATATGAGTCAAATAAAGCCGAATCCATGGAGGTTGAATTTATAAATAATTCTACTCTGGATGGACTTGAATATCTTGATTCTGTTTCAAATTGGGCTGTTAACAAGAAGAATCATCATTTATTGCATGATATACTTGGGTTTTGTTTGAATCTTCTTGATAATGCAATTGAGGGTGCTGCGAATTCTAAAGATGAAAAAAAGGTTTTCTTTTATGTTGATAAGTGTGAAAAAGGCATGATATTCACAGTCGAGAATACTATTTCAAATGATAAAGAGTTTAAACCCAATTTTTCGGATATGAAATCAACCAAGGATAATATTATTATTCATGGTCATGGTTCAGGAATTATAAATGATATTATTAAGAATTATGGTGGAACTATAGTTGAGAATTCATTGAATAAAAACACTGTGAAATTTTCAATAATAATAGATTTTTATGCATAAATTCAAGAAAAAATAAGTATATAGTTTGATTAACTAAAGGAGATATATATGCCAAAGAAGGGAAAATTTAAAATTGGAATCTGTGATGATCATACAGAGGAAGTAGATAATATAATAGAACTTATCAAAACATATCCAAAGTTCAGTGAAGCGGATATTTGTGTATATAAGCCTCATGAAATTATTTTTGACTTAGAGGAAGATTTCTTTAATTGTGATATAATAATTATGGATATATATTATGACAATATTGAGTTTAACGGAATTGACGTTGCACATATAATTAATGAAAAATATCCACACAGTGGTATCGTATTTGTTTCAGATTATATAGTTTATGCAGAACGTGTCTATGAAACAAAGCACTCTTATTTTATTCAAAAAAAGAATATGAAATTTTTCTTAGAGCGAGCCTTGCAAAAGTGTACTATTCAGGCTGCAGCAGAGAAGAATAAGCAGGTTATGGAAATATACACGAATCGTATCAAGCATTTTGTAAGTATCAGTGATATATATTACATTGAAAAGAGAGATAGACATGCTGTATTTCATACAGTTTCAGGTGAAATGAACAGCATAAAAAGTTTAAAACAGATATTAAAATCCGACGAATCGGAAAAGTTGTGTAAAATTCACGAATCATATATTATTAATCTGGAACAAATTAGAAGAATAGAAAATAAAAGTGTGATGCTTAAGGATGGGACAACTTTACCGGTTACATACTCATTTCATCACGATTTTCGTGAAAAGTACGCCCGGTATCATAGTAGACTCTTGTGATATTTTTAATTGAAGGAGACATTCATGACTATACCTGAAACGATCACCGTTTTTGCCACTACATTTCCGACTACTTTCTACACGGTTTTTATAACAAAAAAGAAGTATTCGGTTCCTATAACACTGTTAATATCAACCTTGATAGGATTTTCGGGATATACATACCTAATGAATATTGATTTTAATCTTTATTTGGTATCGTTTCCTAAGCTTCTTTTCTTTTCACTTATAGAGATTTTCATAAATATGATAATACTTGCAGTTTTGACTTATGATTACATATATATAAGCTTTGCGCGGCTTATTTTGCTTAATTACATGACAAGTATTATCTATCAGATTATAATATCGATATTTAAAATCGAAGATGCAACTTCCCAGAAAAACATTGGTCATGCCATTACCATGAAGGGGGCGCTTATTTATCTTGTTTTATATTTTCTCATAATGTCAGTTTTTACTCCGATATTTAGATGGTTTTTTTCTAAAAAGAAAGTATCGACAAATGTATATAAATTGATAACATTCCTTGTAATATTTGCAACTCTTTTTTCTGTTATCAAGAGGTACAATGCATCCGGAGAATACCTTTTTAATGCTGTTTTGCAGGAAATTATATCAGTAGCTGTATTTATCTCTGTCTTCTTTATTATTTCATTAATTGATAAGAAAAATATGAAGAGAGCATATCAGTATTTGCCACAGGATATATATCATGAGTATATTAATAATAATATAAATACCGGAATTACTTTGAGTGGTAAATTTTCCATTGATTCTGTGATAAGTCATTTTGATAAAATAGCCACTGTAAGCAAGATAGGTTTTGATGTTCACATTTTCAATTTTGTGGCAGACGATTATCACACAAAAACAGTTGCAAATATGCTGTTTTATACGCTTTCCCAGTACTTTGAGCTAATAGAGAAGCTGCCTGAATCCAACAGATGGATATACTTGGATTTGCGCCAGGAGGGCAATCTTGCTCTTATAAAGGTTTATCTTCCGAAGAGTTGTGTTTATAACATAAATGAGAAAAAAACACCTGAATCAAAGCAAGTACACAAGTCGCTCAACCAGCTTTCATCCATGTACATGGGCACACTGAAAGAGCATATAAATGAATTAGACGAATACTGTCTGGTTTCAGTTATTCCGGTAGATGAGCATGAGAAGGTAGTGTAGTGCTTCTTTATATACAGCCATAGATTGATTAATGTATAGGGTAATGAAAGTTTTATTGCTGCTGATATAAATAACAAAAGAAGTTCTAACCATTATTAAGGTGCATCCCAAAACGGAAGAGAGCCTGCCTAAATGTTGGGACTTCCTTCACAATCACTATACCATCTTTCGTTGTTATATTTCAAGAAAATCGAAAATCTGAGTAGCTTATTTATATACAACTAATCTAAATGGTTGGGTTTTTTGTAAAAAAAATACTAGAAATACTAGCAATAAAACTATTAATTATGCAAATATAAATAATTATATAATACTAATTAAATTTTGCTAATAATACCATTAATTTTGCAACTATAATTATGAATAAAAGTATTTATGATATAATAATAAATCAAAAAACATATATTTATATTTGAGTGATACGTTTATAAGAACGAATAATTATAATAAAACAAATATTAGTCATAAAAAGAATGAGATATTATTGCATGTTGTTTCTATTGGATTGGTTGCGCTAGTGGTTGCACTAGTAGCAACAATGATAGTAATCTTTGTTAATAATATAACCCAAAAGGATATTAAATCATCCAATAATAATAAGATAGCGGATGATGACATGGTTATAATTGAAGAGGACGATGACTTAACAGAAGAAAAATGGAAAAAAATTTATAGAAGACACAGATTCTATAATTATCTGAAAAGCCTTAAAATAAGTGAATCTTTACCCGAGAATATTGATTATGGTAATACTAATTCGAAAAAAATAGAAAACATAAATGAAGGATATAAATATTTAATTTATGACTTTGATGAAGATAATGATGAAGAATTAATAATTACATTGCAAAACAATGGTAATGGAGAAGAATCTGCTCTGGTATATGATTTTGAATTTGAAAGAGAAGATCAAGTATATGCACGTATGATGTCATTATCTGATTATAATAATTGGAAGAGTAGTTTAGTTGACAACCTTCCAGATAATAATAAGTTAAAAGATATTGAACAGTTTGATTTTTTGGGGGTGATGATTATGAAGATATGTGTTTGAAGCGATACAAAAAATGCAACTCAAAAAAGTTTTGGTATTTTATTTATATTCATATTTGAATACTAAATAAGCTGAAAAAATCAGGAGGTGAATTGATAATGTCTAAATACCATATTAATTGTCATTATATTAGGGAAGGAAGAACCATATTTCTAAATACTATTATTGTATTTATATCGTTTTTATTATCTATATTGTTAATAAAGACTACCTCATTTGCAGCAGGAACAGCAAATGAAGCAGTTAATCTTGCGGTTAGTCAGATAGGATATCATGAAAAAGCATCACCTAATAACTTAGACGATTTTACAGCAAATAGTGGAAGTAATAATTATACAAAATATGCACGCGATCTTGGTATTGCTAATGGAAATGCATGGTGTGCAACATTTGTATGGTGGGTTATGCAGTCAGCAGGTGTTTCTTCTGATGGGTATCCACAAAGAGCAACTGTTACTAGAGATTTTTTTAGAGATAAAGGCAAATGGCATGATAGAGGAACATATACACCAAGTCCTGGAGATTATATATGTTTTGGAAATGTTTCACATTGTGGAATTGTTTGGAAAGTTGAGGGGGAAAATGTTATAACGGTAGAAGGAAATAGTGGTGATTGTGTAAAATCAAATACATACAGCCTTTCGAATAGTTATATATTAGGATATGGTGAAATATTGTATTCCCCTTCAGACAGGTCTCCACATGGTTGGCTTGATTCCGTTACATCCGAATCAAATGGAACAATACATGTTAAAGGATGGGCGTATGACCCGGATAAAGTAACCGAATCAATACCTGTTCACATATATATCGGAGGAGGAATAGGAGATAGTAAAGCCGAAGTACATGTTCTTAATGCAAATGTATATAGGAGTGATTTAGAGCCATTAAATATAGGTGGATGTCACGGCTTCGATGCTACAATCAAAACTAATAAAAAGGGAAAACAGCCAGTATATGCATACGGTATTGATATCACACAATTTGCAAATAATAGTGCTCTTACTCTAAGCGGCACAACTGTTTCGATAAAGACGAGTTCTAAGGCTCCCGAATACTCTGATTTTCATGTTGGTGAGTTTAGAGATGGAGCATTTACTATTTTGTCTAAAGTAACTGCAGAAAATGGTGTTAAATCAGTAAAATATGCTGTATGGACAGATAAAAATGGTCAAGATGATATAAAGTGGTATGATGCTGTTTGCACAGACAAAAATGATTATTACTGGGCTAGGGTTGATTTTTCGAGTCATAATAACGAAAAAGGCAAATATATTATACATATGTATGCCTATGATAACGCCGATTTATTGAAGAATCCTGGAATTAGTTATAATTTCCCCGAAACTGGTCCTACTATTTCTGATGCAGTAGTAACAGATATTTCCTCAAAGGGCTATACTGTTAGCTGTAAAGTAACAAATTCCAATAAAGATGCGGGAATCAGTAGAGTACAATTTCCTTCCTGGACCATAAATAACGATCAAGATGACATTATCCAGACATGGTGGACAAATAAAAAAGCGAGTGGAACCATAGATAAAAATGGTAATGTTACTTATAGAGTAAATGTAACTGATCATAACAATGAAGTTGGTATGTATCGCACTCACATTTATGCATATGATATATTTGGAAATAGTAACCATATAGTTGTTCCTGACATCAATGTTCATGATCATGTTAGTGAAATTATACCCGGTAAAGAATCAACATGCACAGAAACAGGACTTACAGATGGTGAAAAGTGTTCAATTTGCCAAGAGGTTATAAAAGAACAAGAGACTATTCCATTAGTAGATCATGTATGGGATGAGGGTGTTGTGACAACAGTCCCAACTTCATCACAGGATGGTATTAGATTATATACATGTTCTGTATGTAAGAAAACCAAAGAAGAAGTAATTCCGGCAACTAAGGATAATACACCTGTGACACAACCTACAACTGCTCCAACAGAAACACCTAATAAGTTACAGAATGTATCAAATAATAGTTCAACACCTACAAATATTTCTAGTCAAAACACTACTACTCAAACAAATAATAATAATAATAATACTGTAAAACCTTCAAATGATTCTGACGAAAACGATAGTTCAATAGATGATGAGATTATTATAGTTAATTCCAGAAATGGCTCTACATTATATGATGGAGATGAAGAATTAAGAATAACCATTAATTATAAAATTGCTAAATATAAGAATTTTAAATTTAGAAATGTAAAAAAAGTCGGTTTTACAGAAAATAAGTCTGCTGTATTTCTACAAAGAAATGGACGTGTATATATTGTAACCATAAATGGAACGAAAAAAAGTATAAAAGGAAGATGGGCCAAGCTAAGATTTGATGATGAATATGTAGTTTATGCTGCAAGAGGAAACAAAAAAGTATTAATTCAAAATTTGTAAAAAATATAGTATTCGCTCTAAAAAATGTTTATTGTTGGATATTATATATTTAATACTTTTTATACACCTAATTTAAATGGTTAGGTGTATTTTTATATAAAAAACCATTAGAAAGACTTGTACTTGGTGCTATGAACATCTGTAACTCAACTGAGTATGTCGGCGATAGTAATATCAGGCATACTGCGTAGGGAACTATATGTTCTGCCCTACGATGGGTAATGGCATACCCATACCTTGCACTACGACCTAACAGAAATGTATTGGTCAGTCGATAACTTCGGCAGGTAGCAAGAATCCCCTGCCTTTAGGCATGGGGAGTGTCAAAAGCTTTCATTTAAGGTTGTTGTAAAGGCTGTTAATAAGATTTCAAAGATTAAGATCAACGGTAAGGTATTTAAGAAGCTTAATAAGAAAAAATATTCTTTTAAATTAAGAAAAGCTAAGAAGCTACTTAAGCTTGGAAAGAAGAATAAGATTTTGATCATAGATAAGAAAAAGAATAAGAAGGCGGTAACATTCAAGCTTAAGAAATAATAATAGGTCGAAATAATCTAATATGCCCTTTTATGAAATAATAAGATATAGTTATAAATAAAAAATAATAGCACTATCTGTATTTTAGTGATAAAATACAGATAGTGTTTTTGTTTTACTATGGAGGTGGCAAACCGTGAAAAAATAGGAATTGGTATATTTGTGATATATCAGATTGGAAAATAACAGATTATGAATATAAACAAATAATGAGAGGTGATAAACCATGTATTCTCTATTACTTGCAGTAATATATCTGATATTTATCAGTCTCGGATTGCCCGATTCGCTCCTGGGCTCAGGATGGCCGACGATGCAGGTGACTTTCGGGGTGCCCTCTTCATATGCAGGCTATGTTTCGATGGCGATATCGTTTATGACGATAATATCTGCACTGATAAGTCCGAGGATGATTAGAAGGTTCCATACCAAGTGGATTGTGATTGTATCAATCTTGCTGACAGTATTCGGACTTATCGGCTTTTCGTTCTCAACATCATACTTGATGCTGTTTTTGTTCGTGATTCCCTATGGTCTCGGAGCAGGTGCGATAGATGCATCTGTTAATCATTATGTCGCAAACAACTACTCCGGTTCGGTTATGAATTTTCTACATTGTTTCTATGGTGTAGGCGCAGTGATTAGCCCCAATATCATGGCACTTGCATTAAGCAAAGCAAGGTGGAATGAGGGATACAGATGGACGGCATATATTCAAATAGGGATATTGCTTATTTGTATTCTATCACTGCCAATTTGGAAAAAGAATGAGGGTAATTCTGATTCGCAGGAAGAGGCGGGTGCCGGTATTAGGGAAGCACTCAAGGTTCCCGGGGTGATTCTGACACTGATTGCATTTTATGCATACTGCTCGGGAGAAGCGACATGCTTTCTGTGGACTTCAAGTTACTTTGCGGGAACAAAGTCAGGTCTTAACGATGAACTTATTGCTTCTTTTGGATCTTTAATATTCGGAGGACTGATGCTTGGTAGATTAATCTCAGGATTTATATCGAATAGGCTTGGTGACAGATTGCTGATAAGGATAGGAATTGCGGTAGAACTGATCGGTATTGTTATGGTCATGCTTCCCTTTAGTCATTATCTGCCGGCGGCAATCGGTTTTGTGGTAATAGGAACCGGTATGGGACCTGTGTATCCCGCCATCCAGCATATGGCTCCGTCAAACTTCGGTAAGAAGTATAGTGCAGCGGTTATTGGTCTTCAGATGGCTTCCGCCTATGTGGGCAGTACCTTCATGCCGATGGTCTTCGGAAACTTGCAGCAGAATATCGGTATAGAGATAATGCCGGTGTATCTTCTGATATTTGCGGTTTTGAATATTGGATTACTCGAGAGAACATATGTGGTATTGAGGAATAAGAAAGTATAAGGTATATTAAGGTGATAATATATAATACTTTATATTTTAAAGAATTTTTAAATATTTAGCTTATCATAATACTCGAAAAGGGATGGAAGAAAGGTATGAGTGAAAAATTAGAAACCGAGCGTCTAATATTATATACATCTGATATAACGTTTGTTGAAAATATACTAAAATATTACACTGAAAATTAATGATAGAATACAGATAGTGTTTTTATGATGGAGGATATTCTTATGGGATATGTTGAGTGGAATTGTCCTAAATGCGGAAAAAAGAATAGAGAAAGCTGTAATGCCTGGGTGTATGGCAGCCCTATAAGAAATTGTAAAGGATGTAATTCTGAGTATTTTGATAACAGATGGAGGGAGATAGCTTTAGAAGGTGTGGAGCCGGCTACTAAAAGTCCTAAACTCTATCTTATTGCAACACTTGGATTTTTGGTATTTACCATAGTTTGTGCCATGTGGCTTGTAACAGATATAAGGACAAGGGGGAGCTATCCTATTAAACTTTTAGGTTGTGTATTCGCAGGGGTGCTCGGAACTGTCGGATGTTTTGTTATTTTTCTTAGAATTATTTTAGGATATGAAGATAAGCAAAATCAGAAATATTATGAGGAATCATTACAACGATTAAAGAATAAAAACTATGTAGAAAAATTAATATCATATGGCTATCATGTACCGGAAAAATTCAGATAGGATGAACGTTACATTATCTAGAAATTATGTAAAAAGTTTTCTATCCGGTATGGGATATGTGGGGGTTAAGTGATTTGACCGTCATATTAGGTCCGAGCTTCAAACTTAAGCAAGAGTAGTATACCGGTGCAAAATAAAAAGGTGTATTTTTGATGGAATAATAAAATTAATAAAAAAATTTAAAAAACAGTTGACAACAATTTCCTAAAGTGGTATTATCTTATCTGTTGTGTGACAAAAACATACAGATGCGGAAGTGCTGGAATTGGCAGACAGGCTAGACTAAGGATCTAGTGTTGGCAACGACGTGTGGGTTCAAGTCCCATCTTCCGCATAAAAAAGGAGCCTGTTAAGGCTCCTTTTTTTATGCGGAGGAGAGCTTGAACCCAGGTTCAAGGTCTCCTCGCAGCGAAGCTGCTTCGTCGGTCTGGTTCAAATCCGATTCACTCTATCTTCCGCATAAAAAGGAGATACGATTATATTTGGAGGTTTATATGGATAATTACATGCTTATTGTTATAATAGCCCTCCTCATTATCGGAATACTGCTTTTATTTGTGAAGGTGGGGCAGTATAAAAGTCAAAGTAAAAAGGATCGTAAGAGATATACGGATTTCGTTGGAAAGGTTAATGAGGAGAAGGCTGTTAAGAAGGAGATTGCTACTCGCAGACGTATAACGCCTAAGATGAAGCAAAATATACTTGAAAGAGATGAGTATACCTGTCAGATATGCGGTATATCGCAAGGATTTATGGACGATATGCTGCCTGGTCTTGGAGATTATCTTCTTTTGGAAATTGATCATATAGAGTCTGTGGCTAAGGGTGGTACAGGTAAGGATGAGGACAATCTGCAGGTATTATGCTGGAGGTGTAACAGAAAGAAGGGTGGTAATAAGACTAACGAAGAGGTGAAGGAAATCATAGATTATGGCATGGATTATTTTGAAATTTGATTTATTGCTATAAACTATATATAGAAAAAGAATAAAGAAACATAAAAAAGCCGTTAATCCTGTAAATCAGAAATGACGGCTTTTTTGCTATTATAGTTTATCATATTGTATAGCTATATTTATAATATATGTTTCGCAATGCGTAAAAAATCACTGCTTCTTAAAGGTCATATTTATAGCATCCAAAAGATTTAGTTTCTTGCCCTTGTAAAGTGCGAGAGTTTTATATATGCGACCACTTATAATTATAGTGGCTATAGTGCATGCTAAAAGAATAAGGATTGAGAGAATTGTTATCTTAACAGATACTGTACCTAAGCATACCCCTGCAGGCATTAGCATAGGTGATGTGATTGGGACGAGATTCATCCAGTCTGCAATTTTATCGCCCTTTAGTGCTCCACCAAACATAGCTATATAGAAGCCTATCAATAGAAGAACAGTGAATACGGATTGATTTCCGGCAACTTCCTCCTGGCTCGAAGAGATAGCACCGGCGATAGAGTGGAGAGAAGTAAAAAACATAATGCCCAGAAGTATTATAAACACACCTACGATTATTGAGAGCGGGGTGAATAGGTTAAGCTCTGAGAAGCTTTTCAAGAAGGTGACTACGAAGCTTTCTGTATTTGGGTATGCAGCGTCACATATCTTCAGTCCGACTACCACGCCAAGTATAGCGGATATTATCCATGATACGAGCTGAAGAAGTCCTGCAGATATGATAGCAGCATATTTTCCGAGTATCATTGCTTCGGGCTTTAATGATATAAGCATGGTATCCATGAGCTTTGAAGACTTCTCCATGGCAACGTTCTGAGCTACGCTTTGACCGTACATTAGTATTACAAAGTATAGTACCATGATTGTAAGAAACATAAATACAGCGTTAAAAATCGGAAGACTTTCTGCGTTATCTCTTTCTTTTTGGGTCTCTTTATCTTCAAATATGCTGACATCCTTATCATATCCTTTAGAATCATATACATCTGAATCTGTTATTAGACTTAATGCCTGAGCACTTTCTAAGCTTATGCCTGATGAAATCAAGGTGAATACATTGCCTGTTTCAGTGATAAAGTCATCAAAGTTTTCAGCATCTTCTTCGGAAATTTTTGAAATAGTAGGAAGGATTATTTCTGATTTCATGCCTTCTTTATCTTTAGTGATTTCCAAGATAAAACTTTTTGTTTCATTTGCATCGGTTATAGTTTTGAGGGCATCTTCCTCACTTTTTGAGTTTATATATTGTATTTTTTCATACTTCTTAACACCGAGGGTATTTAATATATTATAATCAGCGTCAGGAGCTTCTTTGTTTACAACATATATTTTATCGGCTTTACAGGATTTTAGCTCTTCATCATCGTCCTCGCTTGCAATACATGATATAACAGTAATTGCGATAGGAATTATAAAGAGTAAAATGCAAAGAGTAATTGTCAATGATTTATATCCTACGGTGGATATCTGATTTTTAAAAGTAAATTTAAAAACCTTATCAAAATTCTTAAACATTTTTTTCCTCCGTTTTACTTGTTTTTAAGTGCTTTTACTATTTCGTTAAGTGAAACTTTATCTATATTTTTCAGTAAAAATGTTTTATATGTTTTTGCACACACTCTTATGAGAAGTGCTATAGCAGTAAACTGAATTGCAAAGCTTATAAGTAATTCCCAAAGTTCTATTTTTTTGCATAAGTACATAGTAGGTGCAAGGAAGCAGGATAATGGCGGAACAAGTGCACCTACATGGGTGAGTGAAACAGAATCTGAATTGCTTAAGTAAAATGATGCAAAGTAACCTATCATAACTACTATCATTACGTAGCCAAGTGCTGTCTGAGTATCTTCTGTCTTAGAGCACATACTTCCCAGGACACCGCAAATCATAGCGAAGAAAATGTATGCCAACAAAAGAGAAGTAATTAGTATTACGACTCCGATAAAACCTTCTTCGGTAAATATTTTAAAATCCAAACCGACTCCGTTGTAGTTATCCATGTTCAGATTTAAAACTTCTTTCATGAATAAAACTGTTAATTTGGAAACTAATAAGCCACAACCAAGTATCATACCTACATAACAAAGCATGGCAAGTATCTTACCCATGACAAGCGCCATAGGACGTACGCTTACCAGCAAGCTTTCAACGAGCTTTGACTGCTTTTCTTCTGTAAGACTAGATATGATATAAGAGCAGGACATGATTGAAACAAAGAATATAACCATTATATATCCGTTTGTTCCGGTCGATGTTTCTTTTTCTGTTTTTCCGGTCTTATTTCTACTGTTGTAAGATGTTTCGGTTATTACTCCGTTTTTATCGATGCCTTTTTGTATGAGCTTCAAATCATCCTCGGAAATTCCGGCCTGCTTAAGCCGTGTGTTTTCAAATTCAGACGTAAGAGATGAAGTCAGATTATCCATATCAGATGGCTTGATATCTGATTCTTTACCTATAATTCCCTTTAGTGTGAAGCCTTTTTCACTTTTTTCTATGCTTACGATACAGGAGTTTTTATCAAGTGAATCAATAGATGATTTTAAGTCAGAAGACTTGATATCTACTACCTCCGGGGCACCCTTTTCTTTGTCAAAGGAGCCTTTTAGAATAGTTGCATCAACATCTTCCTTATCGTATTTTACATCTGTATCATTTGAAATATATATTTTTTCAATATTAGAGTCTGTTATATCCAACTTGTCAGCAACTAAAGATTCTCCTTGTTCTGTCGAAAAGTAATTTATCGGTCCCATAGCTGCCATAATCAGTACAAATAAAACAAATGAAAATACATAGCCCTTGTTTTTAAAGGTTTGTTTTAGCGTGAAGGAAAAAACACTTTTTAATCCTTTTAGGCTGTAAATGTTTTCTCTTTGATTATTGTTCATGAACTTCTTCACCTACTTCCCTTACAAAGATTTCATGTAGTGAGAGCTCGCTCAGATCAAATTTTACGATATTTATATTAGCGTTAATCAAGTTTGCAAGAAGCTTATTTGCCTGTTCGTCTCCTGTTACTCTGAGGCTGTACTCGTATTCCTTTTCTGAGAGAATCTCTATACCAAGCTCTTCAATATACTTTGATACATCCTGCTCCACCTTGAGTATGAGATTTATGCGGCCGTATGACTTTTTAATGTCATTTAAGTTACCTGTAACAACGGCTTTAGAGTGATTCAGTATGGTTATATCGGTACAGAATTCTTCAACCACGCTCATCTGATGGCTGGACATGATTATATACTTGCCGGCATCGATCTGTTCGCGAACAACTTCCTTAAGTATATCGGTGTTTACAGGGTCAAGACCGGAAAATGGTTCGTCGAGCACAAGTAAATCCGGATCGGATATCATGGCTATCAGAAATTGAATCTTTTGCTGATTACCCTTTGAAAGCTGCTCAGGGTTGAAAGGTTTTTTCTTTTTAGATAATTTTTTCTTTTTTATATCAGCATTACCCTCTGAATCTGATGCAGAAACTCTGTCCGGGAAGATATACTCTTCGACCTTTAATCTTTCTACCCAGTACTCTATACGTTCATTAACCGTCTTGGTATCGATGCCTCTTAAGTTGCCAAAGTATCTTATCTGAGAGAGGAGAGAATACTTTGGGTATAAGCCTCTTTCTTCAGCTAGATAGCCAATATTACAGGTGTCGAAGTTTAATGGAGCTCCATTCCATAAAGCTTCTCCGCCGTCCTTTTCAAGCATACCGAGTATCATTCTTATGGAAGTGGTCTTCCCGGCACCGTTTGTGCCCAAAAGAGCGTATACACCGGGCTTTTCCATGGAGAAACTGATGTTATCAACGACTGTTTTGTCTCCATATTTTTTTGTTAAATTATTAACTGTAAGTGACATAATAACCTCCGTATTTTAAAATGTCGTGTGTTTGTTTGTCTTTTGTGTTATGAAAAGACATATTTGGTAAAGCATTATAGTTTATTATAATTCTAAAATCAACCATAAAAGAATCTACAAAGAAGGTAAAAGATTATTGACAGTATTTAAAAGTTAGAATATACTAGCCTATAGGTGTTATCTGATGCAGATTTATTGCATCGGTTATATAATAAAACATTCTTTATAAGGAGAGTATATCGTTATGGCAAATTTAACAATCGAAAAAGTAGTTGGAAGAGAAATTCTTGATTCTCGTGGAAATCCTACAGTTGAGGCACAGGTATTCCTTGCTGACGGAACTGTTGCACTCGGTACAGCTCCAAGTGGTGCTTCTACAGGTGAGTTTGAAGCTCTTGAGTTAAGAGATGGTGACAAGGGAAGATACCTTGGAAAGGGTGTTGAGAAGGCTGTTAACAACATCAATACAGTTATCAATGATGCTATCACAGGTTTAGATGCATCTGATACTTACGGTGTAGATGCTGCTATGCTTAAGGCTGACGGAACAAAGGATAAGTCAAACCTCGGAGCTAACGCAATCTTAGCTGTTTCTATCGCTACAGCTCGTGCAGCTTCAGTTTCACTTGGTGTTCCTCTTTACAGATTTTTAGGTGGTGTACAGGGAACTAAGCTTCCGGTACCTATGATGAATATTCTTAATGGTGGTGCTCATGCAGATAGCGCTGTTGATACTCAGGAATTCATGGTAATGCCTGTTGGAGCTCCTTCATTTAAAGAAGGTTTAAGATGGTGTGCAGAAGTATTCCATAACTTAAAGGCTCTTATCAAAGAGATGGACGACGTTACCGCTGTTGGTGATGAAGGTGGTTTCGCTCCTAACAAGCTTTCAAGTGATGAAGAAGCTATCGAGAAGATTTTAGAGGCTATCAAGAAGGCTGGTTTCGAGCCTGGAAAAGATTTCATGATTGCTATGGATGCTGCTTCTTCAGAGTGGAAGAGCGAAAAAGGAAAGGGATTCTACAAGCAGCCTAAATCAGGTAAGGAATTCACTTCTGATGAGCTTATCGATCACTGGGAGAGCTTAGTAGATAAGTATCCTATCATCTCTATCGAAGATGGTCTTGATGAAGAGGATTGGGAAGGATGGAAGAGAATGACTGAGAGAATCGGTCATAAGGTTCAGCTCGTTGGTGATGATCTCTTCGTTACTAATACTGAGAGACTTAGCAAGGGTATCGGACTTGGTGCAGGTAACTCAATCCTTATCAAGCTTAATCAGATTGGTTCAGTATCAGAGACACTTGAGGCTATCAAGATGGCTCATAAGGCTGGTTATACAGCAATTTCTTCACACCGTTCAGGTGAGACTGCTGATACAACAATCGCTGATCTTGCAGTAGCGCTTAATACATGCCAGATTAAGACAGGTGCTCCAAGTAGAAGTGAAAGAGTAGCTAAGTACAATCAGCTTCTTCGTATCGAAGAGCAGCTTGGTGATTCAGCTGATTATCCCGGAATGGGCGCATTCAATGTTAAGAAATAATTTCTTTTGATTGATGTTAACGATATTTGCAAATTATAAGGGTGCTGAGACTGTTATTATTAACAGTTCTTGGCACCCTTCTTTTAAGTAAATATATACATTGCTTATAAGGATGATTATCTTGATTTTTTTCTCGATTTATTATACAATAACTCTGACTGCTTTTATTACCGTATTGTTAATCGTAAGAAGCTGTGAGCTTACTGATCATTATTGATATTTGTATGTTTTATCGCATTTTCCACATATATTTTCAAGGTAATAAAAGATTAATTCAGTCTTAATAATATACATTAATGGAGGTTAAAATGGCAGATAACAAGTTATTTAATATTCACATGGGACCTGCACAGTGTGCACTTGATATCGGAGACGGAAGCGAAAGAGGAGAGTATGTAAATCAGGATTATATCCTTCAGACACTCGGACGTCCTCACAGAGCTGTAAGTCTTATGTATTGCTATTATCCTAACGATGAGGGATGGCCCGGAAGAGCAAGTGTAGTTCATGCAAGTGACGATGTGAGTTTTCAGTGGGATTACCCATATGATGATTATTTCACATATAAGGGCGGATTGAATGGAAATCTTCAGGATGAACCATTTACTTATATGAGAGATGTAAGGCGTCATGGACAGGATGTTTTACTTACTCTTACTATTGATCCTACACTTAGTGATGATCATATTATTGCTATTGCAAAGGATTTGAGCACTTTTGGTCGTGTTATGCTTCGTATTAACCATGAAGCTACAGGTGATTGGTTCTCATTTACCAAGAGAACTGATTATGACGGAGTGGCTGCATTTTTCAAGCATTGCTGTGATATTATCCATGAGCATGCTAAGAATGTAAAGACTATCATTTGTCTTGATGGCTGCACAAGCTTGGATGCAGAGAAGATGGAGATGGAGGATACATTTGCAGAGGCATCTCGTGCTGCTGATATCGTATCTGTAGACAGATATCTTACTCTTCACTGGGGATGGCCATATGATGTTTGTGATACTGAAGAGACAGGAGAACCTTTTAAGAATGATACATATTTCTCAAAGGATGTAAAGGAAGTTTACGAGCTTTGTCGCAAGAGCTATGAGAGATTTACTGCTATTAACGGTGGTGTGGAGAGACCTATGGTTCTTTCTGAGATGAATGCAGATGGTGACGTTACAGGTGCTTATAAGCAGGCAGACATGGTTAAGCAGTTCTGCGATCTTTTAAAGAAAGAGAAGAAAAAGTGGCTTTCAGGTTTTACCATGTATCAGTTCCGTGACAGAGGAAGACTTGGTCTTGAGATAGAAGATCCTAACAATAAGGACGTTGGTATTCGCCAGCCTGTTTTTGATACATATAAAAAGATTTTACATGATGATTTCTTTGAACCACAGATGACATTGGGTGAGAAAGCTTCCCTTCCTGTAACACTTCGTTGGGGTGGCTCTGAGGATGCTGATGGTGTAGCTATACCTCTGCACTTTGAGAAGAATCCTGTATTCTGCGAGGCTTACTTTGATGATGATCTTGTGGATGAGAATCTTATGCTTCAGCTTAATGATTACTGGTTCTACAAGGCTCCGGGTGTTAAGTGCATAGACTTTATGAGCGCATTTTTCCAGAATCCTATAACCGGTGAGGAAGACCATACTCTTAAGATATTTGCACCTCCGGCATCAGGTGAAAATGATCCTTCACAGGGAGATGATTGGCAGTTAAACTACTATCGCGAGCTCAAATCTTTACCGAAGATCAGAATCAGATATTCACCTGTAGGCTGATAAAAAGGTTAATGAAATCTTAATTTTTCTTGACACAAAGGAGCATTAAGAGTACAATATAATAGTTGTTTTGGCGAAAGTCAAATAAAAAAATTCAGGAGGTTCACTTCGATGATCGATCCAGTTATAATTATAATTATAGCTGCTGTCGTGGTTGTGATCGCTTGTATAGTTACAGCTGTCATTGTTTCTAAGGTGGCTGTAAAGCGTTATGTTGAATCTGAAAATAAAAAGATCGGCGATGCTGAATCAAGATCCAGAAAGATTATTGATGAAGCCATTAAAACTGCCGAAAACAAGAAACGTGAGGCACTGCTTGAAGCAAAGGAGGAAGCTCTTAAGAATAAAAACGAGATAGAGCGTGAATCCAAGGAAAGACGTGCTGAGATACAGCGATACGAAAAGCGTGTATTATCGAAAGAAGAAGCTCTGGATAAGAAGGTTGAGGCTGTAGAAAAGAAGGAAGCCAGATTAAGTCAGAAAGAGGCTGATTATGACAAGAAACTCAAGGAGCTTGAGGTACTTAAAAACAGTCACTTGAAGGAACTGGAGAAAATTTCACAGCTTACCCGTGAACAGGCTAGGGAATTCTTATTAAAATCTGTTGAAGACGACATTAAGCATGATGCTGCGGTCATGATTAAGGAAGAAGAACGCAGAGCTAAGGAAGAAGCTGACAAGAGAGCCAGAGGATATGTTGTAGATGCCATACAGCGCTGTGCTGCTGATCATTTTGCTGAGTCAACCATATCTGTTGTACAGCTTCCAAACGATGATATGAAGGGTAGGATTATAGGTCGTGAAGGTCGCAATATCCGTGCTCTTGAGACACTTACAGGTGTCAGCCTCATAGTGGATGATACTCCTGAGGCTGTAGTATTATCGTCATTTGATGGTGTCAGACGCGAGATTGCCCGTCTGGCTATAGAGAAGTTGATTGTAGATGGACGTATACATCCTGCAAGAATCGAGGAAACCGTTGAGAAGGCTAAGGTCGAGGTTGAGTCGATGATTCGCGAAGAGGGTGAAGCGGCTTGTCTCGAGGTTGGAGTACAGGGCTTACATCCTGAGCTTATCAGATTGCTTGGTAGGATGAAATTCAGAACAAGTTATGGCCAGAACGGCCTTAAGCACTCTGTAGAGGTTGCTTATCTTGCAGGTCTTCTTGCAAGTGAAGTAGGGGTTGATGTTCGTACTGCCAAGAGAGCAGGATTGCTTCATGACATCGGTAAGTCCGTTGATCATGAGATGGAAGGTACCCATGTTCAGATAGGTACCGAGCTTTGTAGAAAGTATAAGGAAAATGACATCATAATTAATGCTGTGGAGGCTCACCACGGCGATGTTGAACCTAAGTCGCTCATAGCGGTTATTGTTCAGGCTGCTGATACTATATCTGCTGCCAGACCGGGAGCGAGAAGGGAAACACTTGAAACATATACAAACAGATTAAAACAATTAGAAGATATTTCCAACAGCTTTAAAGGCGTTGATAAATCATTTGCCATACAGGCAGGACGCGAGTTAAGAGTTATGGTCGTGCCGGAGAAGGTTTCAGATGATGATATGGTATTGATGGCCAGGGATATTTCAAAGAGAATAGAAGAAGAACTTAAATATCCGGGACAGATAAAGGTTAATGTCATAAGAGAATCCAGAGTTACTGATTACGCTAAGTGATCACGAAAGCATTATATCTTTAAGGAATCAATGGGGACCGTAGTTGTTACGGTCCTCTTTTTTCAACTATAAGAGCAAGGTTTGTGATAAGAGTGTATTATGGTATTTTTAAAAGATAGTAAGGATGAGATGCTGAAGTATTCAGCTAAGGATTTTTCAGAATTTAGAAAAGAAAATAAGTATAGTGAAGGAAATGGAGTAGAGCTGATGGCAGCTGTGGATATAGGTACTACCTGTGTTGCGGTTGAGCTCTATGTATCATGTGTTCCGAGGGACTATGAAGATAGACTGAGGGAGTCAGGCATAGTACCGGGAAGGTATGTAGCCGGAACTTCGGAAAAGAATGTTCAAACAATAATGGGCGCTGATGTCATGATGAGGCTTATGCATTGTATAAATGGTGCGGCTGACAGGCTTCATGCAATGATAGTCAATCAGGTTGAAAAGCTTATTGACATCTGCATCGCTTCATTTACCGCTATAGCCGGTGAAATGGAGATAAAGCTTACGCAGATAAGTGTGGTTGGAAACAGTCCCATGTGTCATATATTTTTAAATGAAGATGTAGAGGGTCTTGCACATGCTCCCTTCACCCTTTCCTATAAGGGTTTAAAGCAGGTAAGAGGCGAAGATATAGGTTTTAAGCGGTATATTGACACTGAGGTAAGTGTATTACCGCCTATTGCGTCTCATGTAGGTGCTGATGCACTTAGTGCTATGTGTGAATGCAGGCTTGATAATGATGAGTATAAATGTGCACTTATGGTGGACATAGGAACCAATGCTGAGATTATACTTAAGCATGGAAACGATATATACGCGGTTTCTGTTGCAGCTGGACCGGCTTTTGAGGGATATGGTACACAGTTTGGGATGAGAGCCGGAGCGGGTGCCATAAATATGGTTAGATTCGCCCCTGTCAACGATATGATTCTTATCGATATGATAGAGGGAGACGAAGTTAAGGGAATATGTGCAAGTGGGTACATAGATATCATAAGTCAGCTTGTACGCTATGATCTCTTAACTGAGGACGGATATCTGCTTACGGAGTCTGAGGCTTATGATATAAGTCCATATATTTATCTTGCTGACAGAATGTATGATTTTCGTGGAAAACAGGCGTTTTTGGTTTGTGGTATAAATGGCAAAAATGATTCTTGTATTAAGCGAGGAAAAGTATATAATGGAGATAATGACAAGTCTAAGAGTATATACTTGACTCAGGATGATGTCAGGACATTTCAGTTGGCAAAAGCAGCTATCTGTGCCGGTATAAAGATACTTCTAAAGAAAGCCGGTGTAACTGCATCGCAGATAGAGCGTGTTTTTGTCGCAGGTATGCTTGGTAATTCCATCAGTATAGATGAGTGTATAAATATAGGTCTTTTTCCACAAATAGATTCAAAAGCATTTAAGATGGTGGGGAATGCAGCACTAAGCGGCGCTGCAAGAGCGCTGTTTGATAAAGCATTCCTCTCTCAAATGGAGAAAAATACTGATATTATAAAGCATATAGAGTTGGCGGATGATGAAGATTTTCAGGATGAATATATAAATTCATTTGATTTAAGTCCGGTTATTGCTTAAAAAGTTCGTCGTGAAAGAGTTATGAACGGATATTAATTATTATTTAAAAATGGAGGAACCAAAAGTGAAGGTTGGTTTTATAGGAACAGGAAATATGGGAAGTGCCATCATGGGTGGCATAATATCAAAAAAGATAGTGGAAGCAAGTGATATAATGGCATATGATGTTATGGAGATTTCACTTGATAGAGTTGTAGAAGAGTACGGTATAGTGAAGGGAACTGATAATAAAGCAGTTGCTGACTTTGCGGATGTACTGATAATAGCTGTAAAGCCTCAGTATGGAGAAGCTGTGCTTAAAGAAATTAAGGAAACAGTAGGTCAGGAGACAGTTGTAGTATCAATAATGGCAGGCAGAAGTATAGAGTACTTAGAGAGCATACTCGGAGCAGATAAAAAAATAGTAAGAACCATGCCCAATACGCCGGCTCTTGTTTTGGAGGCTATGACAGCTGTAACGGCTAACGCCAATGTAAGTAATGCTGACCTTGAAAGTGTCATGGATATATTTAATGGATTTGGTAAGGCAAAGCTTATAGGCGAAAATCTCATGGATGCAGTAACGGCTGTTAGCGGAAGTTCGCCTGCCTATGTATTTATGTTTATAGAGGCTATGGCAGATGCAGCGGTACGCGAAGGAATGACAAGGGCTGATGCTTATCTTTTTGCCGCTCAGTCTGTCATGGGAAGTGCAAAAATGGTACTTGAAACCGGAAAGCACCCGGGTGAACTTAAGGATATGGTATGTTCACCTGCAGGTACAACTATAGAGGCTGTAAAGGTGCTTGAGGAACAGGGATTCAGAGGAACTGTTATGGATGCAGTCTGTGCCTGTGCGGAAAAGTCAAAGAACATGTAATGTCTTAATTATTATATGATTTATGAAAGCCGTAGAATGGAGAATATGATGAAACAAAGGTTTAAGATATTGACTTATATATTGGGAATAGCAGTTATGTGTGTATTTTCTGCATGTTCACTTACAGGAAAGGATAATAACGGAAAAGAGGATAACGTTGCAAATGCTGCCGTAAAGGCAGAAAAGCCTGCTAAGGTTGAAATAAAGTCTATAGATACTAAGTCAGAGAAGGTTACCATAAAGTGGAAAGAGGTTTCGGGAGCTGATGGATACGAAGTGTACAGAAGTGATGGAAAGGGAAAATCCTATAAGTCTATAAAGTGTACTAGTGACATTACCTACACTGATAGTGATGTAAAGGAAAGAAATGAGTATAGTTATCAGGTTACTGCTTATAAGTTTACTCATGAAGATGGATCAGTCCTTAAGGAAGGTGATGTGAGTATATCTGCTGAGGGGGATATAGAAAGCGAAAAGGATACTTCTAAGAAGGTAAAGCTATACGGTAACAATTCCGCTAAGAAGGCTGTTTATGTCCGTCCTAAGAAGGCTGTAAGAGTAATAGCAGGTGAGTGCTTTGTAGAGGGACTTGATGGTTATGCATCAGGAGAATTAAAGGGATTTAAGTTTGTACATACTGTTGGTGTTAATACTTATACCATGATTCACTCAAACAGTATATCTTACAATGGTACTCTTGTTACACCACTTGAAAGAATCTGTTACTATAAGCCTGACAGAGTTTACTTCTTAGTGGGCATGAATGAATCCGGAAATGGAATTTCTGACGGAGCAGTTGCAAATATCAAGAAAATGTGTAAAAATATAAGAAAGATTAACCCGCACGCAGAGATTGTACTTCTTCCTGTAGCTCCTTGTGGAAGACACTCTTCTGCCAATGTGCCGAGCCTTTCAAAGAGACTCTCATTTAATAAGGGTTATAAGAAATTTACAGAGACGAAGGATTATTTATATTATTATGATTATACACCTGTACTTGACGATGGACAGGGGTACTTAAAGAAGTCATGTGACGGTGGTGACGGATGCCACTGGACTGTAAGCGCTACCGTAAGTGTAGCTAAAGCTATCAAAAAGTACGATAAAAAGAACTTTTAATTTTTCACATAAAACTATATAGAAGAGGGTTTATATATGGAGATTCAACTTTGGAGAAAGATACTGGATCCCTATAATCAGGCCGTGGATGAGCTCGTAGTTAAGTTCAATCACATCAAAAAAGAGTTTCGGGATGAGAGGCTCTACTCACCTATAGAAGAGGTTTCCGGCAGGGTAAAAAGGATTTACAGTATACTGGAGAAGGCCCAGAGAAAGGGTGTAGATTTAAATGATATCAATATGATAGAGGCTAAGGTTGAAGATATAGCCGGTATCAGGATTATATGTCAGTTTGAAGAGGATATCAATAAGGTTGTAGATATAATCAGAAATCGTGCAGATCTTGAGATTAAGCAGGAGAAGGATTATATTACCGAGTCAAAGAAGAGTGGATATAGAAGTTATCATGTGATAGCATATTATACAGTTGAGACTATTAACGGACCGAAAAAGCTCGAGGTTGAGATTCAGATAAGGACTCTTGCCATGAATTTCTGGTCAACCATAGAGCATTCTCTGCAGTATAAGTATAAAGGAAATATTCCTCCTGAGGTTAAGGAGAGACTTCTTTCTGCTGCACAGGCGGTTGGATACTTAGACAATGAAATGGCTGCAGTGCGTGAGGAAATCATGGATGCACAAAACTCTAATCGTGCAAAAACCCTTCTTGTAAGTGATATTCTGACCAATATTGAGAATCTTTACAGTGTTGCGAATCAGCGTGAGGTAAAGAAAATTCAGGATGAATTTTATAAGATTTTCTCAACCGGAAATCAGGAGTTACTTGCGAGATTTAATCAGCAGTTGGATATGCTGGCAGAGAATCATAAGGCTCAGACTTACCAGTAATACGGTTTGAAATAGTTTACATAATAAGTTTTTTGATGGGAGAATGTTTGTGAAGGCGCGTGGAGAGTTCGGTTACACAAGAGCATTGAAAAAAAGCCTGATAATAAAGGTATGTGTAATAATAGTTGTTGCTCTTGCTATATTTTTAGTGGGTTTTTTCTTAAATGATCATTCTAATAAAAATGTATTTACGATAGTAGCAATCCTACTGGTGCTTCCGGGTGCAAGATTTTTAACCAGACTGCTTATAATTATCCCCTATAAGGAAATATCAAAGGAAGAGTATGATAAGGTTGACTTGCTTTGCAAGGGTAATTATAAGCTTATGAGCGCTTTGGTCATGACCTCCGAGCAAAAGGTTATGTATATGGATTACATGTATATTGGCAATGGAGCAGTTATAGGGCTTTATGTCAAGGATAAAGGTTCTTTTTGGGGAAAGAGAGCGGGAGATACATCTCTTTCGGATAAAAAGGGTGTGAGCTTTGTACAGGCTTATATCAGTAAGGGCGTAAGGAATTATGCTGATAAGTACAGGGTGCTTATAACCGATAATCCAAAGAAGTTTGAAGATGAAATAAAAAAGATAGCTGCTAGAGAGGTTAAAAAAGAAGAGGAAGAAAAGGTGCTTGCATACCTTTCTTCACTTATAGTTTAACTTAAGTCGGAGCTTGAATCCCGACTGAGTATAATTTGTCAATACCCCCACCTACGATCTAGCTTAGAGGTGGGGGATTTCTCCGACTGAGTTAAATTCGTTAATAAGGATGAAAATGCTATGAAATCATTTGAAATTACTAAAAGAATCGAGGGACAAAAGCTTTTATCCTTTGTTAAAAAATGTATACCTGAGGCTCAGAATTCACTTATATATAAGTCTCTTAGGAAGAAAAACATAGTTTTAAACGGTAAAAAGGCTTCCGGAAATGAAGTTTTAAAAGATGGAGATACAGTAAATATTTACTTTAGCGATGAAACTTTTATTAAGCTTGGTGGCAAGGAAGATATAAATTATAAAGCGGAGTTTGATAATGATGGCCATATGCCTGATAGATATAATAACGGGAATAGCAGTATAAAGCAGCCTAATAGCAGTATAAAAGATTATATAATCTATGAGGATGATGATATAATAGCTGTAAATAAGCCAAAGGACATGCTTTCTCAAAAGGCAGGGAAGGACGATTATACCCTGACTGAGATGATTAATGATTATATACAGAATCCTAAAGAGGAATCGGTTATCTTTAAAGCTGGTATATGCAACAGACTTGACAGAAATACAAGTGGTATAGTTATAGCAGGAAAGAGTATATATGGTCTGCAAAGTATGAATAACAGCTTTAAGGAAAGAATGATAGATAAATATTATCTATGTGTGGTTGCAGGTGAATTTGCAGAGAGTGTGATAGCTACAGGTTATCTGTATAAGGATACTTCCCACAATACGGTAACGGTTAGAAAAGAAAGACATAGTGAAGCTGATAAATATATAAAAACAGGCTTCAGACCTTTAAAGGTGGCTTCCTACAAGGGAAAACCGTATACGCTTCTTGAAGTAAAGCTTTTTACGGGAAAGTCGCATCAGATAAGAGCACACTTAAAGTCATTAGGATACGTAATCATAGGCGACAGCAAATACGGAAAGAAGGAAATCTATAACAGATTTAAGAAGGATTTTAAGCTTAAATCACAGTTTTTACATGCCTATAAGCTTGTTTTTAAAGACTCAGATGAGGTGGATGAAAGGTATAGAGGAGTAGTGCTTACGGCGCCTCTCCCTGAAAGTCTCAGTTCTATACTTAGTGCAATAGGCCTTGAGACTAACCTGTGACTATAGATATAGGAGGGACGAAAATATGTCTTCATGGAATTCAAGAGGACTTAGAGGTTCAGTGCTTGAGGAATCCATAAATCTCACCAATGAGATGTACAGGACAAAGGGGCTGGCTCTTGTGCAGAAGGTTCCAACTCCCATAACACCTATTAATTTTGATAAACAAAAGGGACATATAACATTAGCTTACTTTGAGCAGAAGAGTACTGTGGATTATATCGGAGTTTCACAGGAAATCCCTATCTGTTTCGATGCAAAGGAGTGTGCGGCCCAGTCCTTTCCGCTTCACAATATACATGAGCACCAGATGCAGTTCATGGGAGATTTTGAAGCTCAGGGTGGCATAGCATTTCTTATAATTCATTTTACAAAGCTTGATTTATATTATTATGTTCCATATAGGGATATAGTAAAGATATGGAGGGAAGCCAAAGAGGGCGGAAAGAAGAGCTTTAAGTATACGGTTCTTGATGAAAAATACCTTATAAAACTTGAGAAAAATGTTTATGTTCACTATCTTCCGGCGATTAATACGGATTTATCTGACAGAGAAAATGTATAAAATATAGCTAATAATACTTAAAAACTATAGAAATGGAGGCATGGAGTGAAATATGGAAAAACATGATATACTCTTGGAGAGTGGAACAAATGAGTGCGAAGTGCTGGAATTTATGGTTAGTAATAATACTTACGGAATTAACGTAGGTAAGGTGCGTGAGATTATTAAATATGAGCAGTTAACTGTTATACCAAAGGCTCATCCTCATATAGAAGGGGCTTTCAGTAAGAGAGGAGAGACTGTATCAGTTGTAAATCTTGCAAAGGCCTTAGGACTTCCGGAAATGTATGATGAGCATGAATCAAGCAGACTTCTTCTGACCTCTTTTAACGGGGTAAATACAGGCTTTCATATCAATGAGGTTATTGGTATAAGAAGAGTTAACTGGGCTAATATTATACAGCCTGACAGCATGATTAACAGTGCTGCTGACGGCCTTATAAACGGTATCGTAGATATAGGAGATCATCTTATACTAATGTTGGACTTTGAGGGAATTATAGCACGTATAGCTCCGGATATATCCAGCAATATAACAAGTCAGTTACAGATGCTTGCAACCGCAGAGCCTAAGAACATGCCAATTCTTTATGCCGACGATTCGAGACTTATAAGAGAAACTATAAAAAAATATCTAATGAGTGCCGGATTTACCAATATTACTGCATATTCCAATGGCTTGGAATTATACAAATCACTTATAGAATTCAAACAAGCAGGAACATTGAAGGAAAATGTAGCACTTATAATTACAGATCTTGAGATGCCTCAGATGGATGGTCATAGATTGTTAAAGATACTCCAGGAAGACAGTGAGATGGCCAAAATACCTGTAATCATATTCTCGTCCATGGTAAATGAAAATTCAAAATTTAAGGGAAATTCAGTAAATGCACAGGCTCAGTTTATGAAGAGCGATGTAGTAAATCTTATAAAAGAAATAGATAGTTTAAACAGAAAAAAACAAGAAAGATAAAAAAGGCCAACAGGATGATTAAATCCTGTTGGCTTTATTGTTGATAATATAAAATCCTTTTGAATTAAGACTATCCTCACGATTATAAAGCATCTCTGTGTCGTCCATCTGTCTGAAGATTGCACCTGCTTCCTCTGCTATACACTGCATGGCCGCTGTGTCCCACTCCATGGTATAATTATGACGATAGTAGATTTCTGCCTCTCCTTTTGCTACGAGGCAACCTTTAAGTGAGCTACCCATGGCAACGAAGTTTTTAAAATCATACTTCTTGATAAGCTCCTCCATCTCAGGAGCCTGATGAGAAGAACTCATTACAAGTCGAACCTTTGTAAGATCAGTAGTATCGGTTACGTGAAGCTTTGTTACTTCTCCTGAAGCACTCTCAAGGTAAGAGCCCTGATCAAGTGAAGCATAGTAAAGATCTTTTGAAACCGGTACATATATAACACCAAGGATTGATTTATGCTTGTAAGAAAGAGCAATATTGACGGTGAACTGACCGTTTCTCTTTATAAATTCCTTAGTGCCGTCAAGGGGATCAACTATAAAGCAGTAATCATTAGAAAGTCTTTCGAGTGAATCCTTTTCCTCTTCAGAAAGGATAGCATAATCAGGAAAGTTTTCTTTAAGACCTGCTACTATTATATCATTGGCTGCTTTATCAGCCTTAGTGAGGGGCATATGCCCCTCTTTATAAGTTATATTAAAATCCTCTTCGTGTGCATATACTTCCATGATAGCCTTTCCGGCTTCGACTGCAAGAGTCTTACACACTTCAAGTTCTTTGCTTAAGTCCATTTTTTATATTACTCCATTTTTGGTAAGCTCGCTCATGATATAATCAAGAGTTTCGCTAAGATCCTTACCTGTTGTATCAATAGTGATATCAGGATCAACCGGTGGCTCGTAAGGACTTGAGATACCTGAGAAGTTAGGAATCTCACCGTTACGGGCTTTCTTATAAAGACCCTTTATATCACGACGTTCACACTCTTCTATAGGTGTGCTTACGTAAATCTCAACAAAGCTGTCATCACCGATTATAGCCTTAGCATTCATTCTGTCACTTACGAAAGGAGAGATGAATGAGGTGATGGTTATAAGTCCTGCATCGTTAAGAAGTTTGGCAACCTCTGCGATACGACGGATATTCTCGATACGATCCTGCTCCTTGAAACCTAAGTTTTTATTTAATCCCATACGGATATTATCACCATCAAGTGACATAGTATGATGTCCATCTGCAAAAAGTCTCTTTTCAAGAGCATTTGCGATAGTAGACTTACCTGATCCGGAAAGACCTGTAAGCCATATAGTCTTTGGCTTCTGATTCTTCTGATTTGAACGAAGCTCTCTTGTTACATCCATCTGCTGATAGAAGAGGTTTTCATCACGACGAAGCTTATGCTCAACAACACCACAAGCTGCTGTCATATTGTTTACGTTGTCAATAAGGATGAAACCACCAAGCTCCTTGTGATGTACGAATTCATCATAAACAATTGGGTCTGAACATGAGATATCACAAACAGCAATCTCATTTTTGTAAAGCTTATCAGCCTGTACATGATTACCTTCATTAACGTCAATCTTATATTTGATATTCATGACTGTAGCAAGAGAGGTCTTTGTACCAAGCTTAAGGATAAAGTTTTTACCTGCAACAAGCTTAGAATCATCCATCCAGAGAAGCTTTGAAGTAAACATCTTACCAACATGAAGATGTATATCCTTAACTATCATACATCCTCTTGAAACGTCGATTTCCTTATCTAACTGAATAGTTACGGCCTGTCCCTTAACTACTTTATCTACTTCCTTACCTGCATTAAGAAGTGACTTAACGATTGCTGTCTCACGGCTTGGAAGAACCTTAATCTCGTCACCTGTCTTAAGCTCTCCAACCTCAACCTGTCCCTGGAATCCACGGAATGTAAGGTCAGGACGGCAAACTCTCTGAACAGGCATAACAAAACCTGTTTCATCGGTTTTATCGGTTACATCGATATCTTCTAAGTACTCAAGAAGAGTCTTTTTAGTGTACCAAGGAGTTTTATTTGACTTAGTAGTGATATTATCACCAACTGTAGCTGATACAGGAATAGTGGTAAATGTTTCGAAATCATACTCGGAAATCATCTTCTTGATATCACGAACTATGTCCTTATATGTATTTTCATCATACTCGATTAAGTCCATCTTATTGATTGCATACACAACATGCTTGATACCCATGAGAGCGCAGATACGTGTATGTCTCTTGGTCTGCACAAGCACGCCCTTGCTGGCATCTACGAGAATTACAGCAAGATCTGCAAATGAAGCGCCAACTGCCATGTTACGGGTATACTCTTCATGACCCGGTGTATCGGCAACTATAAAGCTTCTGTTTTCTGTAGTAAAGTAACGATAAGCAACATCTATGGTTATACCCTGTTCTCTCTCTGCCATAAGGCCGTCAAGAAGGAGAGAGTAGTCTATATCTCCACCGGTTGACCCCACCTTACTGTCAAGCTCAAGGGCTTTTTCCTGATCGGTAAATATAAGCTTTGCGTCGTAAAGCATATGTCCTATCAGTGTGGATTTACCATCATCGACGCTTCCACACGTTATAAATTTAAGTAAACTTTGCATACTAGAAATATCCCTCTCTCTTTCTTCGCTCCATACTTCCGGCAGCTTCATTATCTATAACACGACTTGTTCTTTCACTTGAAACGGCACTAAGTGTCTCCTCGATGATAGCATCGAGTGTGTCAGCATCTGATTCAACACCACCGGTAAGTGGATAACAGCCAAGTGTACGGAAACGTACTTTTTTCATCTGAGGCTCCTCACCCGGAAGAAGTCTCATTCTGTCATCATCTACCATTATTATATTGCCGTCACGCTCAACTACAGGGCGTTCCTTAGCAAAATAAAGTGAAGGAATCTCGATATTTTCCTGCTTTATGTACATCCAGATATCTTTCTCTGTCCAGTTTGAAAGAGGGAATACTCTAACTTCTTCACCCTTGAAAATCTTGGTATTAAAGAGCTTCCACATCTCAGGACGCTGATTCTTAGGATCCCATGCATGTGCTGAGTTACGGAAAGAGAAGATTCTTTCTTTTGCTCTTGATTTTTCCTCATCACGACGTCCGCCACCAAAAGCAGCTGTAAACTGGTACTTATCCAGAGCCTGCTTTAAGGCCTGAGTTTTCATAATATCTGTGTATGCTGAACCATGATCAAATGGATTGATTCCGTTTGCACGTCCTTCTTCGTTTGTGTAAACGAGCATTTCAAGACCATACTTTTCAGCCATTTTGTCTCTGAATGAAATCATTTCCTTGAATTTCCATGTGGTATCCACATGAAGGAATGGGAATGGTGGCTTCTCAGGATAGAAAGCCTTAAGTGCCAGGTGAAGCATAACAGAGCTGTCTTTACCTATAGAGTAGAGCATTACAGGCTTTTCGAACTCAGCCGCTACTTCACGCATAATATAGATGGCTTCTGCTTCCAGCGCATCCAAGTGTGATAACTGACTCATATTATTTTCCTCATCTTTTATATTTTTTATAATGTAGGAATACAAAGCAAACCAGCAATGTAAAAACCAACATCCGTAGTATTATTACAAAAAATGATTGTTTTGTCAACACTATGCATATTAATTAAGTTCAGAAAAATGTATTATGTTTTTCATTTGACATTAACGGATTCATAAAGTAAAATAATTTAGTTTATATATACCCTTTATTTTTATGGAGGAAATAATTATGAGAGAAAAGCTCGCTTCAATTGCGAGGAAAGCGTATCACAAGGGCGTAGACTTATATAATGTAAATATTCATGATGCTAAGTGGCTGAAGATACACTCTAAACAGCAAAATGTCATGAAAGCATATAAATACAGAAATTATGATTCGAATATCAAAACCAGTCTAACTGCTAAGGCTATAGACAGCAGGAAAAAAGATATGTATATTGAACGTTTATTAAACGAAGGTACATATACTATCGACAAACCATTGGTTATCAAAAATCCCTATAAAATATCAATTCTTACACTCTTGGTAGTATTTAATACCAAGGAGAAGTGTCGTATAGAGTATACGGTCAAGGGTCAAAAGGGCTCAAAGGACTTTACTGCGGGTGACGGTAAGTATACTACCCGTCATAGAGTTCCTGTAGTTGCCCTTTTTCCGGGATGCACCAATGTAATTATTTTATCAGCTTATGATAAGAACGGAAAAGAGATAGCTAAGAAAAAGATAAAGGTAATTGTTGAAAAGATAGATAGAAAGATCGCCGGAAATATAGAGTTTAGTGTTCGTAACGGAGAAAGTAGCAAGGAATTTTTCTTTGTGTCAGGAGGATATAAGGGTGGAGCCTATATGTTTGACTCTGCAGGAAATATCCGTTGGGCACTTTCTGAAATTCCTATGCACTATGGTGTTTACCTGTTTGAAAACGGAAGATTTTTATTTCCTGAGCTTAGGATGAGACGCCCGGTTTATGGAAATGCACACTCGGTTGTGACCCATGAAATGGACATGATGGGAAGAGTTTATCATACATACTATCATCCAAAGGGATTTCATCATTGGGCTTGTGAAGAAGAGCCCCTTGGCAATATCCTTACTGTATCAAGTTCTCTTGATGATACTTATATGGAAAATGTAATCTTAGAGCTTGACAGAAAGACAGGCGAATCTATACACGAACTCAGTATGAATGATGTATTTGATGAGACCTATGTTACAAGAAATGACTGGGTACACTTAAATGCAATGGATTACATACCTGAAGAAAATGCAGTTATTGCATGCATGAGAAATATTCATACCATAGCTAAGATAAGTCTTGATAATTATGAGATAAAGTGGATTATGTGTAATCCTGAGTTTTTCAAAGGTACAGAGCAGCAAGATAAGGTCTTAAAGCCTGAAGGTAAGATAGACTGGTACTTCCAGCAGCATGGTGTAAAGATAATACATGAGGATATTGACGGGAATCCGGATAATCTTCATATTACATTTTATGATAATCATGCTGTAAACAGACGTCCTGTGGATTGGTATGACGGAGATGATGAAAGCTCCTACGCATGTGTCTATACCATAGATGAGAAGGAGGGCACCTTCAGACAGGATAAGAGATTTAAAGTTCCGGTTTGTTCCACGCGTTGTAACAACGAGTTTTATCCTAAGGATGGCAGAATGTTTGTTATGTGCGCAAGACTAAGAGATAATGAAAAGCTTGGTTGTCTCTCAAAGATTGTTGAGTTTGATTATGAGTCCGGCGAGATAATAAATGAGATTTCTTTAGAAAAGGACTTCTTTACGGCACATTGTACAGGATTTAATATTGCTGATATGTCGGAGCCGCTTCCATCTGATTCGGAGTGCTTTTTGGGACAGCTTTACGAGCCTAAGGAGGTAAATGATTATAAGGAAGCTAAAGATGCTCCTGTAATGCCGGATTCAATCGCTTCTGAGATTACCTTCAGAATGATGGGCGATGTTATGCAGCTTAAGGCTCATGATCATGATATAGAGCATATATTTGTATATGATGATGAAAAGGCTTACATGCAGGATTTTACTGATTCCACTCAGCCTTTGGAGATATTTAAGGCTCAGAGTTACTTTGTAAGCATGCCTCTTGATGAGATCCCTGTAGGAGAGTACAGGGTTGCTGTTAAGTACAAGGGTGAGTATTATAACACCCCTTATAATATAAATATAACTACTGAAAGGAAGAACTAAAACAGTATGAGAAGAGTTATAACATATGGAACATACGATTTGCTTCATGTAGGACATATTAATCTTCTGAGAAGAGCAAGAGAGCAGGGTGATTATCTTGTGGTTGCCCTTTCAAGTGATGAGTTTAATGCTATTAAAAATAAAAAGGCTTACTACTCATATGAAGACAGAAAGACTATACTTGAAGCTATAAAGTATGTAGATAAGGTTATCCCTGAGTATAACTGGGAACAAAAAATACAGGATGTTAAGGATAATGATATAGATGTATTTGTCATGGGAGATGATTGGGAAGGAAAGTTTGACTTCCTTAAGGATTATTGTGAGGTTGTATATCTTCCGAGAACAGACGGTATATCAACTACAAAGATTAAGAGCGATCTTTCATTAAATTGATAAATATTTTATGTTTTTTTGACATAGTTTTATAGTATTATTATTTATGGATATTTAGACATAAATAACCGTAATATTTGATTTGTTTTAGGATTATTAGGAGAGAAATATGTTTGGCGGCATTAAATCAAAAGCAGTCAGTGCAGTTAATGTTTTAAAGAATAATTGCAGAAGATTTTTTACAAAAGCTCCAAAGATGAAGTTCTTCTTTGGATATTATTATAAGCATTGCGATGTAGTTGAAAATCGTATTCTTTTCGAATCATTTCATGGTTCTACGGTTTCGGATTCACCGCTTTTTATGTTAAAGGAGCTTATGTCTCGCGAGGAAGCTAAGGATTATGAGATTTATTATGCGACCAATACGGATGACATGGCTGTTCATAAGGAATTTTTAAAGGCAAATGGACTGGATAGCGTTAAGCTTATTCCGGTTTCGTATTATAAGTATAATAAGATTCTAGCTACTTCAAAATATCTGATAAATAACAGCTCATTCCCTGTATATTTTATAAAAAAGGATGAGCAAATTTACCTTCAGACCTGGCATGGAACACCTCTTAAAACCCTTGGAAAGCAGATGCGTATGGGTATAGAGTCCATGTACAATGTTCAGCATAACTTTCTTCAGGCTAATTATCTCATGCATCCCAATGAGTTTACCAAGGATGCTATCATGGGTGATTATAATTTAGAGAGCCTTTATACAGGAAAGGTTTTTTTAAGCGGATATCCAAGAAATTCAATATTTATGGATAAGGAAGCGGGACTTAGTCTTAGAGAAAAGCTGGGGCTTACTGATAAGGTTGTCTACGCTTACATGCCTACATGGAGAGGTACATCCAACCATGCGGTTCAGCAGGATAACTACGCCAGAGAAGTTAACAAGATGCTTAAGAGCATTGACAAAAAGCTTAAGGATAATCAAATCCTATATGTCAACTTCCATCCGATCTTAAAGGGAACCATAAAGGTTGAAGGACTTAAGCATGTTAAGCCTTTCCCTGCTGATGTAAACAACTATGAATTCTTAAATTGCGTAGATGCATTGGTTACCGATTACTCCAGTGTATTCTTTGATTTCAGTGTTACCAGAAAGCCTATCATTCTCTTTATGTATGACTATAATGAGTACATGAATGATCGTGGTATGTATATGGATATAAGAGAGCTTCCTTTTGTTAAGGTTTATAAGACAAAGGAGCTTATAGAGTGGCTTTCTACTGAGAAAATCCTTACAGCTACCTATGATGATGGGGATTATGTAGATAAGTTTATAAAGTATGATAGTCTTGATGCTCCTAAAAAGATGCTTGATCTCGTGCTGTACCAAAAAGAGGACGGCATGAAGATGTATGATTATTCTGCAAATAAGGAAAGAGAAAGAAGAATTGTACATCCAACAAGGATAAAAACCAAAGAGGAATTTGAGGTAATAAAGAGAACCGTTAAGAAGGATGATATAGTTTTACTGGAAAGAAAGTACTTCTCAAAAGCAGTAAGTGCTATGCTTTACGATTATTATAATTATGATTTTGATTATGTAATCATAACAAATACTACTCCTAGAACCTATATAGAGGACTTCTTTAGGATTATCGGTAATGAAAAAACTCTCAAGCGTCTGGCTGACAGAGAACTAAAGAGAACTTTTCCTAACCTGAATGTAAGTGCACCTTATGTTGAGGATTTCTTCGTATCGGAAAGTGGTTGCAGCATAGTAGATACTGTGCCTGTAAATGTAAGCTCCGAGATGGAAAGTGATGGAAAAGTATTAAAGCTTAAATTAAATGATAAGAGATATACTCTCAACAAATTTATGATTCTTAATGCCAAGGGGGGGATTCTTTCAGCAAGAGAACTTACGTCCAAAGAAAAGAGTGAAGGTGCTGTTTATGAAGACTTCTTAGAGCTTAAGAGTAGCATGAATATGGGCGACAGATACGAGCTTGCAGGTGAATTTACGGATAATGTTGAAGGAAAAAACTGTATCGGTATATTTTACGATCCTGAACTTAATTCCGTAACAGAGAGAAATGTTACAAAGAAGGGAATTGACAAGTGCTTCTTAAATCCTGTTATAGTTAAAGGTCTTGGAAGTAATAAAAATGTTGCGAAATACGAAAAGGGAGAGGCTGCTATAATTCCTATCCCATACACAAAAAGCTTTAAAAACGGCTTTTCACTGTTTGCGTGCAAACCGGGTATGGTTGTAAATGAGTATCTTCATGCTGATATCAGAAGTGTTAAGTCCTCAAAGAGTGTATGTACAGTAATATTAAAGCTTAGAAAGATACCGGGACTATCTATTAGTCGTGTTGTATTAAGATACAGAAGTGCGGTTTCCTACGATGCACCACTTGATTATGAAATCAGGGAATCCGGAAATTCAATGAAGATTATAGCTAAGATTGATTTTAAGAAGCTTACACTTCGTGAGCTTTACTGGGATTTCAGACTCTTAGCCAATTATAATGGTCGTGAAAATGAGATTAAGGCAAGATTTAAGAATAATAAGTGGAAATACCTTTTCTACCTAAGCAATCGTCAGTACAGTGCTGATGAGGGACATATGACCTTCCCTTATTATACCAAGGGTGGCATGCTTTCATTTATGTACAGACAGGATTCAGAGTATGACAGCGCTTCCACTCTTCGTAAGGAGCTTGCAGCCCTCTTTGTGTACCTTTTTACATTTCCTTTCCTAAAGAGAAAGAAGATTTGGCTTGTATATGAGAAGTTCTGTTCCATGGCTCAGGATAATGGTTATTATTTCTTTAAGTATTGCATGGAAAAGCTTACAGATGAAGAAAAAAAGAATATCTATTATGTCATGGATAAGAGAGCTAAGGACTACGAAAAGATTAAGCAGTATGATGATCATATCATACAGTTTATGAGCTTTAAGCATGTCCTTTACTGTCTTGCTGCAGTTATGTATGTTGCGTCTGACTCACGTACCCATCTCTACGCATGGAGATGTAAGACAAGTATGATAAGAGGAAAGATTAGCGACAGACCCATATACTTCTTGCAGCATGGTGTAACCGCCCTTAAGAGAGATGCACATCTCTTCGGAAAAAACGGTTCTTCACCCATGACATATTACGCAACAACCTCAAGATTTGAGCAGAATATAATCGTTAAGTACTTTGATTATACCGAGGATAAGGTCCCTGTAAACGGATTTACCAGATGGGACGTGTTAGAGGATAAGTCTACTGATGATGATAAGATTATACTCATCATGCCTACATGGAGATCATGGCTTGAAGAGGTTAGTGATGAAGACTTCTTAAAGAGCGATTATTATAAGAATTATGCTGATCTTTTGGAAAGCAAGAGACTTGATACTATGCTCAAGCAGTACAACGTAAGGGTTATATTCTACATACATCCTAAGTTTGCTGATTATCTTAAGAACTTTAATATATCTGCCGAGAGAGTGCAGCTCATACCGTTTGGTGCAGAGCCTCTCAATAATATAATGATGAAGTGTCACATGCTTATCACTGATTACTCCAGTGTATGCTGGGATGTGTACTACATGAAGAAACCGGTACTTTTCTATCAGTTTGATATAGATAAGTATAATGTTGCACACGGAAGCTACATCGATATGAAAAAGGATCTTTTCGGAGTTCGCTCTGAGACTGAAGAAAAGCTTCTCGATGATATCGAAGATTGTATAAAGTCCGGCTTTAAGTGTCCTGAGAAGGATATAGCCGATCATAAAAATTATTTCGAATATATTGATGATAAGAATAGCTTAAGAACCTATAAATTCTTAAAAAATGAAGGTTATTAACCTTATTGTCACGCCTAAAAACCCTGCTTCAAACTGAAGTGGGGTTTAGTGGGTTTTTAAAAAATGTTTTTTGTGAAAGACGGAGGATTGAATGAGAAAAAGTATTAGTAGGCTATTATGTGGGTGTCTGGTGGTATCCCAATTATTTGGATTTTGCGGACCTTCAAAAGAAAGTGTGGCAAGCAAGCAAAACAACTGGAGCGTAGTAAAGGAAAAAAAGATATCTTCCGGAGAAACAGCTACAGGTTCTGCGGTAAGCGATACTTGTCTTAGACTTATATTTACAACGGATATACATGGACAAGTGTTAAATTACGATTATCAGAATGAGAGGTTTATAAACAGGGGTCTTAATCTGGAATCGACCATGATAAAGGAAGCAAAGGCTGAAGCAGGTGAGGGAAATTATCTTACCTTTGATGTGGGAGACAGTATCATGGATGTAACCACAGACCGTATATATGAATATGATTCCACCATGATACAGCCGGTTTTTCAGGCTATAAAGCTTATGAATTACGATGCTATCACCATGGGAAACCATGATTTTGATTATGGATATGATTATCTCATGACTCAGCTTAGGGCTACGGAGCTTGAGAGTAAATGTGTCCTTTCAAATGTTTATTCCGTAAATAACTTTCGCCCTGCCATAGGAAGTGAAAATAAGATAATTACCAAAAAAGTAACCGCTCCGGACGGAAGTAGCGTGGAGGTTAAGGTTGGTATACTTGGAGAGGTAACTCCCGGACTATCAGCTAAGACAGAAGCATATAAGGATAAGGTTTTTACCGAGGATATTGTGGCCAATGCAACTAAGCAGGTTACGGCACTAAAGGAAGCAGGAGCGGATATAGTAGTTGCTCTTTCTCACTCAGGGTTTGGCGAAGAAACACCCGAGAATAAGGATGCTAACTGTACATATGCCTTAACCCGTGTGCCCGGTCTTGATGTAATACTGGCAGGTCATGAACATGCTCAGTATCCTATAGAAACTGCAGATTCAAAGCATTATCGTCTTTCGGGAGTAGATCCTGTGACTCATCTTATCAACGGTAAGAGAGTTATAATGGTTAAGGATAGCTGTCAGGGAATCGGCATAGCAGATCTTCACTTAAAGATGTCAGAAGGAAGACCTATAATTAAAAGCTCTGATTGGGAGATAAGAAAACCAGATGAAAATACTGTTGCAGATCCTCAAATAACAGCAACTATGGATGGAGTAAACAATCTTTTCAGAGAAATATACGGAGATAAGATTGGCAATATCAAGGATGGTAAAAATTGGAATAATTATCTTTTGACAGTAACAAACAACGACGTTATGCAAGCTGTTCACAATATGCAGATTGATTACGCATCCAGATATATAGTTAATAATCAGGCTGATTATGCCGGTATGCCACTGGTTTCCTTAGCGCGATACGCAAATTACGGTGATGGCAAGGATTATGCAGATATTGATAAGGAAATTCATGTGGGTGACCTTAAAAATATGGTGGATTATCATAAATATATATATGTTTACAAGATTACGGGAGCTCAGTTAAGAGAGTGGCTTGAGTGGTCTGCATCTGTGTATCAGACTGCCAATACTTCCGATAGTGTTAATTGGAACAATGTAGTTGAATCCGAGTATCTCAAGAAAAAGGGAAGAAATATGCTTATAAGCAAGAGCTGGGAGGATAATTACAGCAGATGTTTCGAGGCTTCAGGTATAGAGTACACAGTTAACCTAAACAGTCCGCCCAGATATGATAAAAACGGATATAAGATAAATGAATCCTATCGAGTGGGTTTTCCGACCATAAATGGTGAGATAATAACAGATTCAAGGGAAATACTTGTTGTTACTGAAAAGATTTCAGCCTCTCTTCAAAGTGATGCTGTAAAGGGCGTGACTGATAATGTAGTATGTAAGACACATGATGTCAATCAGGATCTACTTGCATCATATCTTTACAGAAGAGCATATATGGGTGATTTAAGCTTCAACGTAAACAGCGATAAAACTCTTTTAATGCCTGATGATTATGAATATATGGTGGTTACGGGCAAAGGAGCATCTGAGCGTGTTATGGATTACCCTGATATAAAAACTTTGTATGCAGCCTATGGGGATAAGGAGTACTTCGTATGTAAGAGGGCGCCACAGAGTGTTATGGATGATAAGAATCCGACTCTTTATCTTTCGGCTTCAAATCTTGAAGAGACAAACAAAGCAGTAAACATAAGAGTATATGCAAATGATGCTTCAGGTATAGCTGAAATAAAGTACCTTTTTGGTAATTATGATGTAAATGATGAAAAGTGGGCAAGTGCTGCAACTGTTACAGATAATACAATCAAAGCTACAACTAACGGTATATACAGCGTTTTAGCCAGGGATCTCTATGGAAACAAGGTTGTGGAGAAGATACCTGTAGTAAATATAAATCCTGCACAGCTTTTAGCTCCTAAGGTAGATGCTATAAAGAACAACATGGTAAATGTAAAGGGAACTGCTTCGGCAAATCTCAATGTTCACGTCTTGATAGGAAAGAAGGAATATAAGGGAGTTGTTGCAAAGGACGGTACATTTAAAGTAAAGATACCTGTCCAGGAGGCAAAGACAATAGTTAAGGTATATGTTTCAAACAGCGAAGGAAAGCAGTCCTCAGTAGTTAAGAGTGTTGTAAAGAGAGTAGCTCCAAACTGCCCGACATACAAAAAGGTTACTAATCAGACTGAACTGATAAGTGGAAAGACACATGATGATAATGTAAATATATATGCTGTAGTCGCTAGTAAGGTATATGTAGATAATAATGATAATGGTGTCAAAGCCTATGAAAGCTGCGATGCTTATGATGAATCAAAAGAAATTATAAAAACAGATATTGATATTAGTAAAAAAGGCAAGTATACTATAAAGATACCCGCACAAAATTACGGGAAGGTTATCAAAATTTTTAATATCGATAACATAGGTCGTGTAAGTCGTGTACGAAAAAAGACTATAAAGAAGGTTTCGCCCAACAAACCTGTGGTTTACGATTCTTACGCAGGTGAGAAGCGTATATATGGTCTTGTTGATAACGGAACGCAAGATAGGATTTATATCGATATTGAAGGAGAAACCAAAAATAAAACCATCGAAAAGGAAAACGGACAGTTTATAATAGATGTATCTAAGCTTGATGAAGGCGATGTTATCAAGGTTTATGCCAAGGGAAAGGTAGGAAACAAGACCAAGAAGAGCTTAACAACAGAGGTTACTGTTAAGTCCCTTGCATCTGAGCTTGAAAAGGCAAATACAGATATAGTGCTTGATGAGCTAGACAATACGGTAAGAAATGTGGGTGTAAAGACTGCTTCTGCCGGAAAGATTACACTTATTAATGATTCGTATTATTATTACGGATCTTCTGACGGTAGTTCAAAGGCAACTGTGAGTGCACCTATGGGATTTATAGCTAATTCTAAGGTATATGTCATATTCAGAAAGAATAACGGAAGCTATGTAAGTGCTACTCAGAAGGATGTTTTACAGGTTGAACCTTCTAAGCCTTTTATAGATACATCTCTTAACAGCAATTCAACAAGAGTTAAAGTTTATGCCTATGAGCAGTGCGAAGTCGAGTTAAGGCTTGGAGGTGCTTCTTTTACCGCAGATTCAGGAAGATACGATAGCAGTAAAAAGGCATTTGTTTACTTTTTTGATATAAAGAAGCTTAAGCACTACGGAAATAAAAAGGTTAAGCTTAGCTGCAGCGCAACTAATGAAGTCGGAACTACAGAAGGAAAAAGCGTAGTGATAAAATTATAACTTAAGCAGGTAAAGATTGGAGGTAATCATGTATACTATTCTTTTGGCAACCTACAACGCAGAGAAGTATCTTAATGAGCTTTTGGAATCTATAGAAAAGCAGACCGAGAAGGATTGGTATTTGATTGCGAGAGATGACAGAAGTACCGATAGTACACTGGATATACTTAATTCATTTAAAGATAAGTATCCTGATAAAGTAAATATATCAGTAAATATAAGGCAACTTGGTTCAAAGGATAACTTTGCCATGCTCTTTACAGAAGCGAAGAAAAAGGGTGCAGATTATGTGCTTCCGGCGGATCAGGATGATGTTTGGTTCCCGGATAAGATAGAAGTTCTTTCACGAAATATGCATAAGCTTGAGAAACATCTGGGAGAAGATGTACCGATGATTGTTCATAGCGATATGGTTGTTGTGGATAAGGACATGAAAACTATAGCCGATTCATTTTTCAGTTATGCAGGTATAGACAAGAGAGCTCATATCTATAAGCTTCCTATGCAGAACAATGTTACGGGTTGTGCAAGTATCATGAATAAAGCTCTTGTAAACGGCATAGCAGAGTACATAAAGCAGGATGCGGTTATAATGCACGATCACTTTGCTGCACTTTATGCTTGTGTTTTCGGAAGAATATTTCATACCGATAAGGCTACAGTATACTACAGACAGCATGATGGAAATGTGGTAGGCGCAAAGAATTATCGAAATCCGATTTACATATTTAACAGGCTTACAAAGAATTCAAAGCAGTATAGGAAGGATTTGGAAGCAACTTACAGTCAGTGTGATGAATTTGTCAAAATCTTTGGTGACAGGGTATATGCTTCTTACAAGAGCGGAGATATAACTAACGATAAGGATTATAGGTACAGAAGAGGTGCCATGAATCTGATCAAGGAGTATGCTGCTCTTAAGTACAAATCAAAGCCTGCTAAAATTAAGTTCTACTTTACTTATCATGCATGGAAAAAAGGCATAGGTAGAAAGATAATGCAGATACTTTGGGCTTAGAGGAATCGCTGTTTTCGTTAAGGAAGGACACCTAATCATGGGATTAGCTAAGATAGGCAAATATATATGGATGTACACATCAGTACTGTTACCCAGGGATAAAAGCCTTGTGGTTTTCGGAGCCTGGCTCGGAGAAAGGTTTACGGATAACTCCATGCAGCTCTTTTTAGAGGCTTCGGAAGTAAAAGCTCTTAAGTGTGTGTGGATAACTAAAAATCCTGAAGTTTATAAAGAAGTTAAAAGCAAGGGCTTAAAGTGCGCTATGTGGGGAAGTAAGACTGCAAGGCGTATACAACAAAAGGCAGGATATGCAGTAGTTTCAAACGGTATCTCGGATTTAGAGCATATTTACCTTGGAGGTGCTGTGATACTTGATCTTTGGCATGGAATCCCATTGAAAAAGATTGGATTTGATAACCTTTATGAAGTGAATCATAACAGTATTATACAGAAGATAAAGCGGTTTTTTAAGTATTTTCCTTTGAGAAAGCTTTATTATTTTGCACCCAGTGAGAATTTTAGAGAGATATACAAAAGTGCTTTTAAAAAGTCTGATAAGTATATCAAGACATTGGGTCAGCCAAGAAATGATATCTTTTTTGAAGAAAGAGATGAAAGTGACAAAAGAAAATATTTTCCTGATAAGAAGATTATCCTTTATTGCCCTACCCACAGGCAGGAGGGAGCTGTTAAACAAGATATAGGGAAGTTATTCGACCTTGACAGACTTAATAAATTTTTGCAAAATAAAGATTACTTTTTTGTGATAAAAAAGCACTTTTATCATAGAGAAGAAGTGGATAATAATCTTCTTTCTGATTATGACAGAATCTTAGATATCACTGATAAGGATTATGATATACAGAGACTTATTGAAGAGTGCTCGCTTCTTATAACCGATTACTCAAGCATATATATAGATTATCTGCTTTTAGATAAGCCTTTGATGTTTTACTGTTATGATTATGATGATTATATCAAGAATGACAGGGAAATGTACTTTACCTATGATGAAGTAACTCCCGGAGTTAAGGCTAAAAATAAGGATGAACTTATGGATGCTTTAGAGAAGTTTTCACAAATGCCTGATTCATATCAGAAGGAAGACAGAGTGCGACTTAAGGACTTTTTCTACTGTAAGAAGGGACAGGGGCCTGTAGGTTATAGCATAATATCTGATATTATGAATCGCAAGTTTTAACTTAGATATAACATAGTTAAGAGAGGTTTTATAGATGGATGAGTGGAATTATGATAAGTTTCTGATTGAAGTTGTAGAGCTTCAGAGGGGAAATAGTAAATATGAATGGGATGAACTTGAAGAATTGATAAATGACGCATTTTTCGATGCTATCTTAGATTCAGACCAGTTTGATGAACTTATGACAATGCTTATGGATATGGAGCTTTAGATAATATAAGTAAAAGAGAGTAAGCTTTGACACAGAAGAAAGTTTGATAAAAGCAGCGTAATAGAGCAGGGGATAACGTAAAAAGTACGAGAAAGGAGAGCATATGATGAGATCAGAAGCTAAGGACTTTGTAATTGATAACGGCGAACTTAGAACAAGTAAGGCGATTCATGATTTTAAGGATCCTGATGAGTTATATAAGAATCTTGTTGAGATGATCAAGACATATCACCCTTCCGATGATTTGCAGGTTATCGAAAAGGCTTATTATACTGCAAAGGATGCTCACAAGGATCAAAAGAGAAAGTCAGGTGAGCCATATATCATACATCCTGTATGTGTAGGAATAATACTTGCAGAGCTTAGGATGGACAAGGAAACAATAGTTGCGGGATTGCTTCATGATGTCGTAGAGGATACATTTATGACTAGTGAAGACGTGACACGGGAGTTTGGAGAAGAGGTTTCTCTCTTAGTTGATGGTGTCACAAAGCTCACTCAGTTAAATTATGAAGCGGATAAGGTGGAAGTTCAGGCTGAAAATCTTCGAAAAATGTTTCTTGCCATGGCAAAGGATATCAGAGTTATAATTATAAAGCTTGCAGATAGACTTCATAATCAGCGTACTATGCAGTACCAGCCGCCTCATAAACAGAGAGAAAAGTCTACTGAAACACTTGAGATATACGCTCCTATAGCTGACAGACTGGGTATATCTAAGATGAAGGTCGAGTTAGATGATCTTGCTTTCAGGTACTTAGAGCCTGAGATGTATGCAGAACTTCAAAAAGACTTAAAGGAAGATGAAGAGACAAGAGAAAAAAGTATACACAGCATCATAGAGCAGGTTAAGCAAAACCTGATAGATGCGGGAATAGAAGCAACGGTGGACGGTAGAGCAAAGCATCTTTTCAGCATATACCGTAAGATGCTTATACAGCATAAGAAGCTTGATCAGATATATGATCTTTTTGCTGTGCGAATAATAGTTGAGGATGAGATGACCTGTTATGCAGCACTCGGAGTAATACATAATCTGTATAAGCCTGTTCCAAAGAGGTTTAAAGATTATATATCCATGCCAAAACCAAATAATTATCAATCTCTACATACCACTGTCATTGGTCCCGAAGCAAGGCCTTTTGAGATACAGATACGTACCTACGACATGCATCTTACCGATGAGTACGGTATTGCGGCCCACTGGAAGTATAAAGCAAATCAGTACGGAGAGACAACTGCCGAAACAGAAGAAAAGAAGATGGCATGGCTCCGTAAGATACTTGAATGGCAACAGGAAATGTCCGATAATAAGGAGTTTCTCGAGCTTTTGAAGAGTGATCTGGATCTCTTTGCAGATTATGTTTACTGCTTTACAAAGGATGGTGATGTTAAAAACCTTCCTGTGGATTCTACACCGATTGACTTTGCTTATGCGGTTCACTCTGCTATAGGAAATAAGATGGTTGGTGCAAGAGTAAACGGAAATCTGGTAAATATTGATTATAAAATACAAAACGGAGACAGGGTTGAAATAATAACATCTCAAAACTCCAGAGGACCTAGCAGAGACTGGCTTATGCTGGTTAAGAGTTCCCAGGCAAAGAATAAGATAAATCAGTGGTTTAAAGCTCAAAACAAGGAAGAAAACATAAAGAGAGGTAAGGAGCTTTTAGTAAGCTATGCAAAAACTCACTCTGTAAATCTTTCTGAGCTTTTGATGCCGGAGTACATGAGCGCAGTTGAAAAGCGTTACGGCCTTTTGGATTGGAACAGCGTATTGGCTGCTATCGGGCATGGAGGACTTAAGGAAGGTCAGGTTATAACTCGTCTTCAGCATGAGTATGACAGGAATCATCCTAAGTTTGCAACCGATGAAGATATACTTACAGCTGTTGAAAATAAAAAGAATGAGGGTGAAAGCTCTTCTCATGCTATAATTAAATCAAAGAGTGGTATAGTTGTAGCTGGTCTTGATGATATAAGTGTAAGATTTTCTCAGTGCTGTTCTCCTGTACCGGGAGATGAGATTATCGGATATGTCACCAGAGGAAGGGGTGTATCCATCCACAGAAGCGATTGTATCAACATTATGAATCTGACTGATACAGAAAGAAAGCGTATAATCCCTGCTGTTTGGGCAATCTCAGATGAGAAGGGTTCAAGAGAGCTTTACAGAACTGAGCTTTTACTCTTTGCTAATGACCGTAAGGGAATGATGATGGATATAGCTCGTGTATTTACGGAAAACAATATAGATATAAAGTCTTTGAATACAAGCTTAAGCAAGCGCGAAAAGGTAACCATACGTATTGGATTTTCTATCGGAAGTGTGGATGAGCTTACAGCTCTTAAATCAAAATTAAGGCAGATAGAAGGGGTATGGGATATAGAAAGAAGCAGTAATTAAAGCAGACGCTAAATCCGTTTGTGAAAGGGTTTTTGCCGGTCTTTATTCACAGAGCTCAAGTATAAAGAATGGAGAATGTTATGGATATAGAGGTTTACTCATGTGTGGTCGGTCCACTGGAGACAAATTGTTATCTTTTATACAATACTGTTACATCTGAAACGGTAATTATAGATCCGGGTGAAGAGGATTATAAAATTTCAGAAGTTATTGTAAAAAAAGGATTAAAACCGGTTGCTATATTTATAACTCACGGACATTTTGATCATATCGGAGCGGCTAATGCACTCCGTAGAAAGTATGATATAAAGATATATGCGCCTCTTGACGACAAGATGTACCTAGAGAATCCTTCCTTCAATATGTCTGTGGACTTTTACGGCACCGGTACTGTAGTAAATGCAGATGAGTGGTTAGAGGACGGACAGGTAGTTAGTATCGCTGGTATTGATATAGAGTGTATATCCACACCCGGACACACCAAGGGAGGGATGTGCTTTTTAGTTAAGGAAGCTCATATCTTGTTTGCGGGAGATACTCTTTTTAGAGAATCCCACGGAAGAGTGGACTTTGTGGGTGGAAGCATGAGTCAGATAAAGCACTCTATAGTAGATAAGCTATTTATGCTTCCTGATAATACTATTGTATTTCCGGGACACGGTCCTGATACGGATATCGGATATGAAAAGAAATATAATTATCTTATAAACTATTAAACTAAAAGTCGGAGGCAGTGAAGTGATAAAGCTAACTTTGTCAGAGGAAGATTTTGATTATGAAATCAGAGCCTTGCTAAAGACTATTTGTCCTCTTGAAAAAGTAAATGATAAGAAAGATACTTCAGACAATATCTTGAATATTGATATAAATCTTTTACCGCGAGAGGTTAACATTAAAGTTATCTATAAAACCGAAGAAATAAGCTTTTCTGAAGAAGTAGAAGGAAAAGAAACCGATACATGGAAAAGTATAGATAAACGTATAAAAAATCCTTACAGACTCAAATATAAAAATGTACTAAAAAGAGGGCTTCTTACATCTGTTTTAGAGCTGAAGGAATCATTAGAAAAACAATTTGGAGCAGATGCAGATAAAGCTATTTATATCAGAGAAAGCTCATGGGGAACAATGACTGGTGTAAGACCTTCCAAGATAGCTTATGATATGCTCCAAAAAAGTGATGAGGATATAATGAAAATCCTTACAGAGGAGTACGCTGCTAAGGAAGAGTGTGCTTCACTTGCCTTAGAAGTCGCCAGAACAGAAGAGAGTATACTTGATTCCCTTGAAGAAAAAAAGATTGATATTGCATCCGGTTACAGCTTATATATAGGTATTCCCTTTTGCCCAACCACCTGTGCATATTGCTCATTTGCGTCATATCCGGTCACAAGGTTTGGTGATTATACGGAAATTTATACAGATAAGCTTTTACAAGAATTAGAAAAGCTGTACTCAGAGGGATGTACAAATCCGCAAACCATATACATAGGTGGAGGAACTCCGACAGCTCTTGATATAAAAAATCTTGAAAGAATACTAGAGTATGTGGATAAGCACTTTTCGCCTTCAAAAGCCTTAGAGTACACAGTGGAAGCAGGGAGACCGGACAGCCTTGACTTCGATAAGCTTAAGTGTATAAAGGATTATCATGTTTCGAGGATATCTATAAATCCTCAGACTCTGAAAGATGATACCCTTAAGAGAATCGGCAGAAGTCATGGAAGTAAAGCTTTCTATGAAGCGTTTGATATGGCAAGAAGCTTGGGGCATGACAATATAAATTGTGATCTTATAGCAGGTCTTCCGGGAGAGAATTTTTCGGACTTTAAGTATTCCTTTGATGGTATTTGTTCGTTATCGCCCGAAAGCATTACGGTACATTCTTTGGTAATAAAGAGAGCAAGTGCCATAAGAGAAAATTTAAACAATGAAGCCCTTAGTTTGGATAATGCCATAAGCTTCTACAAAAAGAGAAGCTCTGATATGGATAAAATGATAGCCTATAGCATAGAAAAGGCCGGAGATAAGTACAAGCCTTACTACATGTATCGGCAGAAAAACGCAGATGCGCACTTTGGAAGTACAGGGCAGGAGAATATTGGTTTCAGTATTACGGGAATGGAGTGCTTATATAACATTCTCATGATGGAGGAGAAACAGACTATCTATGCCGCAGGAGCAGGAGCATCTACAAAGTATTATGATAAGAAATCTAAGACAGTAAGCCGAAGTGAAAACGTAAAAAGTCTTATGGATTATTGTAACAAAAAAATCTTATAATATAATTATGGTAAAATGCTTTATTTTATGTTACAATATAGCTTGGTCGGGACTGTTAAAAAAGGTTTAATTGAAATGTATTTTCATTTATAGGATTGTTAACGGATAGGAGAAGGCCGACTGCTTTTTGTACGATTGTTACAATTAAAATATATAATGCATTTGGATTGGAGAAGAAGTGGAACAATACGAAGACTACATGGAAAAGCTTCTGCAGCAAAGAGCAACGCTATCTGCAGATATTCAGCAAAATGTGTATGCCGAGATGTTTCATGGAGTTCAGGTTAGTAATTACGCATATGAAATTGCTAAGGAAATGGGGAAGTCTGACAGCTTTTGTAATGGTATAGTGGTAGCGGGATTGTTGCATGATATAGGTAAGCTAAGGCTTAACAGATATTTGGAGCAGGATTATACCAAAAAGCTTGTTGTAGAGCAGCTTAGCTATGTAAGACAGCATACTTACTACAGCATGGTAATACTGGAGGAACATAATTATCCTTTGGAGCTTTGTGAAGCAGTTTTTTATCACCATGAAAATGTAGATGGAAGCGGATATCCCCACGGCATTATGGGGGAAAGGATTCCGGAGATGTCGCGAATATTGAGAGTTTGCGATGTATTTACTGCACTAACATCTGACAGACCTTATAGAAGAGGATTTGAGCCTGACGTTGCTATGGAAATGATGATAGCTGAGGTTATGAGCTACGATATGAAAGTGTTTTTGGCTTTTCAAAGGTTTTATCATAGCGACAGATTTCGTGAGTTGGATACATTATCTACAAATCTTACGGACCTTCAGAAGATACATCTTCTGAGATTTGTGGAGGAAGCTGAAAAAAGTTCATAAGAAATATATTTATTATATATTAAAATAATATTAACTAAAGAAAGGTATTGGTTATCAATTATGAAAAAAATAAGAAACATAGGTGTATTGACAAGTGGAGGAGACGCACCGGGTATGAATGCGACAATTAGAGCAGTTGTCAGAACAGCTATATCTTATGGGTTGAGAGTTTATGGTATTCAGAGAGGTTATGCAGGCCTCTTAAATGAAGAGATTGAGGAGATGAAATCCATATCTGTTTCGGATATCATCCAGCTAGGAGGTACCATTCTCTATACAGCAAGGTGTCCTGAATTCAAGGAAAAAGAAAATCAGATTAAAGCTGCTGAGATTTGCAGAAAGCATGATATTGACGGACTTGTTGTTATAGGTGGTGACGGTTCTTTCCAGGGTGGTTCAAGACTTTCAGAAAATGGTATCAATACCATATGTGTTCCGGGTACTATTGACTTGGATATTGCATGTACAGAGTATACCATCGGTTTTGATACAGCAGTAAATACAGCTATGGAGGCTATAGATAAGCTTAGAGACACATCTGAATCTCATGAGAGATGCAGTATCGTTGAAGTTATGGGAAGAACAGCCGGTTATATAGCTCTTTGGACAGGTATTGCCAGTGGTGCAGAGTGTATCCTTACAGCTGAGGAGTACGATGGAGATATGGACAGAATAGTAAAGAGAATCTTGAGAAGAAGAGCTATCGGAAAGAAAAATCATATAATCGTAAATGCAGAGGGTGTAGGAAAGTCAAATGAAATGGCTGAAGAGATAGAGAAGCGTACAGGTATTGAAACAAGAGCTACTATTCTTGGTCATATTCAGAGAGGCGGAAATCCTACATGCCGTGACAGAGTATTTGCCTCTGCTATGGGTGCAAAGGCTGTGGAACTCTTATATAACGGTAAGTCAAATCGTGTTGTAGCATATAAGGATGGTGACTTCGTGGATTATGACATTCAGGAGGCATTTGCTATGGAAAAGGGCTTAGATCCTTATCTTTTCCATATTTCGCACAGACTTACTTCTTCTACATCATACAAAGAGTTATCACAATCTTAATAAAACCATTTGAACTTTAAGGCACATTGCTTTATAATAATTTATACTATCAAGGAAAGAGAGGACAATTCTTATGAAAAAATTCGCAAAAGGTGTATTTGGACTTGCTGCTTTAGCTGCAGTAGGTGCAGGCATTTACTATGTTACTAAAAAAGTATTATCTGATGACATGATTGAAGATGAGTTCGATGATGATTTCGATGATTTCAATGATGATGATGAGGATTATATTAAAGTTGACATAGACAACAAAGTAGATGATGATTTAGATGTAGATTTTGACGAGGATGAGGAAGAGGAAATCCATAGCGAGGATGATGATGAGTTTTAAGTGACTAGTAATTATTATCTTGATATCAAGTAAAAAGCGGATATATTATATCCGCTTTTTATAACGAAGATAAGCTTATTTTTACTTATAGGATTACATAAACTTATACTTGTTACATACCCGGAGGAAGCCGGGGTTATGGCTAAAATGCTGAAAAGAGGAATAAAAGATGGAAAGAAAAAATGCATGGAAGGCATACACAAAGAAACAGTTAACGGAGCTTGAAGAATTAAATAAGGGTTATATTGATTTTTTAAGTAATTGCAAGACAGAGCGTGAGTGTGCAGAGGAAGTTATTAAACAGGCTAAAGCAGCAGGTTATAAGGACATTACTGCAGCTATCAAAAAGGGTAAACCCCTTAAAGCAGGAGATAAGGTATATGCTGTAAATATGGATAAGTCTGTAGCACTTTTCCATATAGGTAAAAAGCCTATATCAGAGGGAATGAATATACTCGGAGCTCACATTGATTCACCAAGACTTGATATAAAGCAGAATCCACTTTACGAAAGTGATGATATAACATATCTTGATACACATTATTACGGCGGTATCAAGAAATATCAATATGTGACTATTCCACTTGCCATTCACGGTGTTGTTATGCTACCGAATGGAAAGAAGATTACTATAAATATAGGTGAAGATCCGAAAGACCCGGTGTTCTGCGTATCGGATTTACTTATCCACCTTGCTCAGGATCAGATGGTAAAAACTGCATCAAAGGTTGTTGAGGGTGAAAAGCTTGATATTATCATTGGAAGTCAACCTCTCAAGGGTGAAGAGAAGGATGCTGTTAAAGCAAATATCCTTAAGCTTTTAAAGAATAAGTACGGCTTTGAGGAAGAGGATTTCATGTCAGCAGAACTTGAGGTTGTTCCGGCAGGACCTGCAAGAGAACTTGGATTTGACAGAAGCATGATATTATCTTATGGACAGGATGACAGGGTGTGCGCCTATACTTCACTTGTATCTATGCTTGAAGCCCAGACTCCCGATAAAACTGCTTGTTGCCTCCTGGTTGATAAAGAGGAAATAGGTAGTGTGGGTGCAACAGGTATGGAATCACGTTTCTTTGAAAATATGGTAGCAGAGCTTATAAACCTTGAGGGTGATTACACGGATATCAAGCTTAGAAGGGCGCTTGCTTCATCTCGTATGCTTTCATCTGATGTAAATGCAGCTTATGATCCTCTTTATGCAGAGGCCTTTGATAAGAGAAATGCATCCTACCTTGGAAGAGGCGTTGTATTCAGTAAGTTTACCGGTTCTCGCGGAAAGAGTGGATCTAATGATGCAAATGCAGAGTACCTGGGTGTACTTAGAAGTATCATGGAGAAGAACAAGGTGTCTTACCAGATGGCTGAGCTTGGTAAAGTTGATATAGGAGGCGGAGGAACCATAGCCTACATACTTTCACTTTACGGTATGGAGGTTATTGACTGCGGAGTAGCAGTTCTCAGCATGCATGCACCTTGGGAAGTGACAAGCAAGGCTGATGTCTATGAGGCAAAGAAGTGTTACGATGCGTTTATAAGGGAAGCTTGATAACGTATCTTTTTGAAACAAAAATGAGATGATATATGGAGAAAAGATTATGAAATTATTTAAAAAGAGTATTGTTTTTTGTATGGTGTTTGCGCTAATGCTATGTACTAACTGTTTTATGACTTTTAATACAGCAAAAGCTGCTAAGGCACCAAAGCTTAGCGCAAAGTCAATTGCACTTACAGTTGGGAATTCGAAAAAGCTTAATGTCAAAGCAAAACCTGCAAAAGCCAAAGTTAAATGGTCTTCAGACGATACATCTGTTGCAACTGTTAATAAAAGCGGAAAGGTTAGTGCTGTATCAGGAGGAAAGACAACCATTAAGTGTAAACTTAGTTACAAATTAAAGAGTAAGAGTGTAAAGAAGACTCTTAAGTGTAATGTTATAGTTTATAATGTAGTTGCATCTGCTACTCCGGCACCTGCTCAGGCTACTGCTGCTCCTAAGGCAACTGCAAGTGCTTCTCCAACTACTGCACCGACAGCAACCACAGCTCCTACTTCAGAACCACTTCCTACTACAGATCCAAACTTTTTGGAATGGTGGAAGGAGGCTAAATTTGGTATGTTCATTCATCTCGGCTCATATTCATATTATGCTCAGGGTGAATGGGCTATGAATGTACAGGGAATATCAAAAGAAGATTATCAGACGGATATTTCAGCCCACTTTAATCCTGTAAATTTTGATGCAGAGGATATAGTGTCACATGCTAAGGCGGCAGGTATGAAGTACCTTGTTATTACATCGAAGCACCATGAAGGCTTTGCTATGTGGGATACACAGGTAGAGAGCTTTAAGGATTATACAGGTACAAAGACCTACAGCCTTATGGATTATACAGATTTTGGTGCAACAGGAAGAGATATACTTAAGGAACTTAAAGATGAGTGCGATAAACAGGGCATAAAGTTCGGTCTTTATTACTCTATCCTTGATTGGAATCATTCATCACAGCAGTACACAAATTACTTTACAACCATGTCATCATGGGAAGCACGTGAAGCTTATATTAAAGACATGAAGGAACAGTTAAAGGAAATTGTGGATAGGTACGATCCTTCTATTCTCTGGTTTGATGGAGATTGGACTGAGAAGGAGGATAGTCCGGCTCTTGATATGTGGTGGACTAAGCAGGATGGTGTGGATTTATATAACTATTGTAAGTCACTCAGTCCTAATGTTGTAGTAAATGAAAGAGTTTGCCGTGGTTTTGGAATCGGTGACTTCGAGTGTCCTGAGGAAAAAATACCTGCAGGCGCTGAAATACCTGAAAGAGAATGGGAGACCTGCCGTACCATGAATGGTGCATGGGGCTATAATGAAAGCGCAGAAAGTCACTATTCATCAGCAAGAAGTATGCTTGTAGAGCTTATAACTACTGTATCGAGAGGTGGTAATTATCTCTTAAATATCGGTCCTAAGGGCGACGGAAGTATGACAGATGGATCTAAGGAGGTCCTTCTGAAGATAGGAGAGTGGATGGATCAGTATGGAGACAGTTTATATGGTGCATCTAGGTATACCTATGCAGAAGAGCCTAAGTGGGGCAGATATACTATAAAAGGTGATAAACTCTATGTTCATGTAATAAAATGGCCTAAGGAGGATGAAGACAAGGTTATTACTATTACAGTTCCTTCTTCAGAGAAAAATGTTGTATCTGTTAAGTATATGAACAGTGATGAACAACTTGAATATAACCAGGATGGTGACAGCGTTGCAATTAATGTTGCTGATAAAGCAATTAACAGCACAGCTACTGTTATAGAAGTAAAATTAGAAGATAGCGTTACAATCGCATAATAATTAAAAAAATGGAGGCAAATATGCAGACAATTGAACTTGAGAAAGCGTTGAAAGAAAATTCATATCCGGGAAGAGGAATAATAATCGGTAAATCAAAGGATGGAAAGAGTGCTGTGACAGCCTACTTTATCATGGGTAGAAGCGAAAATTCACGTAATCGTATCTTTACGGAAAATGAGGATTGTGGTATCAGAACAGAGGCTTTTGATCCTTCAAAGCTTGAGGATCCAAGTCTTATCATATACTCTCCGGTTAGAGTATTAGGAAATGATACAGTAGTTACAAACGGTAATCAGACCGATACTATAATTGATGCTCTTAAAGATGGAAAGTGCTTTAATCGTGCTTTAAGAACTCGTGAATTTGAGCCGGATGCACCTAACTATACACCTAGAATTTCTGGTATTATGCATATTGAAAACAATTCATTTTCATACAAGATGTCAATACTTAAAAGTGATAACGGAAATCCTGACTGCTGTATAAGAAATACCTTTACTTACGACAAGCCACTTGCAGGTAAGGGGAGATTTATACATACTTATATGGGTGATGGAAATCCGCTTCCAAGCTTTGAAGGCGAGCCTGAGCTTGTAGATATCCCTGATGATATGGATGAGTTTACAAACATGCTTTGGAGCAGCCTCAATGAGGACAATAAAGTATCACTCTTTGTTCGCTATATAGATATAGCAACAGGTGAATATAAAACAAATATAATAAATAAAAACAAATAATAATTAAAAAGAGAGGGAAAACCAATGAAAGAATTAGAATTAAAATATGGATGTAATCCTAATCAGAAGCCTTCTAAGATTTTTATGAAGGAAGGGGAGCTTCCTATAAAGGTTTTGAACGGTAAGCCGGGTTACATAAATTTTCTTGATGCATTTAACGGATGGCAGCTTGTAAGCGAATTAAAGCGTGCGACTAACCATCCTGCTGCTACTTCATTTAAGCATGTATCTCCTGCCGGAGCGGCTATAGGTCTTCCCTTGAGTGAAGTTGAGGCAAAGATTTACTGGGTTGATGATTTAGGAGAGCTTTCTCCTTTAGCTGCAGCTTATGCAAGAGCAAGAGGTGCAGACCGTATGTCATCTTATGGTGATTTTATAGCTCTTTCAGATGTATGTGACGTTTCAGCTGCTAAGCTTATAAAGAGAGAATTTTCTGATGGAATAATCGCTCCGGGTTATGAGCCTGAAGCCCTTGAAATCCTTAAGGAAAAGAAGAAGGGGTCTTATGCAATAATAGAGATAGATCCTAATTATGTTCCAAATCCTATCGAGCAGAAGGAGGTTTTTGGTATAACATTTGAGCAGGGAAGAAATGAGCTTAATATAGATGATGAATTCTTTGCAAATATTGTTACTAAAAACAAGGAACTTACAGAATTAGCAAAATTCGATATGGCTATTTCTATGATAACTCTTAAGTATACACAGTCAAACTCAGTTTGCTTTGTAAAGGGTGGACAGGCTATCGGTATAGGTGCAGGACAACAGTCACGTATACATTGTACACGTCTTGCAGGAAGTAAGGCAGATAAGTGGTTCTTGCGTCAGAGTCCTCAGGTTCTTAATCTTCCATTCAAGGAGGATATGAAGAGAGCAGAAAGAGATAATGCTATCGACCTCTATACAGGCGAGGATTATATGGATGTTCTTGCTGATGGAGAGTGGGAGAAATTCTTTACTGAGAAGCCGGCTGTATTTACAGAAGAAGAGAAGAAGGCATGGCTTAAGGAAGTTGCACATGATGTTACCTGTGGTTCAGATGCGTTCTTCCCGTTTAGTGATAATGTAGACAGAGCTTACAGAAGCGGTGCCAAGTATATTGCTCAACCGGGCGGATCCATAAGAGATCAGGATGTTATCGATGCTTGTGATAAGTACGATATGGTTATGAGCTTCACAGGTTTGAGACTTTTCCATCACTAATAACCATGCATTAGAAGTTAATGCGTTAAAAACTTTGTCTTTTAAGATTTGCGAGAGAGTCTTGAAATTAAAAAAAGGATGATAATCGGTTAAAAGTACATTTGAGACCGTTATCATCCTTATTTTTATATCATATCAAGATATTTTTTTCTGTATTTATTGGGAGTGATATTATATTGGGATTTAAACATTCTTGTCAGATAGCTTGAAGACTCTATACCAACTGAGGACGCAATTTCCTCTATGGATAGAGTAGTATTGACAAGGAGTTCACAAGCATACTGGAGTCTTACATTTTTACAATAATCCTTATAATTTATACCCATAGCCTGTTTAAAGAATCGACTGAAGCTGTAGTAACTCATGCCTGATATACGTGAGGCTTCTTCCATACTCGGTATATTTACAGGATTAGCAAGCATGGTATTGATAAGATCTTCGAGTAAAAATACCTGACCTTGATCAAGATGACTTTTTGTTAATTTGATAAAGCCCTGATCTAAGAGAAGGGAGATAAGCTCTAACGTAAGTCCTGCAGTTTCGATATCTCTGGATATTCTTTTACTGACCGGGATTTCCTCTATTATACCCTTTCCGGCATCCTCGTCATGGTAGATGCGTGTAATACTAGAAAGCTTTGTAAGTAAATTGTGGATTTCAGAGCCCTCCTCTACTTGTAAATAAGGCTTTTTAGGGTCTGACAATCGTATAACTGTTTTTTTGTCAACATAAGTTGAGTACATTGATAAAAAATCATAGGAAAACTGTATTACTATATCCTGAGTTTTTGTAATGTTAGAGTTACCGTGTATAGAAAGAGGTTCTAGGAAAAAAAGGGAACCCTTTCCAACTTTAATCATCTCATTTTCATAATACTCATATCTATCACCTTCAACAACATAAGAAAATTCGTAGTGACAATGTGAGTGGTGTTGATAGCCTTTTCCACCCTCTGAGTTGTATTGATGACAGCTTATCTTAGTTTCTGATTGAGTTTCCGCCATCTGAAAGCTATCCTGATAGAGGATGTTGTTTTTAGTTGATTTAGACATATATATCTCCAAAGTGATTATTTTGCAAAAAAATATAAAAATACAGCAAATTACGAAATTGCTATAATATATAATCTATTTTATAATGACAATGGAATGTAATCAACTATATTTTTTAGTGATTATTTGTTTATTTCACGACAATATGTTTTATGTGATGAGCATCATAAACATTAGCACAAAAACTGCTCGTAGAAGGAGGGCTTATAAAATGGGCAAAGGTATTGTAAAATCAGGGGTTTTAAAAAGAATGGTTGCAGGAGGAGTAATCATGGGTATGGCTGTTGGTATGATGCATACTTCAGCACCTGCAGAGGCAAAGAGAGCAAAGGCAACTCTTAACAAAAAAAGCGTAACACTAGAGGTTGGGGGAAGTGTAAAACTTAAAGTAAAGAACGTAAAAAAAGCAAAAACTACATGGAAAACCACAAATAAAAAGGTTGCAAGGGTTAATAAAAAGGGTAAGGTTACTGCAATGAGTGAAGGTAATGCTAATATCAAAGCAATTGTAAAGGCCGGAAAGAAGAGATATAAGCTTACTTGTAAGGTGAGCGTAAAGGCTAAGGCTCAAGTTAATCCACAGGTGACTCAGGCAGCACCTGCAAGTAAGAGTACTGTAAGCCAGACACCTGCTAATACAGCAACTGCTACACCAGATGTTACTCCTGTAACAGATCCTACTATGCCGCCTGTTACGGCTACTCCGGAACCTACAGTTCCACCGGTTCCATTAGACAAGATGCCTTCAGAGAAGGATTCATCTTATTATGATTCTACATTGTCGTACATGCCTTATGCAAATATGTATAAGAAAGCAGATGAAAACAATGTTCTTCTTCCTAATACATATGCATGCGATCCATATGCCATGGAGTATGATGGAAGAGTGTATGTATATATGTCAAATGATTCAGAGCAGTATGAGGCTACCGATAAGAACGGTCTTAATGTATATGGATATATGAGAAGTGTTCATATTATATCAAGTGATGATATGGTTAACTGGACGGATCACGGTATATATCAGATAGCAGGAAGTTCAGGAGTTTGCTCATGGGCAGGGTGCTGTTGGGCACCGTGTGCTACACATAAGACAGTAGATGGTAAAGAAAAATTCTATATGTACTTTACAAATGGTGGATGGCAGATAGGAGTGGTTGAGTCAGATACACCTTATGGACCTTGGAGAGATATAAGAGGAAAAGCTTTACTTGGTGGTATGTCTGATTATGAAACTACTTCATCAGCTCTTGATCCTGCTGTATTTATCGATGATGACGGAAGTGCCTGGCTGACTTACGGTGCCGGTAACTATGATAAGGATACAGGTAAGGGTGGCGCACGTTTACGTAAACTTTCAGACAACATGATGGATTTTGAAGGAGATGAAATTACAGTAGAAGCTCCTTACTACAACGAAGACAGTGGATTTAATAAAATAGGTGATACTTACTACTTCTCATATTGCGGTGACTGGTCATCAGGTTCAGATCACAGCATGTGTGCAATACTTTATATGACATCCAAGGATATTACAGGACCTTATACTTATGGTGGAGAGATACTTCCAAACTGTGGTTCAGTATTTAAGTATAGAAACGGAGCAGATGCTTCCGGAAACAATCATCACAGTATAGTTAATTTCAAGGGCAAATATTATATGTTCTATCATACCATGAATCTTCAGGATTTGGTTTACTGCAAAAATAATTTCGCAACAGGAGGGGATAATCCTTATTACTTAGGATACAGAAGTACTGCATGTAATGAAGTTAACCTTAAGGATGATGGCTCATTTGAAATAGTTAATCAGGATACTAAGGGTGTAAATCAGATTAAGGATTTTAATCCATATCAGGAAACTGCGGGAACAGTATACAACAATGCTTCAGGTATGGAAGCTGCACATATGGAGTATTATAAGATTCCTACTTCTGATAAAGATACTATAAGAGCTTATGTAAATGATGGCAGATATATTGAAACCACATATAATAAGACTGATTATAAAAATTTGCCGACCTACCTTTTCAATGATAGTAAAAATCCTATATACAGAGGATACATCCGTATGGAAGACGGAGCCAGAATGGAAGCTATAGAAAATAAGTCTAAGTATTACTATAGTTGGAGTATGTTAAAGGGTGTTGACTTTGGAACTGACGGACCAAAGAGCTTTACAGCTAACTTCGAGTTTGATAAAGAGGTTTCCGATCACGCTAAGATTAGAGTCGTTGCAGATGATCTTAGAGGAACTGTAATTTGTGAGGGAGAAATCGTCGCAAGTGAAGATGGAAGTGCAACTATTACTCTCGACACTGCAAACATTACAGGAAAGCATGATATTTACTTCGAGTTTGATGGTTCTGTTTATAACTTTAAGAATTGGAAATTCAGTAAATAATACTTAAATGTAAGCCTATTAGTTAAATACTTCACATAATACAAAAAACAGCCACCTTTCGAAAGAAGGGTGGTTGTTTTTTGCGGTTTCATCACACAAAATAATTACTGTACTTTATTTTAAAAATAATGTAATATGTCAAATAGGAATTACATTTAAAATAAATATAATCAGAAAGGAAATAACAACTATGGAAGATGTAAGAAGTGTTAGAAATGCCAAATTAGCAGAGAAAATAATCAAGGGTTTGGAGTCAAGACAGATGAAAGGATACTATGCTAAGGATAAAGAGGAAGCTTTAAAGATTGCTCTTGATATAATCCCGGAGGGCTCAAGCATCGGTTGGGGCGGCTCTGAATCAGTTAAGGCTATAGGTCTTAAGGATAGTGTTATAAACGGTAATTATGTAGTATATAACAGAGATTTAGCAAAGGATAAGAAAGAGAAGAAAGAAATAGAGCTAAAAACATTTGGATGCGACTATTTTCTCGCAAGCTCCAATGCTATAACAGAGGATGGAATCTTAATAAATATAGATGGTAATTCAAACAGAGTTGCTGCCATCTGTTACGGTCCGGAGCATGTACTTATGGTTGTTGGTATGAATAAAGTTGCTAAGGATGTTGATGCTGCTATTTACAGAGCAAGAAATGAAGCGGCTCCAATAAATGCACAAAGATTTGATATAAAGACACCTTGCAAGATGACAGGCTCATGTGCTAACTGCAAGTCTCCGGATACTATCTGTTGTCAGTTTGTTGTTACAAGATTTGAGCGTCATCCCGGAAGGATTCATGTTATTTTGGTAGATGAGGATTTAGGATTTTAACTCAGTCGGAGTTTAAGCTCCTGACTGCAAGAGTTGCTTCACAACTCTACAAACACTCCGCGAGTCTTTACAAAAAAACTTATACATTTTTAAATACTTAACTTTGGAGAATAAATATGCTTAACTTTCCAAGCGATTTCCTAAGCGAGATGAAAGAGCTTTTGGGAGCGGATTTTGATACATTTGTGGAAGTACTAAACACAAAAGCTTCTTATGGTCTTAGGATTAATTCATTAAAAAAAGTAGATTTTGATACATTGAAAAAAGATTTAAACCTAAAAAAAGATATACCTTGGGCGAGTGATGCTTATTATGCTGATAAGGACCGTACTCCGGGTAAATCCATATGGCATGAAGGCGGAGCGATTTACATACAGGATCCGGGAGCTTGTCTCCCGGCTTCTCTTTTGTCGCCAAAACCCGGAGATATATGCTTGGATCTTTGCAGCGCACCGGGTGGAAAAGCAACACAGATGGCTATTTTAATGAAAGACAGTGGCATGTTACTTTCCAATGAAATAGTTCCTAAGAGAGCTACTGTGCTGTCTCAGAATATAGAGCGTATGGGGCTTTCTAATGTTTTAGTTTCTTCTTGCGCGCCGGATGAACTAAGTGAAAGATTTGTCGAATATTTTGATAAAATAATGGTAGATGCGCCCTGCTCCGGTGAAGGAATGTTTAGGAAAAATCCTGAAGCCTTAAATGAGTGGAGTAGAGAAAATGTGCACATGTGTGCAGAAAGACAAAAGGAAATATTAGATCATGCATTTATGATGCTTAGAAAAGGAGGAGTGCTTTGTTATTCCACCTGTACATTTTCAAGGGAAGAGGATGAAGCTATAGCAGAATGGGTGCTTTCTAAGTATGATGATATAGATGTAATTCCTGTTAAGGAAACTGATTTTTATAAGAATTTATCTTATGATTTTTGTGAAACCGGATTATCCTATGGAATATCAGAAGATGAAAAAGTGAAGAATTCATGTATCAGAGTATGGCCGCATAAAGTTGATGCAGAAGGCCAGTTTGCGGTTCTTTTCAAAAAAAGGGGAGAAGAAAAAAGTAATATAAATCATAAGAAAAATCGTAAAGAAAATACATCAAATGAATTAAAAAATACTGAGCTTTTTTTACGTGAATTATTAAAGAGTGATTCTAAAAAATTAAAAGAATTATTAAAAGATTTAGATGATAGATTACTTATTTTTGGTAATAATTATTATCTTTTGCCCTCTGACATTCCCTCTGACTTTAGATATAAAATTGACGGATTAAAGCTCTTAAGACCGGGTCTTCTTATATGTGAATGTGAAAATAAAAAAAATAATAAAAAAAGCAAAAAAAATAATAATCATATAGATTTTAATTCCATGAAACCAGACCATGCATTATCAAGATATCTTGATGAGTCTGATATTAACTATGTAAGGCTGGATTCGAGTGATGCATCTGACTATATAGGCGGGCAGAGTGTGATTTTAAAAGAGAATCCATCATTTAATAAAGGGTACTGCGTATGCACATATCATGGACTAAGCCTTGGGTTTGCAAAGCTAAGTAATAATGCTCTTAAAAATCATTATCCAAAGGGATTGAGAAAATTAAATTATCATTATGAATGAAAATAAAAGCCGGGTTAAGTAATGCTAAAAAGTGATATTTTACTTGTCATCAGTTACGATTAATGTTATACTTTAGCTTGTTTTGTATTTATAATTAATACAAGACAAGCTATTTATTTGTTATATTAACATTGAAAGTGCAGTTGTTTGTATTTTTGGAATGGAGATAATAGTGTGAAAAATCACGCTGATGCGATGATTTTTCACACCGCTATTTGTGCCGAACCCAAATAGCTAATAATCCGACACGAGAATTTGAGATTCTCGTGCGGTGCCTCACACTATGTGTTCGGCGTGGAGGTTATTATGAATTTATTTGATAAGGTGTTTGGAACTCACAGTCAGCATGAAGTAAAGAGAATACTTCCTATAGTTGAGAAAATCGAATCATACGATGAAGAGTATCAGGCTCTCAGTGACGAAGAGTTACAGGCTAAGACTCCGGAGTTTAAAGAAAGACTCGCTAATGGTGAGACATTGGATGATATACTGCCGGAAGCTTATGCAACAGTAAGAGAAGCAGCAAGTCGTGTACTTGGCATGAAACACTTTCACGTTCAGCTTATAGGTGGTGTCATCCTTCATCAGGGACGTATCACTGAGATGAGAACAGGTGAAGGTAAAACTCTTGTTGCAACACTACCATCATACTTAAATGCCCTTGAAGGAGAAGGTGTTCATGTAGTAACCGTTAACGATTACCTTGCAAAGCGTGACGCGGAGTGGATGGGAAAGGTTCATGAATTCTTAGGTCTTTCTGTTGGTGTTATCCTTACTACCATGGATAATGATGAGAGAAGACAGGCATATGGCTGTGATATTACCTACGGAACTAATAATGAATTCGGTTTCGATTATCTTCGTGATAATATGGTTATATATAAAGAAAAGCTTGTTCAGAGATCTCTTCACTATGCTATCATCGACGAGGTTGACTCGGTACTTATAGACGAGGCTCGTACACCTCTTATCATATCAGGCCAAAGCGGAAAGTCTACAAAGCTTTATGAAGCCTGCGATATATTTGTTCGTCAGCTTACTCGCGGAACTCAAAAAGAGATGTCAAAAATGGACTACATTATGAATGAAGAGGAAGAGGAAACAGGCGATTATGTAGTTGATGAGAAGGATAAAAACGCAAACCTTACAGCGGATGGTGTTAAGAAAGCAGAGAGATTCTTCTCAGTTGAAAATTTAGCAGATCCAGAAAACTTAGAATTGCAGCATAATATCAATCTTGCACTGAGAGCTCATTCCCTGTTTACAAAGGATAAGGATTATGTAGTTCAGGACAATGAAGTTCTTATAGTAGATGACTTTACAGGACGTATCCTTCCGGGAAGAAGATACTCTGACGGACTTCATCAGGCAATAGAAGCAAAGGAGCATGTAAAGGTTAATCGTGAATCTAAGACACTTGCAACTATTACATTCCAGAACTTCTTCAATAAATATGATAAAAAATCAGGTATGACAGGTACTGCCCTTACAGAAGAGAAGGAGTTCCGTGATATCTACGGTATGGATGTTATCGAAGTCCCTACAAACCTTCCTGTTAAGCGTAAGGATTTGGACGACGCTGTATTTAAGAGTAAGAATGAGAAGTTTGCAGCAGTTGTAAATGAGATAATAGCAGCTCATGAAACAGGACAGCCTGTGCTTGTAGGTACTATAAATATTGATACCTCCGAGTATCTAAGTTCACTTCTTCAGAAAAAGAAGGTTCCTCATAAGGTCCTCAATGCAAAGTTCCATGAGCTTGAAGCTGAAATCGTAGCAGATGCAGGTCAAATGGGTGCTGTTACAATCGCAACCAACATGGCAGGTCGTGGTACTGATATTAAGCTTGGCGAAGGCGTTACAGAGCTTGGTGGACTCAAGATAATCGGTACAGAGAGACATGAATCAAGGCGTATCGATAATCAGCTCCGTGGTCGTGCAGGAAGACAGGGAGATCCGGGAGAATCCAGATTCTACATATCTCTTGAAGATGATCTCATGAGACTTTTCGGTTCTGACAGATATAAGAGAGTATTTGATGCGCTTCCTGACGGAGAGCAGATAGAGCATAAGATGCTTTCAAACGCTATAGAGGGTGCTCAGAAGAAAATCGAAGGAAACAACTTCGGTATCAGAAAGAATCTTCTTGAATTTGACCGTATAAATAACGAACAGAGAGAACGTATATACGAAGAAAGACGTAGGGTTCTTGACGGCGAAAACATGCGTGATACCATCTTTAATATGTTAAATGATGTGGTAGAAAGATGTGTAAATACAGCAATTGGAGATGAGCAAAACTCAGAAGAATGGGATCTTCGCGAATTAAATCATCTTATCAGACCTATAATTCCTATAGAAAAGATTAAGTTTACAGAAGAAGAACTTAGCGGTATGAGGAAGGATGATCTTCTTCAGGAAGTTAAGGAAAGAGCAGTTAAGGCTTACGAAGAGAAGGAAACAGAGTTTGAAGATGAAGCTCAGATTCGTGAGGCGGAGAGAGTTATCCTTCTTCGTGTTACCGACATGAACTGGATGAATCACATCGATGACATGGATAAGCTTCGTGAAGGTATAGGTCTTCAGGCATACGGACAGAGAAATCCTGTTGATGAGTATCACTTTATAGGTCTTGATATGTTTAACTCTATGATGGACAGCATCTACGAAGATACTATTAAGGCTCTTATGCACCTTCAGGTTGAGCAAAAGGTTGAGCGTGAAGAAGTTGCTAAGGCAAGCGGTACAAATCGTGATGATACAGCTGTCAGACAGCCTAAGAGGCGTGAAGGAAAGAAGGTTCAGCCCAACGATCCGTGTCCATGTGGAAGTGGAAAGAAGTTCAAGTTCTGTCATGGAAAGTCTGGAGTAAAGTAAGCAGACAAATATAGATAATACAGTTAATTATAATATATTTATATACATTTTGTTTTGATTTGAAAGGAAGTGATTTAATGGTTGAGTACGATAACTTAAGGTTATCGTTAACAAGCTACGATAAACCTTTAATAGAGATGGGGGATTCACTTTGACCTCGCTAATAAGAGCGATAGGATTGAAGAATTAGAAAAGACCATGGAAGACCCTGGATTCTGGGATGACATGGAAAAGGCAACTGCCATAACTCAGGAGTGTAAGTACCTTAAAAGTATAGTAGAGCGTTTTGAAAATCTAAAAAGTGAAAGAGACGATCTTCTCGAAATGGTTGATATATACGATTCTGAGGGTGATGCTTCGGAGTTACCTGAGTTTGAAAGACAGTTTGCTCAGTTTGAAGAAAAGTATGAATCACTTAGGATAGAAACTCTTCTGAGTGGTGAGTATGATAGTGAAAATGCGATTTTAACTCTTCATGCCGGTGCAGGTGGTACAGAAAGTTGCGACTGGGCTTCCATGCTTTGTCGTATGTATCAGAGATGGGCTGAAAAGAAAGGCTTCTCTGTTGAAATGATAGACTTTTTAGAGGGGGATGAAGCAGGTTACAAGTCAGTCACACTTCAGATAAATGGTGAAAATGCCTATGGTTACCTAAAGTCTGAGCATGGTGTACACAGACTTGTGCGTATATCGCCTTTCAATGCAGCGGGAAAGAGGCAAACTTCATTCGTATCCTGCGATGTTATTCCTGATATAGAAAAGGATATTGACATAGAGGTTAAGGATGATGAAATAAGAATTGATACCTACCGCTCAAGCGGTGCCGGTGGTCAGCATATCAATAAGACATCATCAGCTATACGTATTACCCATTTCCCTACCGGAATTGTTGTAACATGTCAGAATGAGAGATCACAGCTGCAAAATAAGAATAAAGCCATGCAGATGCTTAAAGCCAAGCTTCTCCTTATAAAAGAAGAGGAAGACAGAGCTAGAGAGGCGGGTATACGTGGTGATGAGAAGGAGATAGGCTGGGGAAGTCAGATTCGTTCCTATGTGCTTCAACCTTATACCATGGTTAAGGATCACAGAACCAATGCAGAGTCAGGTAATGCTCAAAGTGTGCTTGACGGTGATATTGATAAGTTTATCAATGCTTATCTGGCATGGATGAGTCAAAATTAATAAAGATTGTATAAAAGGCAACATTAAGTTAAATGTTGAATAATAATCAAAAGTAGTGAAGGAAAGAGTGTAAATTATGATAAATGTTAGTGTTTTAGGTTATGGTACGGTTGGTTCCGGAGTTGTAGAGATAATAAAGACCAATGCCCCGCTTATAGAGAAGCGTACTGGTAAGAAAATAGGTGTAAAGTACGTTCTTGATTTAAGAACCTTCGAGGGTGATCCGGTACAGGAAATACTTGTGAATGATTTTGAAATCATTAAGAATGACCCGGATGTAAAAATAGTTGTGGAAACCATGGGTGGTCTACATCCGGCTTATGAGTTTGTAAAGGCTTCACTTGAGGAAGGTAAGCATGTTTGTACATCTAACAAAGCTCTTGTAGAGGCGTACGGACCGGAGCTCCTTTCGATTGCCAGAGATAAGAATGTCAATTTTCTTTTTGAAGCTTCTGTAGGAGGCGGAATCCCTATTATCAGACCTCTTCGTGATTGTCTTGCTCAGGAGGATGTACTTGAGATTTCAGGTATCCTTAACGGAACAACCAATTATATCTTAACAGAGATGACGGAGAATGGAAGTAAGTTTGAAGACGTTCTTAAGGATGCACAGGATAAGGGGTATGCAGAGAAGGATCCTACAGCAGATGTTGAGGGACACGACGCTGCACGTAAAATTGCAATCCTTACATCCTTGTCTACAGGAAAAACCGTAAAGTTTGAGGATGTTTATACAGAGGGAATTACCCATATTTCTGATGCAGATGTTTCTTATGCTAAGGCTATGAAGCGTAAGATAAAGATTATGGGAAGTGCTGTGCAGGTAGGAGAGGATGTTTCCATAAGTGTTACACCGTTTTTACTAAGTAAATCTCATCCCCTTTTCAATATCGATGGGGTTTACAATGCAATCATGGTAAGAGGAAACATGGTTGAAGATGTTGTATTTACCGGACAGGGAGCAGGAAAGAGTCCGACTGCAAGTGCGGTTGTAAGCGATGTTATTGAGGCAGCGAGAAATATTGATAATAATATTTATGTTGAGTGGAGCGAAGAAAAGCTTTCTCTTGCAGATTATAACGAAACAGATCATAAGTATTTTGTCAGAGTATCGGCAGATAAGAAGGAAGAAGCGCAAGACGCTTACAAGGTTTCTGAGGAGATAAATGTAGGTATAGATTCAGAGTACGCATTTGTTACTGAGGAAATGAAAGAAAAGGATTTCAGAGCTGCTAAGGAAAATGTGGCTTGTATAAATTATATAAGGCTTGTATAAGCTTAGGAAAGAGGTTTAAAGAATGTTAATAGTCAAGAAGTTTGGTGGTACATCGGTTGCCAACAAAGAGAGGATTTTTAATGTAGCCCGCAGATGTATAGAGGATTACAAGGCCGGAAATCAGGTTGTAGTTGTTCTTTCAGCTATGGGTAAGCAGACTGACGTGCTTCTGGATATGGCAAAGGATATAAATCCTAAGGCGAGCAGAAGAGAGATGGATATGCTTCTTACAACAGGTGAGCAGACCAGTGTAGCTCTTATGGCTATGGCTATGGATAGTCTTGGTGTTCCTGCTGTTTCACTCAATGCATTTCAGGTAGCTATGCACACAACTGCTGATTATAGCAATGCAAAGCTCAAGAGAATTGATACAGAAAGGATATATAACGAGCTTGAAAATCGTAAGATAGTTGTTATCACTGGTTTTCAGGGTATAGATAAGTATGACGATTATACAACCCTGGGAAGAGGTGGTTCAGACACAACTGCAGTTGCCCTTGCATCAGCACTTCATGCAGATGCTTGTGAGATATATACAGATGTGGACGGAGTATATACCGCAGATCCAAGAGTTGTACCAAAGGCAAGAAAGTTAGAGGTTATTACCTATGACGAAATGCTTGAATTAGCAAGTCTCGGTGCAGGTGTTTTACATAACCGTTCAGTAGAGATGGCAAAGAAGTATGGAGTACAGCTTGTAGTACGTTCAAGTTTAAATAAAAACGAAGGTACCATTGTTAAGGAGGATACTAAGATGGAAAAAATGCTCGTAAGCGGAGTAGCAACCGATAAAAATGTAGTTCAGATTTCAGTTGAAGGACTTGAAAATAAGCCTGGTGTAGCTTTTAAGCTCTTCCAGCATCTTGCAAATCATAATGTAAACGTAGATATGATTTTACAGTCAGTAGAGCATGGCGGAAAGCAGGATATAAGCTTCACAGTAACAGAAGAGGATGCAGATATTGCTCTTGAAACTATTGAAAGACATGCAGAAAGCTCACTTAAGTGCGATACAGTTAATGTAACTCGTGATGTTGCCAAGGTTTCTGTAGTAGGTGCAGGCATGATGACTCATCCGGGTGTTGCTGCAAAGATGTTCGAAGCACTTTATGATTGTGGTGTAAATATCAGACAGATATCAACATCAGAAATAAGAGTAACTGTACTTATCGATGAAAAGTACGTAGAGACAGCAGCTCAGAATGTACATGAGAAGTTCTCACTTTAATTAAAACTAGTAAAGGCAGCTTTGCCTTATGGAAGGAAAGAATACTATGACAAAGAAACCATTTCTTACAAAAGAAAAGGTTGAGGAGATTGCAAAAACCTATCCAACCCCTTTTCACATTTATGATGAGAAGCAGATTGTAGAAAATGCACGTAAAATGAATGAGGCTTTCGCATGGAATAAAGGCTTTAGAGAGTATTTCGCAGTAAAGGCCACTCCAAATCCTTTTATATTGAAGTTATTACAAAAGGAAGGCTGTGGTGTTGACTGTTCATCTCTTACAGAGCTTATGATGTCTGAAGCATGTGGATTTAAGGGAAGTGACATCATGTTCTCATCTAATGTCACACCTGCAGCTGAGTATAAGAAGGCTTATGAGCTTGGTGCATACATAAATCTTGATGACATTTCACACATTGATTTCTTAAAAGAGTGTGCAGGAATTCCGGAAACTATCTGTTGTAGATTTAATCCGGGTGGAGTTTTCTCGCTCGGAACCGATATTATGGATAATCCGGGTGATGCCAAGTATGGTATGACTAAAGAGCAGCTTATAGAAGCATTTAAGAGACTTAAAGAACTTGGTGCATGCCGTTTTGGAATACATTCATTTCTTGCCAGCAATACCGTAACCAACGAGTATTATCCTATACTTGCGGGAATTCTTTTTGAACTTGCTGTAGAGGTTAAGGAGCAGACCGGTGTTGAGATAGCATTTGTAAATCTTTCAGGTGGAGTTGGAATTCCATATCAGCCTGACAAGGAACCAAATGACATCATGGCTATCGGAGAAGGCGTAAGAAAGCAATTTGAAAAGATTATGGTGCCTAACGGTCTTGGTGATGTAAGTATCTTTACAGAGCTTGGAAGATTCATGCTTGGACCATACGGAGCTCTTGTAACAAAGGTTCTTCACGAAAAGAAGATATATAAGGATTACATAGGAGTTGATGCATGTGCCGTAAATCTTATGCGTCCTGCTATGTATGGAGCTTATCATCATATAACAGTTTTAGGTAAGGAAAATGAGCCCAGTGACCATAAGTATGATGTTACAGGTTCTCTTTGTGAAAATAATGACAAGTTTGCCATTGACAGAATGTTACCAAAGATTGATATAGGAGATTATATCTATATACATGATACCGGAGCACACGGTTTTGCTATGGGATACAATTATAACGGTAAGCTTAAGTCAGCTGAGCTTCTCTTAAAGGAGGATGGCTCGGTTCAGATGATAAGAAGAGCAGAGACTCCTGCAGATTACTTCCGGACATTTGATTTTTGCGATATACTAAAAGGATATTGATAAGATTTCTGATTATAATATAAGTAAATATAAAAAAACACCCTGCAACTCGTGCGTAAGCGCTGAACTGCAGGGTTTTTTGCTCTAAAAAGCAATTACGCCCGTCAGGGTATGGGGACGAGCGTAATAAAAAGTTTAATAAACTTTAGTAGGAATTACTTAAAACTTATTAGTTTGTTAACTATGGCTAACATAGATTAGCATATACTAACATATAATGCAAGCTTTTTTTTTTTTAAATTGAAAAAATTTTTTATTGACAAATCCTATATAATCGATATAATATTAATGTTAGTCAGGGACAACTTGTGCCTTGAGTAATTTATTTTAATAATAATGGTTAGATAAAACTAACTTTTTTTTAAAGCATGAGTTAGGTGTAACTAACGAAAGTGTTGTTTTTTATAGATATGTGTTAGATAAAGCTAACGATAATATCAATGTATGGAGGAGTGTATGATTGCATTATTGATTGATAATTTAGCTAATATACTGGTTACGATCCTTCTTCTGGGAATTGTAGCCCTCTGTATAAGAAGTATATATAAAGATCATAAGAGTGGTGATGGGTGTATGGGATGTGCCGGTTGTTCATCTAAAGGATGCACAGATAATTGCACTCATTATGGCGAAAAACTGAATATAAAGTGACAAACTAAGCATTTTTAGAAAGGAAGAAGAGTATGCCATTATCACTTATAGAAGAGGGAAAGGTGGTAACTATCCAAAGAATTAATGGAAAAAGTGAAACCAAGCAATTTTTAGAAAAGCTGGGTTTTGTGATAGGAGCATCCGTTAAGATTGTAAGTTCTGCCTCAGGAAATCTTATAGTAGAAGTAAAGGGAACAAGAGTTGCTGTTGGAAAGGATATGGCAGCAAAGATTATCGTTATATAAATTTTGAATGGAGGTATAAACAATGACTTTAAGAGAAGTTAAGATTGGAGACACTGTTAAGGTCTCTAAGCTTACAGGTGAAGGACCTGTTAAGAGACGTATTATGGACATGGGTATCACTAAAGGCGTAGAAATATTTGTGCGCAAGGTTGCTCCTCTTGGTGATCCTATTGAGATAACAGTTAGAGGTTATGAGTTATCTGTAAGAAAAGCAGATGCTGAAATGATAGAAGTTATTTAATGAATGGAGGTTTTAACTAATGGCTATTAAAATTGCTTTAGCCGGTAATCCGAATTGCGGAAAAACAACACTTTTCAATGCGCTGACAGGTTCTAGTCAGTACGTAGGAAACTGGCCGGGAGTAACAGTTGAAAAGAAAGAGGGAAAGTACAAAGGAAATAAGGAAGTCTTTATAGAAGATCTTCCAGGTATCTATTCACTTTCACCATATACACTTGAAGAAGTGGTTTCCAGAAATTATCTTATAACAAATAGGCCTGATGCTATCATAAATATAGTTGACGGAACGAATCTTGAAAGAAACCTTTATCTTACAACACAGGTATTAGAGCTTGGGATACCTGTTATAGTAGCTGTAAATATGCTTGATATCCTTGAAAAAAAGGGTGATAAGGTTAACCTTAAAGCTTTATCAGAGGTTCTTGGCTGTGAAGTTGTAGCTATATCAGCACTTAAGGGAACAGGTGTAAAGGAACTAATTGATAAAGCTACTGCAATTGCTAAAGAGAAAAAGATTACTGAGATTGTACACTCATTCTCAGAAGCGGCAGAGAATATTATCGCATCTGTTGAATCAAAGCTTCCGGCTGATATTACAGAAGGAAGAAGATTCTTCGCTATTAAGCTTTTAGAGAGAGATGATAAGATTCATGAGCTTCAGAGTGGTCTTCCTGATGTGAGTTCTGAAATATCACAGATGGAAAAGGTGTTTGATGATGATACAGAGAGTATTATCACCAACGAAAGATATGAGTACATCTCATCTATTATTTCAAAATGCATTAAGAAGGTAAGTAATTCAAAGGATAGTGTATCTGATAAGATAGACAAGGTTGTTACCAATAGAATCCTTGCACTTCCTATATTTGCAGCTATTATGACTCTTGTTTACTATGTTTCTGTTACCACTATAGGTACTATAGTTACTGATTGGACAAATGATGTATTTGTTGGAGAGTGGATAATAGGAAATGTAAGTAAATTACTTGAAAAAGCTGGAACCAGCGCAGTCCTTACAGGACTTATCTGTGATGGTGTTCTTTCGGGACTTGGTGCTGTTATTGGTTTTGTACCTCAGATGCTTGTACTCTTCATATTCCTTGCAATATTAGAAGAGTGCGGATACATGGCAAGAGTTGCATTTATCATGGATCGTATCTTCCGTAAGTTTGGACTTTCAGGTAAGTCATTCATACCTATGCTTATAGGTTCAGGCTGTGGTGTTCCGGGTGTTATGGCAAGCCGTACAATTGAAAATGATCGTGATCGTAAGATGACAGTTATGACAACAACATTTGTTCCTTGCGGTGCTAAGCTTCCTATAATTGCTCTTATTGCCGGTGCATTTTTCGATAATGGATGGTGGGTATCTGTAGCTTGTTACTTTATCGGTATTTTTGCAATTATCACATCAGGTATTATTTTAAAGAAGACTAAAATGTTTGCAGGTGATCCTGCACCATTCGTTATAGAGCTTCCTGCTTACCATGCACCTACATTTGGTGCTGTGATAAGAAGTATGTGGGAGAGAGGCTGGTCATTTATAAAGAAAGCCGGCACAGTTATTACACTTTCTACAATCGTTATCTGGTTCCTTATGAACTTTGGATGGAATGGCGGAAAGTTCGGCCTTCTTGATTTCGAAGGTTTAGAGGGCGATGCACTTGTGGCTCTTCAGGAAAAATCAGTGCTTGCACATATTGGTTCTGTAGTAGCTCCTATATTTGCACCTCTTGGATTTGGCAATTGGAAGTTCTCAGTGGCAGCCGTATCCGGTCTTATTGCTAAGGAAAACGTAGTCGGTACATTTGGCGTACTTTACGGAGTTGCCGAGGCAAGCGAAGCAGGAGATGAGTTCTGGGCTCTTATAGCAGCAGATATTACAGCAGTTGCAGGTTTTGCTTATCTTGTATTTAACCTCCTGTGTGCACCTTGTTTTGCAGCAATAGGTGCTATAAAGCGTGAGATGAATTCTGTTAAGTGGACATGGTTTGCAATCGGATATCAGACAATTCTTGCATACGGAGTATCACTTTGTATATATCAGATTGGCACATTTATAACAACAGGTGCATTTGGAATTGGAACTGTCGTAGCGCTGCTACTTGTAATTCTTTTTATCTACCTCCTCGTAAGACCTTACAAAGAAAGTACCACTCTTACTACTAAGGTCAGAATTGCAAAGGACAGAGCATAACCACATAGAGAAAGAAGTATTATGAATGTTTTGGGTGATGGTGGCGAAAAGCTGCTGTCACCCTTTTTGAATATTGATAATCATTATGATAAAGTAAAGAAAGTGAGTCTTGGCTACTAAATATAAGGAGATTTATATGTTGATAATATTAGGTGCATCTATATTTACACCGGCAAACATTATAACAGTTATAGTGCTTATAGGAGTGATTGCAGTCTGTTTTAAGGCAACCCTTAAACATATGAAGGGTGAGGGCAGCTGTTGCGGTGGAGGTGAATCCGAGAAAAAGGTGAAAAAGAAGAAACTTTCTTCTGTTTCGGATACTAAATTGTATAGGGTTTTGGATATGAAGTGTGTTAACTGCGAAGTAAAGGTTCACAATGCTTTAAATGAACTAGAACACATAAATGCTGATGTAAATTACAAGAAAAAAGAAGTTATTGTTAAAAGTGATGAAGCAATAAGCTCAGAAGTAATTATAAAAACATTAAGAAAAGAAGGCTATACAGCAGAAGAAATCCACATATAAAAACCATACATAAAAATATTCTTTAAGTACTTGCAAGTCTCAAAGAATTTTATTATAATTTAACCATCTAATAGCGTTAATCGATTTACAAAAGTATTATAAAAGATGGGGTTTATGTCCTTTAAGGAGGATTAATTGTGGATAATACAGAAAATAAAAAATCAGAAAAAATCATTAGAAAGACGATAGTTGTTTGCGGATTAAGATTATATGAGGAAAGAGTAAGGCAATTATTATCAGCTCTTTCTGCTTATGCCTCTAAAAGGGGTTACTTTGTTATGGCTTTATCTGCAAACTCTGATTCTTTAAGTGATTCTGATTCTATTGCAGGAGATATGCAGTTTTTTGATTTGCTCAAGATTATTGATATAAGTGCTCTTATCGTGATTTCAGAGTCGCTTAAGTATGAGATGTTTTTGTCAAAAATCGTAAATATAGGTAAAGATAGAGGTGTTCCGGTATTTTGCACAGATAGGTTTATTGAAGGCTGCTATAATATTAATTTTGATTATAAAACCGGTTTTGAGATGATGGTTCGACATATAGTAGAGCATCACGGAAAAAGAAGAGTAAATATGATGGCAGGAATTAAGGGGAATTCTTTTTCTGAAGAGCGTCTGGATATGTATAAAAAGGTTCTGGAGGAAAATAATATTCCCATAGAGCGCGAACGTATAGGTTATGGTGACTTTTGGGAGGTACCTACTAAGGCTGCCATGGAAATATTTCTTTCCAGTGATATAGAAATGCCTGAGGCTATAGTATGTGCTAATGATTCCATGGCTATAACAGTTTGTGATGTTCTTAATAAATATGGGTATAAGGTTCCGGAGGATGTTATCATAACAGGTTTTGACGGATTAGAGAGAAGTTTTTACAATCATCCGCCTATCTCTACCTGTATACCGAATTACGATGAGCTGAGTGTATTTATAGTAACCGAGGTTGAGCGTTTTGATTTTACCGGAATTTTTGAGCCATATGATTATTTAGTGGGATTTAATCCTATTTATAATATGTCTTGTAATTGTACAGACATAAGAGAAAAGGATAAGAATGATACTATAAACAGACTCATATCCGACAATATTGATTGTGCATGGCATGTGTCTGCTATGAATTATATGATGACATCATCTCTTGATAAGGTAAATTTGTGGGATTTAACAGAACTGCTTCCGAAAAATCTTAAACTATGGTCTCATATTTTTACATTTGCAGCTATCAAATTAGATGTTATGGAATATCAAAGGGTGCCGGAAGAATTCGGAGATATGTCTGTAATAGTTGAATCTAAAATTGGCGGAGGTTATGAGAAACCAGGAATAACCTTTAAGGCGAAGGATATCATGCCTGATTATGAAAGACTGCTCTTTAGTGACAGTGGTTATAATATTTTGGCGGTTCGTTCTTTGAATGCAGGTAAAAATGTTTATGGTTATGTTGCCCAGGCCTTTGGTACATTTACGGACAGAGATATGTCTAGATTGGATGAATTTGGCATGTTTTTGACTGATTCCATATATTCGGTTATGCATAATAGACGTTTAAATGACCTTAACGAAGAACTAAAAAAGGCAAATTCTGAAATTACAAAGCTTTCCGAAAGAGATTCCATGACTAATATTTACAATAGAAGAGGTTTCTATCAAAAGCTTTCCGAGCTAATAATTAATCCAAGAAATTATGGTAAGGAATTATATCTCATTTCTTTGGATATGGATAACCTAAAGGTAATAAATGACAGCTTTGGTCACGCCGAAGGTGATTATGCACTTATTACCATAGCAAAAGCATTGAAAGCAAATTTAAGTCAGTATGGTGTATTTGCCAGATACGGAGGAGACGAGTTTTCAGGTGCTATCATACTTGATCAGAATTCCGATATTGATATGAACAACTACGAAAAAATGTTTAAAACAGCAGTTAAAGAGGTTGATGGTGTAGAAGATAAGCCATATGATATTTCAGCTAGTATTGGTGTAGCTCATCATGTGATAAATGATGATTTAAATGTGGATGAACTAATCAGAGAAGCGGATCATATTATGTATGATAATAAACAGAAAAAGAAAGTAGGAAGAAAGTAAGATTTCAAATAAAAGAATCAACAGGAGATAAAAAAATGAAGCCTAAGGCTGTAATATGGGATATGGACGGAACTATACTCAATACATTGGATGACTTATATATATCCACCAATGCATCGCTAAAGTATTTTAATATCCCTGAAATTTCATATG
>JAEEJA010000060.1 GCA_016281605.1 Lachnospiraceae bacterium
ACGCCTCCTTCCGGTGGTTTTAGGTATGTGAAAGAGAGTGTTTTCTATCATCCAAAAAAATCGAAAAAAATCAATTTTTTGTATTTCGGGCATTTTTTGCCATTTCAAAGTAAAAAAAGGGCTATATCATTGGCCGAAGCCTCAAATATATATATATCAACTATTATATCCTTGAAACCCTTGATTTTATAGGCTTCAGACGTATACTCATTCATATCCTCAACATCATCTGTGTCGATTTTAACGGACATGAAATACAGTCCATACTCGTTGATTATTAGTTCCTTCCATCCGCGATTGCTGCCTGAGTTTCAAGTGCTAGCAAATAATCAGAAATAAACCGCACATCTCGTATAGCTGTAGACTTGCTAATATTGAATTCTTCCATCAAGTTCTCATAGTGAGTAATTCTCTCTTCCAATATATATGAGCACATATCAAATCGGCGCTCTAAGTTTTTAACAGACATGACACCACATCCTTTCCAAAAATGATGTATTTATCGTTTGTATTGAAGAGCATAACACCCAATGGTTTCAGTTCATGCTACCATTCAGAAAATTTTTCAAAAAAATTTCAATTTGCCCTAAAGCGGCTTAAAAGCAAGAAAAATCAAGGGCTCTGCCGATATGTTATGCCTTCAAAACATATCATAGCAGTTTAAAATGTAGGAATTTCTACATTTTAAGCCCTTGATTCAAAATACTTATATTTAGTTGTAATTCTATAGCTAAAGAACGGCTCTCAGACTATTTCAAAAACTAATCATCCACGATTTGACTATACGCCTAAGAATACATTGCATTTAAATATCCTAAAGCTTCTTCCATATCAAAAGGCAAACCCAACTGACTAAAATTAATACTCTCATGGCTAATCTCTTCCAAAAAACGATCTATATTAGTTTTCACCATTCCAAAGGATTCAACCTTAGTGTCAATATCAACAATCTGAAGAAGGCGAAACACATCATTTTTATGTTTCTTTAAATCCCGTTCGTTAACATGTTCACCACTTTCCTTTCTGTTCTTTAAGTCAAGCCACGCATACATCTTAAACGGAATTATATGTTCTGTATCAAGCACACTGACACCAGATATAATCTTACGTCCTTCAAGCATGAAACTATAATAATCATCATTCAATAAAATTGCTGATAAACTGGATACATCCTCATCTATGTGAACAGGAATTATTCCCTGGGGAACATCACTAATATACTCGGGTTCTCGCGAGAATAATTCAATCATAGCAGGATACCCTGCTTTAGGTTCCGTAAATCTATAAAAATGCACCTCTTCACTATTCTTCCACCCGAAACGATATCCTCCTTCAAGAATATATTCCCAAAACACTTTAACAAATTCCTTAAATCGAGCTTCCATAACCAGGATCATATCTATATCCTTAGTTGCCCTAAATGGTGTATCAGCCTCATTCATAAGAATATCGCAAGCAGCACCGCCTATTATAGTATAACAATCGGTGTAATCGCCAAATTTCTGTATAAAACTATCCATTCCTACTACCATTTATATCCCTCCAAGTATTCTTCTATAGATGACTCAATTCTTTCATCTGCATTATTCTCAAAACATAACGCCAACGAAATTGGATCAACAATTCCATTTTTAGCAAACAACTTAGGATTATATTTCCATAGTTCTAGATTAACAGCCTCCAAACTCGGTTCCCATCTTGTATCAACAAGTGAACTATCACTAATTGAGATATCAGATTTATATGCTGCATATTCCGGGATCATAGGCATATTAAGCATTGTTGCCTTTGCAAGTGCAGATTCACCCGACAAAGGATATGAATTATATATATCATCCTTTATCACAGTAATCCTCTTTTGAATAGGATTAATTAGATATGGCTTAGCCTTCTCGTACATTTCCATACCTTTGAATTTAACAGACATATAGTATTCTTTTCCTCGAATATCCTGCGTTATTAAATCAAGTGTCAGGAGCTGCTCACTCGCTCTTGTTACTGAAGTCCTAGTTACCCCTAAATCATCGGCAACATTCTTTTTCATGACCATCTTATCATTGCACTTGTAAACTAGATATAAATATACCGCCTGTGTAATTGGCATCATTTTTGAAAATGCAGTTCTATTCTTTTTTTGTACAAATTTATCAGAAAGCATCATACCCAAAAATGGCAAATAAAGCTGCCCTGAATCAGAAATAAATGGTATATTTCTATTAATCAAACTATCTCGTTGTGAGCGACTTATATTTTCGAATCCGAAAGCCACGTGACTCTCGGCTTTAGACGAAATCTGAACAGCTTGCTTCTCTAATGCAACAACTCCAAACTTTTCATCTGGTGATAGTTTAACCAATATAAAGTCGTTATCAAGATGAGACAACCTAAAGAAGGATCTTCCGGCAGTAATATATACAGGAAGACCTTTTATCTTAACCGGTTCAATATTAAATTCAATTCCAAATAATTGCATATACATATTACCCATACGCACCTCGATAACATTTTTTATTTATAATAACATTTTATATGTTATCTTGCAAGTAAAAATGTTATTAAATAAAAATACTATGCTGCTCATCTATATAAAGTATACTACGGATCTGTTACTCTCATATTCTCCCACGCTATTATAATATACTAACTCCTACCCGTACACCTTCATCACTCTCTGTGCCCTTGCTTTCATTTCCTCAACAACACCGCTGTGATCATCGTTTTCAACCCAAGCAAGCTCCGGAACATTAATCGAGAGTATGTCAGATAACTTCACACCGGCAGTACTTGCAAGGATTTCTGCTTTTGCTTTAGCATTGATACTCTCTATATCTTCCTCAACAGATCTGATTCCAACCTGGTTACTATCACGGTTTATTGTAACCCTATGAATGTTGGTATCCATGTTAATCTCAATTACAAAAATCAAATATCCAGTCCAACTTCTATGTGCAAAAAGCTTATTATGCCTCATAAAGAAGAACCACTTATCCTCCATTGCCTTAGGAACATTGCCTCGCCTAAGATTAGCCAATTCAGAATCTGTAAATGCTCTTTCAAATGTAAACTCCTCACGCTTTCCTGGCATCGGATCTGCTTTCCAGTCACGCTTTACTGCAACAACAGTCTGACGAGCCCTGTCAAAACTCCACAGTACCTTATTCAAATCATCATCCAACCTCTTCTCAATCTCAGGTATAAACTTCTTAGGTATACCATAATAGGCCTCAGCCATAGCAGCCGCTATATCTGTAAGAGTATCACTGTCTCCACCTAATGATACCGCTGTCTTTACAACATCAGTGAAATGCTTACCCTCTAAAAATGCTATAATAGCCTCCGGAACTGTTTCCTGACAGCTTTCCACATGATGATAAGTAGGTCTGATTTCATCGCAGGTTCTTGATAAATCATATCCAAATTCTCTTACTACATAATCCTTGATGTATCCTTTATCGTATCCGCTTCTGGCTAGATAGATGACAGAGGCAGTGGCCTCAGCGCCCTTTATCCCTTCAGGATGATTATGAGTCACCTCAGCAGTCCATCTTGCCACCTCACGAGTTCTTTCAATTGAGTCATATAGCCAACCAACTGACGAAACTCGCATAGCAGAACCATTTCCATAACTACCGTAAGGTTCTCTATCAGATGAAAATAGCCATTTATTAAAGTTTCCGCCATATCCGGCATTAGGGTACATCCTACCAAATCTCTTCATACAGAGTATTATGTCATCCTTAATAACACCTTCAGGAACATCAGCGTTTGATCTAAATACTATAAGTGCTTCCGCCACCGCTATACTCATAACAGTATCATCCGTAAATACGCTCTCTTTGGTAAACAGCTTGAAATCTTTGGTCTTGTCACCCCTATCAAACTCAAATCTACTTCCAACAATATCACCCATAATTGCACCAAACATCTTAATCACGCTCCTATCATCAATACTCTTGTTCCTTTGTTACAATAAAAATATAACACAATAAGAAAAGGAAATGGTCAAGTCATAATTGACTTTTCCATTTCCTATATCTTTAATATCTTCTGATTGTATTTAAACAGAGCCTCATTAACTTCCATAATGTTGTATATACCATGCCGGATGCAGTATGTGATAATCACATCGAACTTGCTTGTTGGAGAAAATGCATATCCTGCTCTTTCAAGTAAAACATCCTCATGCGAAAGCAAATATGTATGTTCATCTAACCAAACTCCTATAGCTAATCAAATATTCAGCGCCTTACGAACCAGTTTTTCAAACCTCTCCTTAAAGCGCATATCATCACGGGAATATATTAACTCTCGATTAAAACGTTTCTCCATTTCTAATAAACGAAATAATATTTTTATGATGAACTCCACTCCTTTTCTGGAGCAATCGATCTAGAGTCAGCACATATTTAGGATATCCGTCTCTTGCCTGTTCCAATGGTCTGTACTCTCGTTCTTCAGTAAGATTCTTTCCGTTTTCATCTACATTGTCATTATCAATATACCTTGCCACTTGGACATACGAATAGTTCATATCCATATCTCTCATAATAAAATCAACTTCCAGCTTGCCTATCTTACCTACACTAATCTCATAACCTCTGCTCTTTGCATAATTATAGATAATGTTCTCTAAGACCGGTCCGTACTCTATCCTATTATCCGTGTTATTAGCAAAATAAAAACTCAGGTCGGACAGATAATACTTCTCTTCACCTTTAAGGCTTTTTTTACTCTTCATGTCAAATCTAGTACATTTACTTACAATTTTAGCATTTTCAAGAATAGAAAGATAATTGTATACTGTTTCCTTTCTGATGGTCGATTTTGTAGTATTCTCTAGATACTCACACAACCCTTTAATAGACATAGTGGCACCGAAATTATTAATAATATATGTCTGTATCGTCTCAAACAACATTCTGTTCTTGATTCGCTTATTTTTTCTTATATCCTTTTCATATATCTCAGATATTACGCTTTTAACGTAAAGTCTCTTGTCTACAAAGGATTCTAAACTGACGGCATAGGGAAAACCACCCTCAAGCATGTAATTATCAAACTCATCCTCGAGGTTATTGCTTATATCCTTACCAAGTAATTTCTTCAACCCCAGATACTCATCAAATGAAAGTGTTGTAATCTCAAACTCTATATATCGTCCGGTAAGTTTAGTCGCAAGTTCTCCGGACAGCAGATAACTGTTGCTTCCAGTTAAAAAAATTGAGTAGTCATCTTCCTCGCGATATGCATTAACAGTTTCCTCAAAACCTTTTACATTCTGTATCTCATCGATAAACAAGTACTTTAACCCTTTTACTCCTTTTGCACACTCATCAATAATCTTCTCAAGTGCCTCCGGAGTTTTGATGTTTTTGAAAGGTCTCTTATCAAGAGGAATGACTATAATATTATCATCTTTAACATTCCTTTCTTTCAGTTCATCTATGATCATTTCCAGCAATGAGGACTTTCCGCATCTTCTAACACCGGTTATTACCTTTATGATTTCTGTTTCATCATAAAAGCCTCGAATTTTTTTTAAGTATATCTCTCGTTTGTACAGTTTTTTCATCTACGTCCTCCGATTATACTCTTCGACTATATTATCCTACAACCATAGTATATCTACTCTAAACCGAACTTTCAATCATTTTTTGTAAATTAGTTCGGTTTACACCCACATTTCATAACTTTTCCCTATTTGCCACGCTCCTTAAAGAAACGCTCCGCTTTCCTTGTATCACTACACTTCTTAGTGCCGAAAATCTATATGTTCAATATCACTCTTCTCCTTTAACTCAAGCATCAAAAAAACAACATTCAAGCAAAATTACTGAATATATTCCTTATCAACAACCCACTTTCCGCCTTTAGCAGGACCTTCATGATGAATGTAGCCTTCTCTTTTTAAAGAATCTATAGAATTTCTCACTTGTCTTTCCGTATAATTCAATTTCATCATTATTTGTGGGCGTGATATTCCAGGATCTCCCTTTATTATTTCAAAAACATCTTTCAACCTTCGATCTATCTCATCATGTTTTGATTCCACTTTTTCAGGACCTTTTTCAGGACCTTTTTCAGGACCCACACCTGAAACGGTATGATTAATGTCAACTAAAGGTAATGTCAATGTAGTTCTATCCGGAACCTCAGCCCCAAACTGCTCTTCTACTGTGGGTTCCATAAGTCCTTCAGTCTTCCAAACATCATAGATATCCGGAACACCAGACCCTGCATGCTCGCCAACACCAATAAGATTAAACATCTTAAACAAGTTTTTATTTCTCGGTTCCGATATTCCACCTTTAAGCATCTGTGCCTTTCCGGGAATAATAGTTCCGGGATTTGCCATAACAATTCTGTCAGGATAGTGTTCTATCACTACACTCCAACCCTGGAAGTAATCAGCATTTACCAATGCGTTAGCAAGCGCCTCTCTCACTGATTTATGCTTCGGTGTATCATCAACTCTGACTCCATTTTCCAACTTAAACGGAACCTTAAAATTGGCAGTAAGTTTTCTATGTACTCTCGTATAAAAATCAAATACATTTCCCGAAAAATCTCCGGATTGTGTCTGAACCCTATCAGTCCAACGTATAGTCGGGTCTAGTTTTTCTCTGTAATCCAAGAAATATTCAGGAAACTCCGTGGTAATTAAGTATTCTTGTCCAAACATAAACAAACCAGCAGCAGTCGGATGTATTTTCTTATCACTTGTCTTATTACTGGCAGCACCAATTTTCACAAGGAACTCTTCGTCTGTTAACTTGGTCCACGCAGCACCCTCATGCCTTACATCATAACTCACGCGGTAAAGCTTTATGCTGTCCTTATCCAAATCCTCAATCGACTGATCCTCCAAAACCTTCATATCCGGGCTCTCATCAGCCTGATCCCTTAGCATCGCCTTAACCTCACGAGGAGTGCAATGATAATCTCCTTCGAAATTCCTTTTATACGTCCCACCCATAAGATTATCGTTGATATAGACAGGGCGAATCTCTCTTGTTGCTCTCGGAACATATATAACAAGTACAAGTGCATCGTCTACTTTGTAGTCGACAACATCTGACTCCTTAAGAAGATTCACACTAACCTTCTTCTTATCATTTATGGCATTCCAAAAATCACGCTTTAGTTTTGATACGTCAGAAGCTTTTAATCCGGTTGGATACCAAGATCCATCTTCACGCTCTTGAATTCCGCAAATGATAACACCACCATAAGTATTACAAAGAGCAGAATATGACTCCCACAAAGATATAGGAAGTCCTCCACGCGCCTTTTTTACTTCACGACGATTGTCTTCACAATATTTATCAAAATCACGTAAATCAAACACAGTATTATCCATATTTGACACAACCTTTCTTGTAGAATTAGCCTCTATCCAAAGCCTTCCGAACCATCTTCTCAAAACTCTCCTTAAAGCGCATATCATCAACTTCCGTACGCTTCTTCGGTCCTTTCAAATGATTCTTAGAACTACTTCTTCTTGCTTTCTTAGACAAATGACGCTCCATAAGCATCATATCTATATTGTCATTGGTGTACCATTTCCCGGATTGATGTATTGCAAATGCATTATAATCATAAATGATATTACAAATGGACAAAATACAAAACAGAAAATATCCCATTTTGATATTCTTAGGGTTTTATCATTCTCAAATACTAGTATTTGTTTTTTTATTATATCTAATACATTAACTTTACGATTACACAGAAACACTTTTTCCAATACTGCATTTTCTCTATCATTCATAAAGTCACTTTCTCTCTTATAATTAACTCTAAATCTCATCCAGCCTAGAAAAATGTCCATTACTGCATTTTACATATAGTCCATACCTACTTAATCCACATTTAACATCTCTACGACATTTAGGGCAAACGACATTATTCATTCGTATGTACATATTTACTTCTTGTACAGAAAGAAGTTCTGTCTTTTTACAATCATCACACCACAAAATAAACTTTCGACTTTTACCCTTACTTAAAATCATGGGCTTGCCACAATCTGGACAAATAAGATTATCATTTACATACTTTGATAATCCAATCATTTCCTTGCCATCAGACTTTTCATCAATTTCTTCTCCGTCTCGTTCACGCATAATACTTTTAGCAGCACCTGTTTCCCTATATTCAAGTGAAGTAAGAGAATTTATCATTTCCACTGTATGACTTCCTTTTATTCTTATTGCAATCTTGCATACAGCTCTGTATGTCGTATTCTTGTTTACAAATTTCCAATCAGCAAATGGTGCTCCATACCAGATGATATTTTCATCTATCTCTAATAAAGGGAAATCTGCATTCTCCGTTCCCCATGAATATTCTTTCCACTTTTCAGATAAACTCTTATAATCATTTGATTTTATAAGAATTTCTACTCCAGCCTTCTTTTTTTCTTCCAAGATATTTATGAGAACATCCCTTGCATCAGGTTCTATCTCTCCAGAAGGTAACGAAATTATTATTCTCCTCTTTGCTTTATCTATATCCTTAAGAAGATTACTAAAATAATCATCTTCGGTATAAAAATCCACCATATTCTTTATACCTATAGATTTAATATATTTTTCTAGCGATTTATCATTTACATGACTAACTACATTTCCATTCTGTTTAATATACTTCAAGAGTTTATAATACAGGTGAAGAAATGGTTTGTCCTCATAGTTGTCACTCCAAAAACGTTCATTAGCAACAGTTATAAACTTCCCTCTTGCTCTTGTTATTGCTACATTAATAAGTCTTTTTATATCAGCAAGATTCTTATCCATAAGCCATCCTGGTTTCTTCCCCGGATAACTCTCTACTGCATCAAAAAGAATTACATCACTTTCAGATCCTTGGAACTGATGCACAGTCGCACACTTCAAATCAAAATCAACCTCATCACTTGATTTGGACTTATTACGTTCACGCAAATCTAAAATCAACGCTCTTATAAGTCTTGTTTGCGCTGCATATGGAGTAATAATACTAACCTTCTTGTCTCCTAACATATCAATTGCACTCGCGAATGATATCACTCCACTAAGAATATTAAATCTCGAGTTTTCCTCATTTTTACCAGCAGCACAATAACTTCCCATCAAGTCAATCAAATTAATTGCATTTCCACTGAATGGTTGTGCTTTCACCGTTGATATGTTATTTTCTACCACACAAGGATGATTCTTAAGTAATTTGCTATACACATATCTATTGGAAAAGTCAGATATATCTGGATACATTCTTCTTTGCTCATCAAGCAATACAAGCCATGGATGATTGTATATTGCCCCTCCGCGTTCTATTCCTAAGAAAGAAAATATATCTTCCTTCAGAATATCTTTTGCAGATGATTGTGCTATTGGTGCTAACTGCATAAAATCACCGACACACACAAATCTACTCTTTGCGAAAGATGCAGCTGAAATAATTTGAAGTATGTAAGCCATACTTACCTCGTCAAACATAACAATATCATATTTTTTATTTTCAAAAACACTATCCACTATAAGTTTAGAAACCGTAGTAGCAACAACAGGTGCACGTTTTACAGCCCTTACTTCATCATCCTTAATTTCATTACGAATTGATTTGATTTTATTATTTAAGTCCATGATTCTCGTAGTTTTCAACCCATGGATACTCTTCTCTTTCTCGTATTCCTTTAGTAGTGCTTCTAATTTTTCACTTCTAACTGGATCCTTTTTACATACAAATCTAAAAGAACTAACATCCTCATCCTTGCTTAACTCTTCATCTCGAATAAATCCATACCTAAGAACATTTCCTTTCTCAAGCTGTTCAGGATGACCCTTTTGTTTTAGTAATGAAGCAATCTTTGAAACAACACCATCAACAGAAACATTACTATGAGAAACAACTAAAACAGTCTTATCATTTGCGAGATTTTCACAAGCAATTTCAGCCATTGTATGTGTTTTACCAGTACCTGGTGGTCCCCAAATAATTGTTATTGGATTCTTCCTAACATGCTCTTTGGCCTTATTTTGACCCTTCAAAATATATTCTGCTCTTTCATTTGTTGCTTTTGCCGGTCCTTTTTTAACAAGATTATTAGTAATCTTATCTTTTTTCATGATAGTATATGCTGTTCTTTGAATCATTGCCTCAAGCAATTTCCATGGTTCAACCATAATATACGCACTTGAAACTGATTCACCAATGCTCTCGTTCAATATTAAGATAATCTGAAAGTCCTCGCAAAGCATTACAAATCCTGAAATTTTGTCTATTCCATTTGTAGTAAGCGTAATAGGAGCATCGTCAGATATATATAACTCTGCTTCTAAATCAAAGGCATAGGCATATCTTCCATTACTTATTCTTATAAGTTTTCCGTTTGTAACTTTATGTCTTTTTCCACCTTCATTTTTTAGATAGTACATTTCTTTTCTTGTTGCAGAGATAAATCTATCTACATCAGAATTATTACTCGACCAATCGTCTGGAATATTATAATCAGAAAAATCTGAATATTTAATATCTGAAGCAGAATTACCTGCATTAGCTATTCTTTCTGCTATAGAATCAGTACTATCAGATTCCCTTGACTTTTCATATGACTTTTTTATATTTTCTTCCTTTGAAACCTCTTCTATAATTTCGTCTAGCACTTCACTGTTATCAAACTCATCTATATCTACTTCCACAAACTTTACATGCGAAATATCACTTATATCATACAAAACGGAAATATTCTTGTTTCCCTGTACAAACTCTAGTCGCATTTTAGCCTCTCTAAGTAGCGGTCTTTTCTGGAATTCAACAACCTTCGTTATCTTTTTCATCCCAGCTGCAGGAATTAAATCATGATAATCGTTAACTACCGAATTAATCTTGCTTATCCATTTAAGCCCTGAAAATGCTGTCATATTGTTACTTTGTGTATACATAAATTTAAATGATACTTTATAATGAGTATCATCTATTTGATATATTACTGGTATGTGTAGTTTAAATCCACACTCTGAAAAATTCTTCATAAAATCCCCCGATTAAAGCATTAACAATCATTTATATATAAATATGTATGTTATTACATACCTAGTCTTTCATAAAACCAAACACATTCTTTGCTTACTTTTATATTCTTCTTTAAAAGTTTATTACAAAGATATAACCCATCATAACTTGAGCATCTTGAAAAAGCAACATATGCATAATTATCCTTTTAACTAATGTCTTTTATCATACTACAAATTCTTTTTTGAATAAAAGTTTTTTAGTCTATTCATGCTTTTTTCATATATTTCTTTACGAAATATATACTCGTTGCTCAAAAAATAATCATGATTCATTTTCGTTCTAGCAATCTTTTCAAAACTATTTCCATATTTTTCTAATATAGGTCTATAATCGGAGCTAATAGCACAAGTCACTCTTGCAGTATTTACTTTTCCTTTCTTATTCAATCTTAACCTTACTTCCCTTAATGATAGTTTTCTAAAGCCCTTTTCAAAAAACAAGTAATTAGTACCACCTATACATCTTAGCGATTCATATGCAAGGCAATCTGGTTTTAACTCCTTTATACTATCAATTATTATTTTTTCATTTTCACACAACTCAACACTGTTTTCAATTTTTTCCAAAATCTTTGAGAATTCTAAATTTCTTCCATCAATTATTATTAATGGTTCCTCTGATTTTATTGTTGGAAATGTGCTTTTATTATCATCATATGCCCAAAAAGTCATTAAATCATTTCCTGAACCGTGATATTTTGCTTCTGCTCGTGCCGTTTTTATACTATCTGCCCAATACGATATCTTCTCATCAGGAAATAATGAAGAATATCTATTATCAGATTTGTTTACTCTTAAATTCCCATTATGGAGTTCACTAATTGTTTTTCCATAAAAACCATCTTCAAATCGAACGCATCTAAAAAATCTAAATTCATCTGTCATATAAACTGGTAATGTAATATGCTTATATATACACCTTCCAAAATCTTGATTTGAATATAATCCTTCCATACTTCCTCCAATATCATTTTAATCAAATCTATTAGCAGCAACTCTTACC
>JAEEJA010000061.1 GCA_016281605.1 Lachnospiraceae bacterium
CATCCAGTTTGAGAAGGATGCCAAGATGAGTTCCATGATAGTATCCGCTATGATTTATCCTGTAGTACTCTTAGTGGTAATTATAGCTGTAGTGGTACTTATGCTTGTTAAGATAGTGCCTCAGTTCCAGGAGACTTTTGACAGTGCGGGTGCAGAGCTTCCTGCACTAACTAAGATAGTGGTTGCCATGTCGCACGGTATCATCAATAACTGGTATTGGATAGTAGGTGTGATTGCTGCGATAGTAATCGTATTCAGAACATGGGCTCACACTGAGACAGGTGCTATTACATTGGGTAATTTGCTTCTTAAACTTCCGTTATTCGGTGATTTGATTCTTAAGAATGCCTGTGCTAAGCTTGCACGTACCTTAAGTACCCTTACATCCAGTGGTATTCCATTAGTTACTGCCATAGAGATGTGCGGTAAGATTATATCCAATATCATCATAAAGAGGGTTGTGCTAGATGCTAAGTCTGATGTTGAAAAGGGTGTACCTCTTTCACAACCTTTAGAAGCATCCGGAGTATTCCCACCGCTTCTTTATCAGATGACTAAGATTGGTGAGGAAACTGGTAACTTAGAGGCTATGCTTGATCACTGTGCTGATTTCTATGAAGACGAAGTGGAGACAGCTACACAGAATATAGCAACAGTTGTTGAACCTCTCATCATAATTGTCATGGCTGCAGTAGTAGCGCCTATACTCGGTGCGGTTATGATGCCTATGCTCAGTATATACTCAGTTGCAGAAAATGCATAATTGGTTTGTATCCCAACCGTTGCCAAGAACGGTTTAGATAAATAATTAAAAAAAGGAGAAAAAAAATATGAGAAATTACATTAACAATTTAAAAGCAAATAGCAAGAAAGGTTTCTCTCTTGTTGAACTTATCATCGTTATCGCTATCATGGCTATCCTCGTAGGTATCGTAGCAAGCCAGGTTATTCCTTACATGGAGAAGTCACGTAAAGGTAAAGATCAGCAGCAGATTTCAAGCATTACAACTGCTGTTGTTTCTGCTATAGCAGATCACTCTAAGAAAATTGATGTAATTGAAGGTTCTTCAATTTCTTCATGGGGTGACGGAACAGCACCTACTGCAGTTTCAACTACTTTCAAACTTAATGATACAGAGTTTGTTGTTAACCTTAGTTCTCTTCTTTCTTCGGATGGTGATCCTGCAGATTTAAAAGATCTTATGGTAGCAACGGAAGGAAAGTTCAAATCAAAGGCTTATACAGATTGTAAGATGGCTGATGCAGCTGAAATTAAGTGTGAAAAGAAGACTACAAGTGATCCTGTAATTACATTTGTGTCAAAAGATAAAACTGCTGCTGCTGATGTTGCAGATGTCAAACTCAAGGCTGAAGCAGAGTAATTATTGGGTTTCTATTATTACAACTTGATTCTAAAGGTTAATATGTTTTTAAGCATTTAGGAGATAGGATGCCTGACTTGGCAAAGGGCATCCTACTTCCTGCTAAAAGTAAATATAACCTTTAGAGTTCAAGTTTTCTTTATGTTAAGGGATTGTTTATTTTTTCTTTATATAATTTATACTATATATATAATTGTTTGAAAGGCAGAAAAATGCGTGAAATTGTATCTTATATTATACTTTATATGTTGGTTTTTGGATATGGTATCAGCATAGGGAGCTTTTCAAATGTATGTATATTAAGACTTCCTGCAAAGGAAAGCATAATGCCGGGATCTCATTGCATGTCATGTGGATACAAATTAAGATGGTATGATTTGTTTCCGTTATTTTCATATATCTTTCTTGGTGGTAAGTGCAGAAAATGCAAGGCACATATTTCTCTTCAGTATCCGCTTGTTGAAGGTGCTAATGGGGTATTATATGTTTTAATTTTTATCTTCAATGGATTTAATCTTACCAGTGTTGCTTTTTCGCTTGCATCTACAGCGCTTATTGCTTTATCTGTTGTAGATTTCAGGACTTTTGAAATACCGGATTCTTTCAATGTTTTTATTTTAGTTATGGGAATTGCCGTAACTATACTTGATGGTTCAAATTGGAAGAGTCACATAATAGGAATGTTTTCTGTCTCAGTTTTTTTACTTATTATTTATCTTGTTACTGCCGGAAGAGCTATGGGTGGTGGCGATATAAAGCTTATGGCTGTAGGAGGATTGCTTTTGGGTATTAAGTGTATAATAGTTGCTTTTTTATTAGGATGTATACTTGGTTCTATTATTCACATTATACGTATGAAGGTGAGTAATGCAGAGAGGCGCCTTGCTATGGGGCCTTATCTGGCAGGTGGAATGATAGCTTCTATTTTTATAGGTGAGTATGTTGCAAACTGGTATTTGACCATGTGTGGTTTAAGCAGATTTGTATAGATATATTGTTTTTTAGACTATCTATATTTATTTTATCATATTCTTTGTTTCACAGAGTGCTTTTATATAAAAGCATTGTTTGATGCAAAGAATTATAATTGCATCAGTTGGATTATAAAAGATATTATAAAATATCAAGAGGGAGGATAGGTACGATGGCTAAACATGTACTAAGTATTGAGATTGGTCAACAGGTAACCAAGGTTGTCGAGATTGACTATCGTAAGAAAAATCCACACGTTTACCGGGCTATCACTTTTGCAACTCCTGAGGATGTCATCGATGATGGTTTTATCAGAGATAAGGATTCTCTTGCTGTAGCATTCCGTGAGCAGCTCTCCGGGGCGGGATTCAGAGAAAAAAATGTTGTTTTCTCTATAGCATCTACAAAGATTGCTACCCGTGAAGTAACACTTCCTGATGTTAAGGAAAACAAGGTTGGAGCTCTTGTTGCAGCTACGGCTCAGGATTACTTTCCTGTAGACCTTTCTAATTATTCTGTAGCATACTCCATACTTGATAATGTCAAGGAAGAAGACGGAAGTAAATCTTTAAAGGTTATGCTTCTTGCTGCACCAGATTCTCTTGTAGAGAATTATTACAGCTTTGCTGATACCATGGGTTACAATATTGAGAGTATTGATTACTTTGGTGCCGGTTCCATGCAGGTATTAAAGAACGAGATTGTAGGTTCATACTGTGCATGTATCCAGATTAGTGGTTCTAATTCTACTATCAATATTATGAATGAAGGTCAGCAGATGATGCAGAGAACTGTATCATATGGTGTATTTACCATAGCAGATGCCATAGTTCAGGACCCGGATAATAACATGAATGATCTCGATGTAGCTTGTGATCAGCTTACCAGGAATCAGCTTCTTTGTAGAACACTTGATTACGAAGGACTTGAAGAAATTTCAGAAGGTGCCCGAATGACAGAAGATCAGTATACATCTGCAGCAGAAAGTCAGTCTGCTCGTAAGGTTGCTACTGATGCTTGTGGTGATCTTATCATGAGTGTTGTAAGAGTTCTTGATTTCTTCCGTTCTCAGAATCCGGGTGTTATGCTTTCGGGTATATATATTACCGGTATGGGTGTTAAGGTGTTGGGAATTGATGAATTATTTTCATCTGAAATTTCTGTACCAATTCATAAGATGGAGCATCTTGTAAGTGTTATGTTCCCTCGTAAGTTTGGCGATACACTTTATAACCAGACTGAGTACATTGCAGTTATTGGTGCTGCCATAAATCCGGTTGGATTTAAGTCAAGTAACGTTACTGAAACTGTAAGGAGTGTTAATCTTGTTCCTTTCTACGCTGTTTTAGGTGTTGCTGTTGCCGCTTCCATAGGATTGAGTGCATTTTCAATTATTAGGTACAATAAAGCTAATGATGAAAATAAAGAATTAAAGACTCGTAAGGAATCTCTTTCATATATTGAGGGAGTTTATAATACCAACACCAGTATAACATCAGTAGATGAAAGTATGAAATCCATGTATGCAACTACAAGAAATATGAATGAGTTTTTACAAGAAATTATTTACGAATTAGAAGATAAGATACCTACTAATATGAGTTTGGAATCATTTATGTCTAATGAGACCAATGTTAATTTTTCTATTGTTTCTAAAACTGATATTTCTGTAGCTAAATTAATTATGAATCTAGAAAAAGATTATAATGACCCTGAAGATGAAACCGGTGTTTCTGGTTTGACAAATATTCAGGTGACTGGTCTTACTCATGAAGAAGATTCCTGGACATGTTCGCTTTCGGCTGATTACATCGGCGTTAGTGCATATGAGGA
>JAEEJA010000062.1 GCA_016281605.1 Lachnospiraceae bacterium
AGTGTAAGTATCACGAAGGTCAAGCAAGAGAACATTGTATCCTCTCTCCTTTAAAAAACCTGAGTGAAGATCAAAAAGCTCTCCCTTAGGGTCCGTCATAATCATTGAACTTCCTGCACTTGTTGCACCCAGAAGCTGAATCATAGGATTTATAAAGGTTGTTGTCTTACCGGAACCTGTAGCACCTATAATAAGCGAATGTGCTCCGGGAAGGAAGTTAATCTCAAGCATATTTTTCCTGTTGAGTACCGCACGTACCGGTATACCATCCTTCTTGGTTTCGATAAGCTTATTATAATCAAAACCCGGAAAATAGCTATCTCTTTCCTTTTCTGTAAGAAATCTGCTGTTTTCAAGCGAGCCTTGCACAACATCTGCCTTTCCTCCCTTTCCAAGCAAGCCCCTACCGTTATTGGATAACATGGAATCCATATGGTTGCTTGAAAGCATATATAGAAGCCCAACCACTGCAGTTCCTATAATTCCTATCAGCCAGGTTTTGGGTGAAAGGAGAAGACTGAAGTCATAAGTCATGCTCTTTCCCTTAATAATCATAGGAAAGTTTATCGCTAAAGACCTAAAAACAAAGCCGATAATAAGAGCGATTATTACGCCCATAGCAATATATATTGCATTTTTCTTCCATCCATCAAGCTTCATAATTGTCTAATCCTTTCTAAATAATATAATTATAATAGTTTTAATATAATGGTGCAGTAGTATTGATATTATGCTCTTTTCCTGCGATATAGTACTTCTCAACATCTCCAAAGTTTTTAAGATTATAGTAATCAAAAATAGAGGCTGTTTTCTCATTTATTATAGCAGGAATGGCTTGACTCTTATCTTTGCTTTTATTATCGAGATACGAAGAAGCGTCATATATACCAAATCTATAATAACTCATCTTTTCCAAATACTCTTTTGATTTACCTATTACAGGCGCGGTAATTACACCCTTATTATTATAAGCAGCCTTCTGCGCATCTTCTAAAAACAGTCGGATATCTAATTCATTGCTCTGATTTGAGTCCATCGCTTTAAAAGCCGGAACTATAGCATCGGTCTTTTCTAAAGATTTATCGGTAATACTTACCTTTTTGTTTAGAAATACACCTCTGTTTGACCTGTTTACACCTGCATAAAAAACAGCATCCTTTCTGTTTTCTATACTGCTTGAAGGGTCCATAGCTCCATATGTATTTGCAAATAATCCGTAATTAACAACATTTGAATTGTTTAAAAGAAGAAGATTTGGTTCAATATCATTTGAATATGTGTCAAATCCCATGTGTTTATCAGAAAGAGAAAAAAGCTTTCCGCCCGGCATAATGATTATATTACCGCCGTTACAATATATTTTACCCTCATCTGTAGCCGTATAAGGTGATATACAACCTCCGTCTTTTATAATTATGGTTCCCTCGTTATAGATAGTTCCGTTATTTAAAAGGTCACCCTCTACAGAAAGGACTCCACCTTTCTCAATCTTTATGGTGCTTTTTTCAGGTAAGACTATACCTTCGCTTTTGGAAGTATTTCCATTTTCATCTGTAAACACAGAATTTCTTACCGGATAAAGAGTATCCTTCTTTATGGTTAAAACTCCTCCTGCACCTGTTGTCTTATCTCCACCTTCACCCTTTATGGTTGAGAATACATGTTGCTCTCCTACATAAAGTCCATATTCTATCTGGCACCCCTCTTCGTTTCTTGGTTGAGTAGAGTACTTTATATGATTACCCATCATATCCAATCCTGTAAGAAAATAACCACCCTTCCAGTAAAAAGTGGACCAGTTATCGACTTTAGTCGGGGCAGCTATAATATTCCATATATAAGAATCCTCTCCAAGAAATGGCTCTAGCATGAATCTGTTTCCTGCATTCAAATCATTATCATGATCTGAAGTTCTTACAAACATATAGGGTTCTCCGCGCTCTCCATCATTATCTGTTGTAGCTGCACAATATAAGTAATAAGTCTTTTCGTTACCTCTGTTACTTCCTATATCGAGGTATGACATATCTTCAGGATTATCCTTTGCTGACGGCTTACATAAGGCTATTTCGTAGGTTTTGCGGTCGTTAACCCTAGTATCGTTTTGTTTTAAAAAGAGTACGCCCATACATCCGCCTGTAGTAAAGAATCGTTTTTGTAAAAAACATTCTTTTTGATTATTTAGCATTTCCCCATCGGAATCATTTAGAAGGTAAACAGTTCTGTATTGATCATACTTATCATCATGACTAATCAGGTTATTACCGTATACAAACTCCGGTACAGCAGGAAACTCGGTATTATCACTTCTGGTATCCGACTTTCTGAATATGTGCTTTTTATCTCCATATATGGATATAAAACCGGTTGGGTTATTAAAGTTTCCGGAATACCTTACAAACATAGAAGGATGATACTTATTATCTCCGTAATACTTATCAACATTCTTTCCATCAACTCTATTCCACTCCCAGAAGGATATACGTCCATTATCATCCTTCAGTATTTCAGTTTCCTTCTGACTATCGTCCTTTTTTTTCTTGGAATTTTCATCAAGCTCCACATCTTCTGTACTATTTGTACCTGAAGTACCGGCAGGTGTCGGAGATGCTGCATGCGTAGCATCATAATTAAATGATACCCCGGATAGAAAAACGCCAAAAGCCAAAGCAAGGCACGCGCCCCTTCTTGCTTTGGTCCCGGAAAGTATGTAATTAAGTCCCTTTTTTCGCATGTCTACCTCCATTCAATCACTACAAACACTTTAACCGATTTATTATATCATAACAAAAAATCAATGTGTATACTTTTTTTAAAAAAGCCCGAAGTACAATATCCTTCGGGCTGTGATTTTATTAATCCAAAACTTTTTTAATACTACTTAAGGCTTAGCTGTTGCTGTAGTTGTCGACTTAGCTGTCTTACTTGAATTGTTCATCCACTCTGTAAGAGGCTTGATACTAAGTCTAAGTGCAACGATGAGTACGAAGATAAGTACGAACCCGATGATAGCATTCTTAAGAGCCTGCTTTCTCTTTTCTCTTTCCTGTGGCTCTTCTGCTGTTGCATACTTAACACCAAGGAAGATACAAAAGATTGCTCCACCTGCACCAACCAATGCCATAAGAGGTGTGATAAATGAGTTAATCAAATCAACGATAGGCTTAACTACACCATTCAAATTAGCTCCTGCTGCTGATGCAAAGTTGCAATGTGCGAGAATTGAGAACAATGCCAAAAATGCAAATGCAGAAACCTTCTCTCCGACTGACATAGCCTTAAAAGACTTGTAAACACCCTTTACCTTGTTCATAACTTTAGTTTTCATGTTTAAATTCCTCCTTAAGATTATTTAAAACCTTTATTATTTACTTTTTTGCAAGCTCATTATAACAAAGTAAGTGTAACAAAAGCGTAACAAAAAAGCGATTTTTTGAAATTTTTTTTATAATTCATTTTTACTATCCAAAAACACTGTAATTACAGCACTTTTACATCTTAGGAATATAAATAGATGCCTTAGTTTCTCCAAAACCGTTTTCAATTTCAAGTCTTCCGTTACAAAGTAACCTAAGTCTTTCCGCAACATTCTTTGTTCCTACACTTTTATGTTTTTTCTGGGTTTGAAGATCTGCACTTCTTCCATGTCCATTGTCAGTAACCCTTATAACTATATACCCTTTCTCCTCAAATGATTGTATTGTTATTTTTTCTCCCTCACTACTCATACCTATACCGTACTGCACAGCGTTTTCTACCAAAGGTTGTAGTGAAAGCGCAGGAAGCGAAAAGTCAGTAACCTTAAAATCCTTTACAACATCAAACTTCTTTGATACTGAAACTCTCGAAAGATTTAAGTAAAGATCCACATGGTCCATCTCTTTTTCAAATGGAATCATGCCGCTTTCTGTAAGAGATTCAAAGTTACTCCTTAAAAATGCCGAAAAATCATATATCGCCTGTCTTACATCCGACCCCTCTTCACTTAAAAGCGCTATCTGTTGAAGTGAATTGTATATAAAATGAGGATGTATCTGTTCCATCAAAAGAGAAACCTTACTCTCCGATAATTCCATACGCTTATTTATCAGCTCTTTTTCTATATCCGCCTGATATCCAAAGAAAACGATAACAAGCATAACTGTCTCTCCAAATCCCATGATACTGTATCTGCCGTCGATCATTCCAAATAAAGATGCTGCAATAGGAAAGCATGCACCTATCAAGAAACTAAGACTGTCAACTATATTTTTAGAAGACATAAGAAGCATAATTATAATAATTACATACTGTATAAAAAAAGCTGTCCATGTCAAAAATCCGTTTACATCGTACATAATAAACATTACTACGAGAAGGGCAATACCGGATTGAAGCTTCAACCAAAAGGCACCATCCCACTTTTTTTCGCTTTCTCTTTCAGTTTCTATAAAGTACATGCTAAATATAGGTGCCATCAGAGAAAAGAAACTTTTAGAACATATATAAGCATATTTTGATCCAATCATACCACTCATTGTCTCATTATCAGCCATTATATAAGTTGTTACACCGCCCATAACCAAACATACACATGTTATAAACCATATAAGACGAATATTATACAATCGGGTTTTTAAGGCTGATACCAAAACTATTATAAGGAAAATCATTGATATCATAGTATTGGTAATATTAATGCTTTCTATTATTTGCACCTGACACCCTCCTACATGTTATTGTAATGATATAAATAATACTCCTGACATACAAGGGAGCTCTTAACATATATCTTCCAACCTATCACCATATGCCATAAAAACAGCATTATGGATATACCAAGATAAACAATCAAAACTATGGACGCCCTTTGAGTATGACTAAATATTATAAGATTCTTAGCATCCATGGCAATAGTCACTACACAGCTGGAAAGATAAAAAATCACCTTTAATATACTTAATACCATCCAGTTTTTCTTATTGCTCTCGCATGTCTTTTCCATGGCTTTATTTCCAATTTTTTGGCTTATATCCCGCATTCCAATAATCAAAAAATAAACTCCTGTTATAATAAAGATTTCAGGAACCACAAAAAAAAGATAAGCTAAAATCTTAACTGCTATATGATTTTGTGTGATATCCTTTACCCAGAACAAAACCTGCGAAATCATCATAAATAAAAAATACAAGATAAGACAAAGCCATGAGTACTTAAACCATTTTGTAACTTCACTCAAAGCATATAGACACACCAGAATAATCAATACACAAATATAATTTGCAAAAAAAATAAACGAAACAAAACCACCGAGTACAGAATATATATTCTCATGCTGTACATTAGAGTTAAAGGAAACACTTATAATTATAAATGTTATCACTATAAGTATAGGAAGTGCACAAAACATCCCAAGCATAGCTCGCGGCAGGGTTCGAAGCGCTTTATAATTTAATTCAGAAGTCATATATATTCTCCAATATTAATAATAATAGTCATCCGGTTTCATGCGAAGCTCTCCCAATGTCATCTCAGCCCATGAGTATTGTGTCATATACTCTCCTTTAAAGCTGTTGATAGCATAGCTGTCACCGCTCAAATAATCATAATAATCACAATCAACTTTAGAGCAGTCAATACCGTTGGCATTCCAACCTTTAACTATCACATCACCTGCTCCGATTTTCTCTAAATCCTTACGAAGCTTAGACATAAATACTCTAAGCTGGCTTTTTAAAGCACTGTCCTGCTTCCTGTCTTCAAAGATAATCCCCAGTATTTCATTAGCTGAGCACAGAGCTCCTCTCCTGTCAACCATGTATGCCAAAACCTCTTTACTCCTGCTCCTTTGAAATGTAACGGGGTGATCATCCTTATCAAAGACCTCAAAATTACCAAAACACTGAATCCTAAGTAACCCTGTTCTCTTCTTTTCTACAGGAAACCTTAGATTCTCAAGTTCTGTCTGTAAAGCCTCTTTGGTAACAGGCTTTAATACAAATCCACTGGGATGCAGCTTTAATGATTGAAGCGCAAATCTTTCATGCCCCGTAACAAAAACTATATTGGTATTGGGCGAAACCTTCTTTATTTCCATGGAAAGCTCTAACCCGGACATACCCGGCATCTCTATATCAAGCCAAGCTACATCAACGTGCTCCTTCTTTAAATATTTAAGAGCACCCTCTACATCACTAAAGTCTTTATGGGTCCCTTCCGGATCAATTTCTTTCATCATTTTTACGATTTCTTCCGATACTTCAACCTGATCATCTACCGATATGGTAATCATAATTTTCCTCCTATCATACATCATTTAATGAAATACATTGCCACCAATATTTATTCCGTTTATACCATGCTCTTTTGCATACCAAGCAGCTTTAAAATAAAAATTCGGTATATTTCTTTTACCGGCAAGCACATCTCTAGCCGCTTTAAAGCAGGATGAAGCCGGTCCTCTTGCCATGATAACTGCATGCCTTCCTGTATGAGCTGGTTCAAACTGATAAGGTGCATATATAACACCTTCTATGGTATTGGGGAATCTGTCACTTTGAACTCTGTTCATGATAACACTTCCCACTGCTATCATACCCGGATAACTTACACTTCCTGCCTCTGCTTCAATCATGGCAGCCAGTAAAGTGAGTTCTGAATCTGTGTATTCATAAGGATCCTTGTAATAATAATCCGTACCGGTCGTTCCTTCTTGATACTCCACCTGACTTACGCTGCCATCATAGGCTTTATGTTCAAGTAAAGACCTTTCTCTTGCTTCCATAAGGTCAATCTCTATGGATAGTCTTTCAGAAAAAGCCTTTGCATTTTTTGCATTCTTTTTTGCGGCATTTACCAGTTCGGTGAGCTCCTCTATTTTTATCTCCATGCCGCCTTTATCGACTCTTAAGTCATTTAATTCATTCTCTTTTTCTGCCTTTTTTTCTTCAAGTTCACTTAAAGCTATCAATCTTTCTTCCTGAAGGGAAAACATATCACTGTAGCTTTCTATCAGTTCTTCTAAGTTTGACTCTATATCATTTATATATTCCTGTACATTCAGAAAATCCAAAAAGGACTCTGACTTTAGTAAAAGAAGTATAATCTTTCTGTCCTCTTCCCCCTCATACATCATCCTTATACTGTTGTAAATTTCATCCTTTGTGGTAAGTATTAAGTCTTCGAGCTTTACATTTTCCTGCTCTAGATCCTCTATCTGTTTCTCATAGTCGGCTACCTCTTTGGCAACATCCTCGATTTTAGTTGCTTCTGCTATAAGATTATTATTGATATTTATTATTTCCTGGGCAAATATACTGGCTGTTTTCATGTATGACTCTTCATCATTTTTTGATTTTTCATATTCACGATTAAGATCTAAATCCGAAACATTTTTGCCGTCCGAACCTCGGACATTAAAAACAGACACACAAATAACAGCTAGAAGCATTAACAAACTAACTCTTTTGATAGTATGAATTTTTAAGTTGTTTTTTTTCTTTTTCATAGAAAGCACCTAACAGTAAAGCATCCGTTTTGTATAGATTATGCCGTAATCCGGCAAGCAATACAAAACGGATGCAACGTGTATCATCTCTTATAAGCCGGACAATCAGAGTGAAGCCAGCTTTTTATATGTGTCCTTTAAATCTGCATAAACTTCTTTGTATATTTCATGATACTTTGCATACTCTTTACCATTTTCTTCATCAGGTACACAAAGTGAATCAGGATCAACATGTATCATTTTCTTACAAGCCTCAGGAACACTTTCATAAAGACCTGCTCCTACACCTGCTAAAATCGCAACACCAAGAGCCGGACCTTCCTTTGCTGTAACACTCTTAACCTCTACTCCAAAAGAATCCGCAAGCATCTGTCTTTTGACAGGACTCTTAAGTCCTCCACCACATGCCATCATTTCCTTGATATCAACGCCCATCTCCACAAGGACATCCTTACAATCTGTAAGTGAGTAAATCATGCCTTCGTATACACTTCTAACCATATCAGCTCTGGTATGCATACTTGAAAGACCGAAGAATACACCTCTCGCATCAGGATCAAGGTGAGGAGTACGCTCTCCGTTTAAGTATGGTAAGTAAAGAAGCTTGTTGGAACCTATAGGTGTATCAAGCACTTCTTTATCAATAATATCATACTTATCTATTCCCTTTTCCTTCGCTTCATAGGAGTAGGAATTGCCACAATTATCCAGATACCACTGAAGTGAATAACCACAGGCCTGAGTAACACCCATCTGATGCCATGCACCGGGTACTGCACAGCAGAAAGTATGAACTCTTCCCTTTGGATCTATCTTAACTTCACTTGAATGAGTAAATACAACTCCGCTGGTTCCGATAGTTGTAAATGCCATACCATCTTCAACTACGCCTGTTCCTACGGCTGCCGCTGCATTGTCTCCTGCTCCTCCAACTACAACTGTAGAGGTAGAAAGTCCTGTCTTCTCAGCCATTTCAGGTAATATAGTTCCTGTAACTTCAGGTGACTCATAAACCTTAGCAAGTAAGCTCTTATCTATACCAAGCTTTTCTAACACTTCATCTGACCACTGTCTCTTAGGGACATCAAGAAGCTGCATACCAGCCGCATCAGAAACCTCGGTAGCAAATTCACCTGTAAGCACGTAACGAACATAATCCTTAGGAAGCAATATATGCTTACACTTTGCATAATTTTCAGGTTCATTGTTCTTAACCCAGAGGATTTTTGACGCTGTAAAACCGGTAAGTGCAGGATTTGCGGTGATTTCTATAAGCCTCTTTGCACCTATTTTTTCTGTGATTTCTTCACACTCTTTTCCTGTTCTCTGATCGCACCAGATAATAGATGGACGTATAACATTACACTCTTCATCGAGCATAACAAGACCATGCATCTGTCCTGATATACCAAGACCCTTTACATCCTCTCCTTTTACTCCTGATTCCCTGATTACGTTTGTTATTGTAGTAACTGCTGCATTGGCCCAATCTTCAGGCTTCTGTTCAGCCCAACCGTTATGAGGAGTATAAAGCGGATAATCCACCTTGCTGTCTGCTATAATATTTCCCGCTTCATCGAAGAGTACGGTTTTTGTTGAGGATGTCCCCAAATCAATACCTATAAGATAATTCATAAATAACCTCCATGCCGAGCACGTAGTGTAAGGCACTGCACGAGAATCTCAAGTTCTCGTGTCAGATCATTAGCTATTTGGGCTCGGCACAAATAGCCGTATGAAAAATCATCTCATCAACGTGATTTTTCATACTAATTCCTTTCGTTTATTTATATTGCATACTATATCATAAAAGTAATAGTATTACAATTATTTTCATTGCAATCAATGACACACCTTAATGACGTATATTATTTTTCGCTCTTTGTTTTTCTTTGATATCAACGAACATTATGCATAGCACTTCAAACACATACATAGTCATATTTAAGGAAGAAAATCCAAAAAATGGTTGTATTTCAAAAGATGAAAAGGAAAAAAATTCATATAAACAACCAATAATTGTCATAAAACATAAATGAACAGAAAACACTATTGCCATTAATAATAACGACTTTTTTTTATCATGTTCATCCTCAATTTTAACAAATCTTCGGATATGTGAAACACTCACATACAACATAGTCATAATGAAAAGTAATAATAATACTACTACCAACAAACCAGTTTCATGCCCCACCTTATATGTCATCGCAAATATGGGACCTTTTTTTATAGGATATTCTTTTAAAATCCTCTCTGTTAAAAAAAATCCATCACCATAAAAAGCATTATAAATATTACCGGTATCATTATAACGTTTTAATATTTCGAAAAAACAATCTTTTATTCCTTCTAGCGATGGTTTTATTTTATAGGAATCATATCCAATAATTAACCATATCCCACTCATTATTACAAAAAATAATCTACGCATTATTCTATTCTTTATACATATAATCCCAATTATACATCCAATGACAGCACAAACAATCATGCAATAATAGTCTTTGAATAATAAGCCTACGGCTAGATGTAACAAAACAGTTCCAGTTAAAAAAATAGCCTGAAAAATAAAATCATTTTTATTATATATAATAACAAATATCATGAAAGATATAATGCTTAGAACTTCTGCCGGTCTCATAATAAGATAATACATATTAAATGAATTATTTTTAATAGGCTTCGAGCCTGCAAGCTCATTTAAAAGAATAATAGTATTATCAGAACCCACCACATTGTGCTTAAATGCCAAAACTATTGGATTGTTGTTTTTTGAAGGATTATAGTCAAAGTACAGTTCTGAGAAGGACATTACAATAATAGTTATTAAAACAATCATTAAAATAATCAACATAACCCTATATTTATGATTGCTATATAAAATAGTCATTAAAAAAAACAAAAAAACACCTAATAAATAGTTTATTATACTAAAAACACCATCAATCGAAAACCACGTTGTCATATCTACCGGATTAACGATAAGTCTGGAATTAAAAGATAAATAAACATTAATAATAATTAATATCATCATTAATACGACAGGGAAAACGGCTTTTCTATTCATTTACTTTATTTTCCTTCATTACACTGTTACCATTTCTTGCATATTGTTTTCTCCCATGTATAGGCCACTCCTTGAGATGAAAACATAGAAGAATATCTCTCTTTTGAAAAATAAGGATTCCATTACAGGAATCCTTATCATAATAAATCATAAATATAAAATCAATTTCCATCAATAATCAAAGAGATTATTTAAATGGGTTTTCATTCTTGTAGAGCATGCCTTCAGGTCTGTTAAAACCAATCTCCTCTGATGTGAGTCCAAGATACTTAAACACTTCAAAGAGTGCTTTTCCATAGTGTCCAAAAGCAACTGCGCCATGATGTGGATAATTATTCTCAATTAACTCATAACGATAGAATCTAGCCATATCATGAATAGCAAAGATACCTATGGATCCGAAAGACCTTGTAGCAACAGGAAGTACTTCACCCTGAGCAACATAAGCTCTGAGCTGAGCATCTGATGTTGACTGAAGACGGAAGAATGTAATCTTACCCGGAGCTATATCACCCTCAAGAGTTCCGTTTGTTACTTCCTCAGGAAGTGAACGTGCCATAATCATCTGATTCTTCATCTCACATGCAGTAAGCTTGGTAGATGCAGTATTTCCACAGTGGAATCCCATAAATGTATCCTTGATATCATAATCAAATTTACCCTTGATATCCTCTTCATAAATATCGGAAGGAACAGTATTATTAATATCAAGAAGTGTAACAGTATCGTTGCTGACAACAGTTCCGATGAACTCACTGAGTGCACCGTAAATATCAACTTCACATGAAACAGGAATACCCATCTTGGTAAGACGGCTGTTTACATAGCAAGGAACACATCCAAACTGTGTCTGGAATGCAGGCCAGCACTTTCCTGCGATAGCAACATACTTTCTGTAACCTTTGTGTGCCTCAATCCAATCAAGAAGTGTAAGCTCATACTGAGCAAGCTTCTCAAGTATTTCAGGCTTTTTATTACCTGCGCCAAGTTCCTCTGCCATATCCTTAACTACATCAGGGATACGAGGATCTCCTGCATGATTATTAAATGCTTCGAAAAGATCAAGCTCTGAGTTTTCTTCAATCTCAACTCCTAAGTTGTAAAGCTGCTTGATCGGAGCATTACATGCAAGGAAGTTAAGAGGTCTTGGACCAAAGCTTATAATCTTTAAATTATTAAGAGCATAAACAGCATTTGCTACAGGAAGGAAATCATGAATCATATCTGCACACTCATCAGCTGTTCCTACCGGATACTCTGGGATATAAGCCTTGATATTACGTAATTTTAAGTTGTAGCTTGCATTTAACATACCACAGTAAGCATCACCTCTACCCTGTATAAGTCCGCCGTTGGCTGATGTTTCTTCAGCTGCCGCACAGAACATAACAGGTCCGTCAAAGTGCTTAGCAAGCAGTGTTTCGCTAATTTCAGGACCAAAGTTTCCAAGATAAACACAAAGAGCCTCACACCCCTGCGCCTGAACATCCTTAAGAGCCTCAACCATGTGAATCTCACTCTCAACGATACATACAGGACACTCGTAGATATCATCCTCTGAGTACTTTGCCTTGTAAGCTTCTACAAGGGCTTTACGCCTGTTAACAGATAAACTTTCAGGGAAACAGTCACGACTAACCGCAACGATACCCACCTTTACTTTTGGTATATTGTTCATAAGTAACTCCTCTCGATATAAATTTTTGTATAATCACTATTCTATATGCAAAACCGATTTTTTTCAATATCAGAGTGCATTTTTTTTAACTATTTTTTTATCCAACACAATTATAGCCAGTATCTCAAAAACATATAAGGACATATTAAAAGATGAAAATCCAAATAATGGCTGAATTTCAAAATCCTGAAAACTTATCACTTCATAAATACATCCGGTCAAAGTCATAAAGCTTAAATGAATCCCCAGAATACCAACCAATAACCTTCCCGGTATCTCTTTTATGCCATTATCACCGGCTGCTCTTAGATTGCTAATTGCTTTATATAATAAAACAATTACAAAGATTATATATAGTATTAATAATAATATCGCCATCTCATGTCCAAGTTTATATAAAACAGCAAATACCGGTCCTTTTTCGATTGGATAATCATTTACATATGCATTTTTAGAAATAATGGAATCTGAATAAAAAGCATTGTACATATTACCCGTTTTGATATATTGTTCCCATATCCCTTTCGGATATTCTTTAATACCTCTTATAGCCGGAAAAAATATAAACGGTACTTTTGCACATCTATTTCGGAGCTTTCAGAACTTTTCGATCCACCTTGCCATTACTCAGTTTCGGCAGTGATTCCAAACGTATATAGTACTCCGGTATCATGTAATCCGGAATCTGTTTCGCCAACTTCGCTCTTGTATTTTCTACGTCCAGATCCGTTTCTGCTTCGTAATAAAGGCACAAATAGGCAGACTCCCCCTCACCGAATCCCTGGACAGCCAGTGCAGACACATTTTCCAGTACATTCAATGCATCCTGCTCCACTTCCTCTAACTCCATGTTGACACCCTTAATACAAAAGCGGTTACCTTTTCGTCCAAGTAAAATCAAATTCCCATCTTCTCTTACACTTACAATATCGCCGGTATGATACCAGTGATCCTGCATCACTTCTGCTGTCTTTTCCGGCATTTTGATATATCCGCGGAAATATGGAAGGTAAAGGACAAGCTCACCTGTTTGATTTTCCTGTTCTCCACCATCCGCTTCTTCAAGCGGCTCAACCCGATATTGAAGCTCAAACTGTGGTTTTCCAATCGGTATGTCTTTCTCATACAGATGTGAAATCTTAAAGGCAGTAACCATACAGCCGCATTCGCTGGTAGCATAATAATTAATCACAAGACAGTTTTCAAAAAACACGCCGTTTGCCGGTTCGCGACCTACCGCGATATGTTCTAATTCCAGTTTCATCCCCATCATGGCCCTGGCAAGAGTCGGGAAAAGGCTGGTACTGGTAATTGCCTGTTCCTTGAAAAAGGCAGCAAGCTGTGAAGGTGCTGCAAGCAGCTTCAACGGCACCATTACCACCGTCACACCATAAGCGAGTGTCATGAAAAGACTTGCTTTCATAGAAATATAACTTAACGGTGCAATCAATGCGTACCTGCCACTGTGAATCGGCGGCTTTCCCTCATAATCGGCAGACTTCATCATTCCGACAAGTCCGCCATACTCATGAATACAGCCCTTTGGTTTGCCGGTACTGCCGGAAGTAAAAACAATGTAAGCTGCATCATGTTCATCGACTTCACAATATGTCATGCTGACTTCCCCGGATCGCTCTTCATATGCCGCCACCTCTTTCCAGCGTTCCTCGTTGAGCACCAGAATTGGTTCGCTTTCCTCAATAATTGCGTCCATTTTTAGTACTGTATAGGCATCTTCCACTACGGTAAAGACCGCTCCTGCGCGCATGACACCAATGATTGCTGCCACTTCATAAGCTCCACGGGGAAGATTGATAACAACGACGTCCTCCTTACCGATTCCCTTATCCACAAGATAGCGGTATACACGATCCGACCAGTCATTCAATTGCGCATACGACAGGCTGACGCTCCCCGGATCTTCTACTGCCATCTCATTCCCTCTATTTGTCACCTGCTTAAAAAACATATCTAAAAAGACCTGCTTCATGAAATTACTCTCCTCGTATTTTTCTTATTCTACCTGCTCTAAAGTTCCTAAATCCAACGAATCTTCCCTTACCATACCCCGGTCTAACAGATGTGTCCACGAAATCGATGTCCGGATACGCTCGAATATTTCTTCTACCACCCGGGTGTCATCAAAGAACGTCGCAAAACTCAGCCTCATCACCCCTTTATGCTCCACCACATCAATACTCAGCGGTACATTATACGGATCCGCATAAACCCGGATTGCCTCCACCTGCGAAACAATCGCCTCATCAACAGGCGTTTGCCCCACATAGGAAATCAGATAGGTGTTGCCCTTGCGGAAACCTTGCGTGATCTGACCGGACATGGCAGCGTAGATGGTCTCCGGAGGCACATCCTTTCCCTGCAGCCCCTGTACCAGATTATAGGTGCCGGCCGCATACAAGCGCAAATTCTCCATCTGCGCCTGCAATTCAAGAGATGCGCGGAGCGCGCTTGACCGAAATTCCAGATCCATTTCCCCCATACGCGGATAATAGGGCACTTTTACTGCAGTAGACGCATTTCCTCCGGATTCCAGCCCAATTCTTCCACGCAGATCGATAGGTGTGTACGCAACTACCGGCCGTTTTCCCACATCGTAAACCTTGTGAATTGCCTCTCCCACCAACGCCTGCATCAGCGGCACCGGGCTTGTCTCAAAGCGTTTTGACATAGCAAGCATCGGTGACAAAGCCGTCTCAATCTCCAAAAGCCGATACTCACAGCATTCATCCGGATACAAGTGCTCCGGAAGGACAAAAACATCTTTTGCCTCATACTGCCCAAACGGCTCCAATCCCTCCGTGAGTTTCAGAAACTCTGCAAATGCATCATGTGAATCCAATTCTTCCGGATCCATGGTGCTGTCACCCGTCTTTACATCAAATCCAAGTTCCTTAAAATAGTATTCCAACAGTTTTTGTAAAAACAAAAACATTCCGCGACCGTCAGCAAGACCGTGATATGTCCGAAGATAGATATCACGCCCGCAGTATGTCACATAAAAAAGATATCCATAGGTCTCGTCACTTCCATACGCTCTGCCACTATTAGTTTCCTCAAATACCGGAACCTGTCCCGGCGGACGGCGAACGACAAAAATGTCGTTGCCCTTTTTCACCGGATGGCTCTGGTAGTACGGCTGTGCAATCATTGCATTTTTGACTGCCTGATGCAACGCATGCAGTTGTACCGGCCGTGTCAGTGTAGCAATCAGAGTTCCTGTATAGGCATGGCGACCTGCCATAGAATAGTAGAACACTTTGCTCCCCGGTTGGATGTCATAAAGTTTTTCCATTTTTACCTCCTCGTTTATCATATTTCAATCAAAAGATTGTTTATTTTCAACGTGTAAGTATAATTTATGTTTTTCGCCAACGAATTGACCATATTGATACCAATATGAGCCGCCTCATCTGTAAAATTATAGTTCTCCAGATAATGAACCGGATCAAAGGCGTCACAATTATCACGGATACGCATTTTCCAGCCACTTTCCGTCTTCATAATCTTTACATCAATACTATAATCTCCACCCTCCTTAAAACCGTAGCGCAGGATATTCATGCACATCTCCTCTACCGCAATGCTCATGGCAAGCGCCTGTTTCTGATTTCCCCCATTCTCCCGACAAAACAAAAGCACGCTACTCGATACCTGCTCCACCTCATCTACTGTAGCACAAGACCAGGACTTGAAAGCAAGGATACTTTGTTCAAACGAATCATCTATATGCATCACTATATCTGTCCAATCCTTTTTCTTTTTGTGTTTATATTTTCCACAGGAAATGGCTCCGATGAACAGGAAACATAATAGTGACATGACCTCGCCCGCAAGGAAAGACAGCCATACCCCATTTAATCCAAACAGCCTGCTGAACGCAAATGCAAAACCGGCAATCATGAGGTAATTGTCTAAAACCACATAAGAATAAGCCAGTTTAAGAAAATGCATTGCCTGATAGTAACTGCGTAGAATATTATTGATAGCGTAAAAGATTAGACAAAATGCAAACAACCGGAGCCCTTCTCCACCGATTCCGATAGCTTCCGGATCGGAAGACAAAAATGGACGGATGATAACCGATGCACCGATTGCCACCACCCCTGTCAAGATAGCATTTCCGATGATGGCCGAGCGCACCGATTCTTTTAAAAGAAGCCGAATCGATTCTGCGTCGCGCTCCCCGGAGAAAATACTCGTAACCAGAGAAACACTCTGCCCTGCCCCCATTCCCAGTGCCATACAGACAATTGATACCGTATAAATGGCGGAATACGCCGCCACACTAGTACTATTGGAAATGTTGAGAATAACATGATTCAGGGTTACTACCAAAAGGCTTCGCAGCACAAACTGCAGTGCCCCCTGAAATCCGTAGGATAATACATTTCCCATCTCAGCAAACGACGGTATCCTCAACCGAAGAAAGAATATTCCCCTGTGCCTGCCAAAGTGAAGCAGCAGGATAACAAGCCCCGCATAGTAACTGACCGTCGTAGCCAGCGCCATCCCCCACAATCCCTGATGCAGCACGAACACGTTCAGAAAGTCTCCTGCAATATTAACTGCTGTCATCACAAATACCGTAGTCAGGGCACGGTTCTTGTCCCCGTCCAGCTGCATAATCGGCAAAAGGATAATCCCCCAAACCAAAGCCGGCGATGCGAGCGCAAATCCCCTTAAGTAGGCCGCAGACTCTTCCACAAGTACACCATCCGCTCCCAGAGCCACAGCGATTGGCTCTGCTCCCAAGAAAACAACCAGCAGTAAGGCAATAGAAACGACCAATGACATCAACAAAGCACCATTAAATATACGATTGGTCTTCTCTTTATCTCCCTCACCAATATATTTTCCACACAATACCGACACTCCGGTTCCAAATATGTTGGCAATGCCGGAAAAAATAGATGCCATAGGAACCGCAATACCATAGGCCGCCATTGCTTTCACGCCCAAAAAGGATCCAATCACAATCCCGTCTACCACAGATCCGACAAAGGCTGTGACCGCAGACAGCACCTGTACCAGCATAACCGATTGGAACATCTTCTTTACAATTAAATCATTGCGCATTTACTAAATCAACCTCATTTCCATAAAAAAATGTCTGTTAATCTATATAATATACTCCCCGGTCTTTCTTTTCAACTAAAAAAAAACTGTTTGATCACGGAAAACCGATTTTTTTCAATATCTGAGTGCATTTTTTTTTGATTTATGATATCATTATACTGTTAGTTTAATATATTATGTTAGGAGGTATTGATGTAAATGGCAAAAAACAGATTGATTGGGGATTACCCAGTCATTGGTATCCGTCCTACTATTGACGGAAGACGAGGACCTTTAAAGGTACGTGAATCCTTAGAAGAGCAGACTATGGGCATGGCTCTATCAGCCAAAAAGCTTTTCGAAGAGAATCTTTTCTACTCAAATGGAGAAAAGGTCAAAGTTGTTATTGCAGACACTACTATCGGACGTGTAGCAGAAGCTGCTGCCTGTGCCGATAAATTTAAAAAAGCAGGTGTAGATATTACCCTTACAGTTACCCCTTGCTGGTGCTATGGTTCAGAAACCATGGATATGGATCCTATGACTATAAAGGGTGTATGGGGATTCAATGGTACAGAGCGTCCGGGTGCGGTTTTCCTTGCAGCAGTGCTTGCTGCTCACGCTCAAAAGGGTCTTCCTGCATTTGGTATATATGGTAGGGACGTACAGGAAGCAGACGCTACCGAAATTCCTGAAGATGTAAAAGAAAAGCTTCTTCGCTTCGGAAGAGCTGCTATTGCTGCCGCTACTATGAGAGGAAAGTCTTACCTGCAGGTTGGTTCAACCACCATGGGTATAGCAGGTTCACAGATGAACTTCGATTTCTTCGAGCATTACCTTGGTATGAGAGTTGAGTCCGTTGATGAAGTTGAGATCATACGTCGTATGTCAGAGGGTATATATGATCATGATGAATATAAGCGTGCTCTTTCCTGGACAAAGTCAAAGTGCAAAGAAGGTTTTGATAAAAACCCTGAATTTGTAAAGAAAAGTGATGAACAAAAGGAAAGAGACTGGGAATTTACAGTTAAGATGATGTGTATCCTTAAGGACCTCATGAACGGAAATGATAACCTTCCTGAAGGCTGTGAAGAGGAGGCTGTAGGACATAATGCAATCGCTGCCGGTTTCCAGGGCCAGAGACAGTGGACTGACTTCTATCCAAACGGTGATTTTTCCGAAGCACTCATGAATTCTTCATTTGACTGGAATGGAGCTCGTGAGCCTTACATCCTTGCAACCGAAAATGATACTCTTAACGGCGCAGGTATGCTCTTTTTAAAGCTTCTTACCGGTCGCGCTCAAATATTTGCAGATGTTCGTACATATTGGAGTCCTGAAGCAACAAAGAAAGCTACAGGTTATGATCTTGAAGGAAAAGCCAAAGAAGCTAACGGTTTTCTTCACCTTATAAACTCCGGTGCTCAGTGCTTAGATGCCTGCGGCGAAGTTAAGGATGAGAATGGAAATGGTATTATCAAGCGTTTCTGGGAGATGACAGATGACGATATAAATAAGTGTCTCGACGCCACGACCTGGAATGCCGCTGACAATGGTTACTTCAGAGGCGGCGGTTTCTCAAGCCGTTATCTTACAAGAGCTGAGATGCCTGCAACCATGATTCGACTTAACCTGGTTCATGGCCTCGGTCCGGTTCTTTACATCTGTGAAGGATATACTATTCAGCTTCCAGATGAGGTTTCTGATGTTATCTGGAAACGTACGGATTATACATGGCCTTGTACATGGTTCGCACCACGTCCAACAGACAAGGGACCTTTTAAAACAGCTTATGATGTTATGAATAACTGGGGCGCTAACCATGGTGCCATAAGCTATGGTCATGTTGGTGCAGATCTTATTACTCTCGCATCCATCCTTCGTATCCCTGTATGTATGCACAATGTGCCTGAAGAGGATATATTCCGTCCTGCTTCATGGAATGCTTTCGGTATGGATAAGGAAGGACAGGATTACAGAGCCTGCCAGACCTATGGTCCACTTTATTAATAATTATCTTTACTGATTTGATACTTTGTATAAAAAAGGATAAGCGGGAAAACTCCCGCCTATCCTTTTAATTACTTTTTGCTATTCCTTCCAAAACCCTAAGTATATATTCCCATGTCCTTTGTACACTTGCTATGTCAAGCCTTTCTCTTGGTGTGTGTATATCCTTAATATCCGGTCCAAATGAAATCACATCAAGATTATCTATGGCGTCTGCAAATATTCCACACTCTACACCGGCATGTATTACCTCAACTTTTGCTTTATATCCATACTGCTCTTCAAAGGCAGAAGTCATTATACTGCGTAATGTAGAATCATTTTTATATTCCCAGGCAGGATACTCTCCTCTTTTTTCGGTAGTAGCTCCACTTTTATCAGCAATTTGAATCATGTCTTGATAAAGCTCTTCCTTTTCCTGATTTAAAGAACTTCTGACACAATACTCTAGTTTGACTTCTGTTTCAGATGTGCTGATAATGCCTAAATTTAGTGAAGTTTGCACTACTCCTTTCGGTTCTTTGCACATCTTTTGTATACCATTTGGAAGCCTAAGTAAAAGTTTTATTATATTTTCCATTTCTGAATTTGAGAAAAATTTCGTAATATCAATATTATCAAACTCATCTTCTGCAGCTTTTTTAATTGTCACTTCTATTGCGTCATCTGCTTCCTTATACTCATTTCTGTAGTCATTTTGTGCATTTTTAAGGACCTTATGAAGCAGTTCATAATCCGATTCATCTCTTACGCAAATAAGGGCACTACACTCCCTTGATATTACATTAACCTTTGCCCCTCCGTCAATGGAAATCAAGTCATAAGGCACACTCTCTTTTATACGTTTTAGCATATCTCCCATAAGAACTATGGCATTTGCTCTGCCTTTATTAATTTCTATACCTGAGTGCCCACCTTTAAGATTAGAAATACTTAGTTTAAGTAAAGGATTATCAGTTTTCCTTTCTTCTCTTCTTATGGGAAGTTTAACCGTAGCAATCATACCTCCCGCACAACCTGCCAGAAGCACTCCTTCATCCTCTGAATCAATATTTAACATATATCTTGATTTAAGAGAGGACTTATCGAGGTTAGTAGCTCCGAGCATACCTATCTCTTCATCAACCGTAAACACTGCTTCAAGAGGAGGATGGATAATACTTTTGGATTCAAGTATTGCAAGAGCATAAGCTACCGCTATTCCATCATCACCACCAAGAGTCGTTCCATTTGCTGTTATAAAGCCATCCTCTATCATAAGCTCTAAGGAATCACTTTTAAAATCTATTTTTGACCAGGATTCTTTCTCACATACCATATCCATATGACCCTGTAGCATGGTAACAGGAGCATTTTCTGTACATCCCTGTCCCGCTTTTCTAATGATAACATTGTTCATTTCATCTTGTGAAGCCTGTAATCCAAGGCTCTTAGCTACATTAAGCAAATAATCACTTATCGCTTTCGTATCAGACGAACCATGAGGAATCTTTGAAATCTCCTCAAAGTAGTACATAACTCTTTCCGGTTTTAATTCACTTAGTATTCCCATATTATTAGAATCCTTCTTTCCTTCTGATTTTACGCATTTCACGTCTCTTAAGAGCACCTTCCCACTCTCGCTTTTCGCTTTCAGTTTCAGTTAAAAGGCCGTATGGAACTTCCTTTGGAACGCCTTCTTCATCTATACATACCAAAGTAAAATAAGCTCTGTTGATTACTTCTCTTCTGCCCGTAATCTTATCCTCTACATATACATCAGTTCTTACCTCCATGGAAGTGTTTCCTACATAAGTAAGCTTACCTGTAAGAACTACTATATCACCTATGTATGCTCCTTTTTTAAACTGAAGATTATCTACCGCAGCAGTTGTAACAGTAGTCCTGCTGTGTCTTAATGCGACTATCCCCGCCAACTCATCTATCCACTCCATGAGTCTTCCACCAAAAAGTCTGTTGCCACCATTTATATCTTCATAACGAATCATCTTCGTAAATTCAGAGTATGAATCACTAACTCTTTTAAGTTCTTTTTCCATAAGTGTCTCCTTTTTTACTTTCTATCAGATTATCCTATATATTAATGATTATCATTGTTTTCTTTTTTATTTAAAGATGAAATAATGGTATTTACTGTATCACTTACAACAACACCTGCCATTATTACAGACACTACAGTTAGGATTACACGAATCAGAGTTCCAAATTTTGCGAGTATTCCCAGTAGTACTTCCGGTGCAAGTGCGTCGAATAATAAGTACCTGATACATTCACGAAGAGTAATTTTTCAGATACAAGGCGGAAGAAGGAGGTGATGCGTTGGCATCGTCGACTGATGACAACGCAGTATCTAGGCAATTAATCAAGCGATTGTGCTGGTTACTTATTATTCGACGCACTAGTACCATTAATGGTACACCTATTGCAATTCCTGCTATGGATATTCCTGCTATCACTTCCTGAAATGCTTCATTCTGAAACATCTCTTTTATTTTCTGTTAGCTTTTTTCTACCATAAATCCAATTAACCGCATTACCACATCCATATAAAATATCATGATGATTAAAGCATATAAGATAAGAACAATTCAAATCAGTTATATAAAATTCATATCCACTTGTTTCAGATAATAAATAATACAAATCTGCTCCATTTTTAATTTTAAACATGGTTTTTTCATCAAATTCATTAAAGAACATAATACAAACACTTTGAGAAACAAATTCTTTAATATAAGACCATCCTTCTTCATCAGTTAGTGAATCGGATTTATTTAGTTTTTCCCACAGACATAATCCCTTCTTATTTTCATCTACATATAATTCTTTTATAGTCTTTCTAATTATTAAACTGGTATTTCTATTTACTTCTTCTATGGAAATTTGATTTTTTGCAATAAATTCTAATATTTCTTCTTTTATCATTGACATAAGATATCCTCCTATCTGTTATATGGTACATCATCAACAAAAATATGACCTCTTCTTCCACCTCCACTTCCTCTTTTTCCACCGGTTTGCCACCCAATGTGAGGGATAGTTGGTGCATTACTACTTGAAGAATGTCCTATATCAATATTAACTTCATATCCATTTTTTGCTTTCCACTCTACAGGAAATGACTTTCCATACTTATCCTTTCCCCATTTTGTTATGGTAAAATCATCTTTTGGAATACCTATTTTTTTAAAAGCAATATCCAAAGCATCCTTATATGTTCCTTTACCTCTTAAATCAATATCAACCCCATCTTTAAATTGATAATTTCCAAACTCACTACCATTTTTATTGATGGCTTTCTCAATAATCCCCTCAACAACCGTACCCTCTTTTGATATCTCGCTCTCCGAAGCCTGAACTTCTTCGACTATTGTTTTAGCTTGAGATTTTGTTATAGGTTTTCCGGTTCTTTCAGCTGTTTTTAAAGTTGCTTCTGAGATATCTCTGGTTACATTCAGGTTATCAGTAGGGATGCCGGATTCAAATTCTGTTAACGCCTCGGTTTCTGATACTTCTCTTAAACTCGTAAGCGCCTCTTGCTTGTTTGTTATCTTTAAAACCTTAGTAAGACTCTCATTGCTTTCCAGTTCTTCCGGTGTATACCGGGTTGTATACCTTGCTATTGAAGATACTTGTTTTGAATCTGTTAGCAAGCGTGTATCCGAGAGTCCCTTAATAGCTGAAATTGTAAGGAGGAAAAGAACTGCATTCTTTGCCAGCATACGCGCCTTTTCGTATTTATTTAGGGATGAAATAATGGTATTTACTGTGTCACTTACAACAACGCCTGCCATTATTACAGACACAACAGTTAAAATCGCACGAATCAAAGTTCCAAACTCTGCAAGTACACCCAGTAGCACCTCCGGCGCAAGTACCATTAATGGTACACCTATTGCAATTCCTGCTATGGATATTCCGGCAATTACTTCCTGGAATGTTTCATTCTGGAATAACTCATTTGTTGAATCAATAACTTCCTTAAATCCGTCACATACGCCTGATACAATAGCTACCGTCATCCTTGAGAACGAAGTCTTTAAATCATCATTTGTTATGTAATCAGCATAATCAGGATCCACATTCAACTTTGATGAATCATTAACGAGATTCACATAGTGAGGCTCATCATTAACGAATCCTATAAGCGCACTACCCTCGGACATATCAAAACAGCCGCTTTGAGAGTACTGCCCAAATGAACCACCCACTGAAATATATCCATTTTTAAGCAATAAAGCTTGGTTATTAACAGTGTTATCTATGAAATCTTGTGATACATTTACTCGGTCATATGGACTCATCATGTGGATACCACTTGTACCGTTCATGACGAAATTTTCACCAACATCTAATATTCCCTCTTCCGGATGGATGAAGGAGGAGTAGATTTCCAAGGTGCCTTTTGATTCAAATTTACAACCATTTAGGTGTAGGGATGAATTCCTTAAATATAAATTCCCATCATATATTTCGTCTTTTTCAATTTTTACTGACGAATCTCTTATAGTAATTTCTTCGTTGGTTATCTTATCAAACCCTCTTATGATATCTGCCTTTATTTCATTGTTCTTAAAGTATACTCCATTACTTGAATCCAGGTCAAGTGCATAAAAATCAACAGGTGTTGAACTTTCATTTAGATTTATAATCTGTTTATTATCACCTGTAAATCTAACTACTGCATTACTGAAAATCGTATTGAAAGTCGAACCCTTTGACTGCTAATGAGTTTTTACTTAAATTTCCATTCCATACATTTTCTATTATACCTGCAAACTCAAATGAAAATGACCAATCCGAAAGTATGTTTTCACCAATATTTTCAACTATTATCTTTCCTTCAATGTGCTTATTATAAAAAGATGTACTTTTAAAGGATATTTTAACAGATGGATTTGCATTAGAATCATAAAGAATTGTTGGTTTATAAGATTCGGTAGTTGATGTAGAAATATAATCGCCTTTTAGAATAAAAGACACCGGTGCACTTGGAATTTGACCCTCACCTTTTATGATATATCCAAATGACATCTCAGAACCCGGATTTATGAGATTATTATAATCCTGAGGTTTTAAATTATAACTGTAATAATTATTTGACTCTGAATCTGCCTTTGTAGATTTGATTAAATTAGCATTACTATCATCACTTAAATTTTCGCTATTGTTTAAATAGTTTTGTACGGATTCGTAAGGCTCTTCTTCCTGAATCGATGCGTTCCATATGGATGTTATCTTTCCATCCACAGTAAAGGCAATATCAGATAAATCGACTGTTTTAGAAGTATTATTTCTGATCTTTACTTCACAAACAGCTGATTCACCCCATTGATTTTGTGTATCAAAAGAAATACTTACGGAATCTTCTGTCTTATTGTTATGATAATACTCTCTTTGTTTTGCTTTAGGAAAGAAATCCAAGGATACAAATGTTCCCTCTTCTAGAGTTGTGACTTCACTTTCCGAAAAAACAGAGGGAATGTAAGAATTCAGGAACGATGATTTGCGATTATCCTTTGTTAATGTAGTCTTTCCGAAAGCTGTATTTGTAAGATTTTCAGTGGGTTGGATTACAACAAATGATATTATTAGTAGTATAGATACTATCTTATATTGAATATTGTTGTATTTTCTTTTATATGTTCTATTTTTTATTCTGTTTTTCATTTTATATTATTTCCTCATAATCCTCTTTATAATCATATTATACGAAGTAATTTAGGTTATACCTCGAAAATTTCCTATGAAAATTTTCTCGGTAACTTATGAGACACTTCGTGTCTACGCAGATTTCGTAAACGAAACCTGCTGAAGTTGCTTCGCAACTTCTCATAAGTTATATTATACGATGTTATTTAGGTTATACCTCGAAAATTTCCTATGAAAATTTTCTCGGTAACTTATGAGACACTTCGTGTCTACGCAGATTTCGTAAACGAAACCTGCTGAAGTTGCTTCGCAACTTCTCATAAGTTATATTATTATGATTGTTTGTGTATAAGTATTAATTCATTTTTACTAAAAATAGTCACATAATAATCATCCCTATAAGTCTCACAATCAATGCTGCGATCCAGGCTACAGCGCACTGCCATAGGACCATGTATACAGCCCAGTGTCTGCCTAATTCTCTTCTTACTGCTGCAACTGCAGCAACACAAGGCGTATAAAGCAAACTAAATACAAGCAGAGAAGCTGCACTTAACGGAGCCATAGCAGCAGTTACTCCACCATCATTCTTGAATAACACTTTAAGAACAGATACAACACTTTCCTTTGCCATAAAGCCACTGATAAGAGATGTTACTATTCGCCAATCCCCAAGACCCACAGGTATCATGATAGGAGCTATAACACCGGAAATTGTAGCTAGAATACTGTCCTTAGAATCCTTTACCAGATTAAATCTAAAATCAAAGCTCTGTAAAAACCAGACTATGATTGTAGCTATAAGAATCACAGAAAAAGCTTTCTGTATAAAATCCTTAGATTTTTCCCAAAGAAGCTGTCCTACGTTTCTTACACCCGGCATTCTATAATTAGGCAGCTCCATAACAAATGGAACCGCTTCACCCTTAAAAATTGTCTTTTTATAAATCAATGATACCAAAATCGCAGTTATGATTCCAAGTACATATAGGCCTATCATAATTAAAGCCTTATATTCCGAGAAAAATGAATTAACAAAAAAAGCATATATGGGTAGTTTTGCAGTGCAGCTCATAAAAGGAGTAAGAAGGATTGTCATCTTTCTGTCTCTCTCACTTGGAAGAGTTCTGGATGACATTATCGCAGGTACAGTACATCCAAAACCTATCAATAATGGAACCATACTCCTTCCTGAAAGCCCCAACTTGTGTAAGAGCTTATCCATAACAAATGCAACTCTTGCTATGTATCCACTATCCTCAAGAAGTGATAAAAAGAAAAACATCGTAACTATTATCGGAAGAAAACTAAGTACACTTCCTACACCCTCAAATATTCCTTTTATTACAAGTCCACGAAGAACGGAATTTACACCTATTGTTTTTAGCCATACACCTACAAATGTTGTTACCTTTCCAATTCCAAGATCTAAAAGCTCCTGAAGATATGCTCCAATAACATTAAATGTCAGATAAAAAACCAATCCCATAATACATATAAATACAGGAATTGCGCTATATTTTCCCGTAAGTACCTTATCAATCATCTGGCTTTTTTTTCGACCTTTATTTTCTTTTGGTTTTATAACACACTCTTCACAGGCCTTTAGAATAAAAGAAAATCGCATATCTGCAATAGCAGCGTTTTTATCCATACCGCTTTCCTTTTCAAGCTGTATGGTAAGATGCTCCAGAAGTTCTTTTTCATTTTGATCAAGATCTAAATTCTTTAATATTAAAGGGTCTCCTTCAATTAGCTTAGAAGCTGCAAATCTTAAAGGTATATCCGCTTCTTTGGCATGATCTTCTACCAGGTGCATAACTGCATGCATACATCTGTGAACAGCGCCTCCATGATCACTATTATCGCAAAAATCCTGTCTTACCGGCTTTTCCTGATATTTCGCTATATGCATAGCATGCTCTACAAGTTCATGTATACCCTGATTTTTAGCAGCGGATATAGGTACAACAGGAGTTCCCAGCATGGATTCTAAAAGGTTTACATCTATAGAGCCGCCGTTAGAAGTCATTTCATCCATCATATTTAGAGCAACTACTACCGGAACATCCATTTCCAAAAGCTGCATGGTTAGGTAAAGATTTCTCTCAATATTTGTAGCATCAACTATATTTATGACAGCTTTGGGCTTTGATTTCATAACAAAATCCCTGGATACAATCTCTTCGCTTGAGTAGGGTGACATGGAGTAAATTCCGGGAAGATCAGTTATTATCGTATTCTTATATCCAAGAATCATACCGTCTTTTTTATCTACAGTAACCCCCGGAAAATTTCCTACGTGCTGCCTTGTACCGGTCAATTGATTAAATAATGTTGTCTTACCACTATTTTGATTGCCTACTAAGGCAAAGGTAAGTGTTTCATCTTCAGGTAGTGCTTTACCTGTTCCTTTAGGGTGAAACTTTCCGCCCTCTCCAAATCCCGGATGATTACTTTTCTTCTTTTCTTTGTTTTGCTTTGGCTTTTCATTTATTTTTTCATCCACAGCTTTTATATCAATTTTTGAAGCATCATCAAGACGTAAAGTGAGCTCATATCCATGTATGCGGATTTCCATGGGGTCTCCCATAGGCGCAAATTTAATAATCTCTACGATAGCTCCCGGTATAACTCCCATATCCAGGAAGTGCTGTCTTAGGGCTCCACTTCCGCCTACTGACTCTATAATTGCTTTCTTTCCGATTTCTAATTCTTTTAATGTCATTTTCCTTGGCAAACTCCTTAAAAAGCACAATTAACTCAGCCGGTAAAAAACCGACTGAGTTAAACAATACTATTTTTCAATATCTGAAAGTACCTCATCAAAAGCATTTACCATCTTGTCAATATCCTCTTTTCCAACAATAAGAGGTGGAACGATTCTAACTACATTTGAGCCTGCCCCGATAACTACAATCTTCTTTTCCATCATGGCTGAGACTATCTCAGAAGGTGCTATATCAAATTCGATTCCCATCATAAGTCCTAAACCACGCACATCTTTAATTAGTTTATGATTTTCTTTTAATGTAAGAAGCTTTTCCCTTAAATACGAACTCATTTCATTTACATTTTCAAGTATATTCTTTTCCCTGAAGAGCTCAAATACCTTGCATACTGCTGCACATGCTAAAGGATTTCCTCCATAGGTTGTTCCGTGATCTCCGACTGTAAGAGCTTCAGAAACCTTATCAGAAGCCACAAATGCACCGACCGGCACACCACAACCAAGGGCTTTTGCAGTGGTAAGTACATCCGGTTTGATACCATAATGCTGATACGCAAACATCTTTCCTGTTCTACCCATACCACACTGAATCTCATCAGATATCATTACTACATCATGTTCATCACACAGAGCTCTTACACCCTTTATAAATTCATCAGTTGCAGGATATATACCTCCCTCTCCCTGAAGGTCTTCCATAATGATTGCACAAGTATCATCTGTTATCAGATCCTTAACGCTATCTAAATTATTGTATTCTGCAAACTTAACTCCTCCGATTAGAGGTTCAAAAGGAGTTCGATAATGCTCTGTTCCCGTAACCGAAAGTGCTCCCATGCTCCTTCCGTGAAATGAATGCTCAAAAGCTATTATCTCTCCCTTAGAATCTTTGTTCTGAAGCCATTTATACTTCCTTGCAAGCTTGATAGCCCCCTCTATAGCTTCTGTGCCACTATTAGTAAAGAAGACTTTATCAAGTCCGGTTGCCTCGGCTATGTACTCTGCTGCCTTTATCAATGAAGGTGTGTAATAAAGATTTGAAATATGAATAAGCTTTTTAATCTGATCATAAAGCGCTTCTTCAAACTCACTGCAACCATATCCCAGAGCATTAACAGCGATTCCGGCTCCCATATCCAGGTATTTTTCTCCATTTACATCAGTAAGATACATACCCTCTCCACTTTCAAAAACCACTTTACGATTATAAGTATGTATAAGATGCTTATTTAATAAATTTATATCATTATAATCCATAACTGCCAGCCTCCAATTATAAAAGATTTATTATTTCTCATTGTAGTAAAGTCTTTTAGAACCGTCTATTATTGCAGTTCCAACACCCTTCTTGGTAAAGAATTCCAGAAGCAGACAATGATCTCTTCTACCATCGAGTATATGCACCCTTCCAACACCCTTCTTAACTGCGTCAGTACAATTGAGAATCTTTGGAAGCATACCACCACTTATAGTTCCATCCTCTATAAGCTCTTCAGCCTGCTTTAAGGTAAGTACGGATATAAGACTTTCTTCATCATCAGGGTCCTTATAAACACCCTCAACATCTGTAAGGAAGGCAAGTTTTTCAGCTCCAAGCGCAACAGCAACAGCACTGGCTGCATCATCAGCATTTATATTGTAGGTTGCTCCATGTGCTCCCATGGCTATAGGTGCAATAACCGGAATATAATCATTATCAAGAAGTGCACTTACAAGTCCCGGATTAACTGTTGTTATGTCTCCCACATAGCCAATATCATTACCGTTTGGCATCTTTTTTTCAGCATGCATCATACCGGCATCCTTACCGGATATACCAACAGCCTTAACACCTAATCTTTCTATCATTTGAACAAGATTCTTATTAACTCTGTTAAGAACCATCTCTGCTATTTCCATGGTTTCATCATCTGTAACTCTGAAACCATCGATAAACTCCGGCTCTTTTCCAACCTTTCCTATCCAGCGGCTTATTTCCTTTCCTCCGCCATGAACTATAACAGGCTTCATACCTACAAGCTTAAGGAGAACAACATCCTTTATAACGCTTTCCTCGAGGCTTTTATCTGTCATAGCACTTCCGCCATACTTTACCACTACTATTTTATTATTAAAATCTCTTATGTAAGGAAGCGCCTCTATAAGAGTCTCTGCCTTATCTGTTATCTTTCCCAAAAATTTTTCTTTTTCTTCTGCTGTCATGTGTGCTAGCCTCCATCTTTTTTTACTATAACTTATACTTTACGGAAACATCGGAACAAGCTTTAATCCGGTATTTTCCGGAAGTCCAAACAAAAGATTCATGTTTTGGACTGCCTGTCCTGCAGCTCCCTTGACTACATTATCAAGTGCTCCCATTACTACAACTCTGTTTGTTCTTTCATCTACAACAAAGTTTATATCTACAAAGTTACTTCCCTTAACCCATCTGGTTTCAGGACAAACTCCCTTTTTAAGCAGTCTTATAAAATACTCATCTTTATAATATTTTTCATAAGCATTTCTAATATCATCATAGGTATACTTACCGGTAAGTTTAGCATAAGATGTAGCAAGTATACCTCTGTCCATAGGTATCAGGTGAGGAGTAAAGTTAAGCTTTAGTGCTTTACTGCCCCCTGCATATCCCTCATCATACTCTCTCTGTCCGACAGTAAATATGTTTTCATCACTGTTTCCGGCCAGAAAAGCATATCCTAATTGCTCTTCTATCTCCGGAGTATGTCTGTGACTTGCAACCGCATAAGCCTTTATACTTTCATTTACTTCACAGTAAAGATTTGGAACCTTTGCACCTCTTCCCGCTCCGCTGGTGCCTGACTTCGCATCAATTATAATACTATCTGTGTCTATCATGTGCTCTCTCACTAGCGGATATAAAGAAAGGATGGAGGTTGTTGTATAGCATCCCGGATTCGCTATCAGGCGCGCTCCCCGTATATTGTCTCTGTTTAACTCGCAAAGTCCGTATACTGCTTCATGTAAAAACTGTTGAGCCTTATGCTCTATACCATACCACTTAGTATAAACTCCGGCGTTCTTAAGTCTAAAGTCAGCAGATATATCTATTATCTTAGAATTGGAAAGTATATCCTCATTGATAACTCCGGCCAGATAACCCTGAGGAGTAGCTGTGAATATTACATCTGCTTCCTTTGAAAGCTCATCCAAATTATCATCTAAGCACTTACTATCCACAAGCTTAAACATATTTCCATACACATCGCTATAATCCTGATCTACATAGCTTCGTGATCCATACCAGATAATCTCTGCTTCCTTATGTCCGAGGAGTATCCTTACAAGCTCCTGTCCTGCATATCCTGTAGATCCTATAATTCCAACTTTAATCATATAATTCCTCCGTTCCGGTTATCCTTTTATCTCTATCACTTACACTTTCTATTACTATAAGTATACCTGATTTAAATATAACCTCACCCTCAGGCTCTATAAACTCATTACTTATACATCTGTCACTTTCCTTTACCAAGGTAAAATCAGAAAGAGGATACTTAAATCCCGAAAGACTTAATCCACAAACCTCATCTGTGTATGACATAAATGAGATGTATTTATCAAAGTAATCTCTTTTTCTAACCTTAAAGCTTCTGTCCTTCATATACATACATGAATAATCATCTATAATATAATATGAAATCCCGTCACAAAGCGCTCTGTAAAGTATTCCAATGTTTGCAAGAAAATGGTCAAGCCTTCCACCTGTAGCCCCAACTATATGTGCTTCCCTTACGCACTTTTCTTTACATAAAAAAAGCGCAAGACCGGCATCAGTTTCATCCTTTTCTGGCGGATATTTATAAACCTCAACCCCTTGCATACCTTCATATCGAGACCGTACATCTTCACTTACACTGTCAAAATCTCCGATCATATAATCAGGTTTTAATCCTAACTTATCACATGCATCCAACCCCGAATCGATGCAAATTATGATATCATAATCCAGACTTTGTATATAATCCCTTATAAATCTGAGATTATATACACCTCCGGAAAACACTAACGCTTTGGACATAAGCTTATCCCTTTTTATTACTTTTCACATTTTTCTTTCAACACAAAAACATTTTTTTCTATATCACCTGAAAACACAGCGGTCCCTGCAACTATAACGTCTGTTCCGCACTCAACAGCAACATTTATATTATCCTTAGTTACACCGCCGTCAATTTCAATGATATAATCATATCCATGCTCTTGTCTTAACCTTTTAAGCTCTCTAACCTTAGAAAGCTCTTTCTCTATCATCAACTGACCACCAAAGCCCGGATGAACAGTCATCACGAGAACTCTGTCAGCAAACTCAAGATACTCCTCTATATCAGCTACCGATGATTCCGGATTAATAACTATACCGGCCTCCATCCCATAATCTCTGATTCTCAAAAGATTGTTTTTCAAATCCTTACATGCTTCATAATGAATAAGTAAGCTGTTTGCTCCACTTTCACAAAAGTTCTTTATATATCTCTCAGGCTTTTCTATCATTAGATGTACATCAAAAAAAAGGGCTGTTTCCTTCCTGATTGAAGTTATGAGAGGCATGCCAAACGAAATCGAAGGAACGAACATACCATCCATAACATCTATATGCAGAAGCTTTATACCTGACTTCTCAAGTATTTTTATATTTTCACCCAATCTGTTAAAATCAGCTGCTAATATCGACGGAGCTAATAGAGACATCTTATATTTCCTCTTTCAACAGTTTTTTCGGTTTATCTCCGATGTTTTTCCAAATATATCAAGTAAATCAATCAACATTCTCCCCATGAGAGCCAACCTAACCCTCATGGAAAGAAACTGTAATTCATCACTGTGCAGCCTTAAAATCTACGCTGTATGAGCCGTCGAGCTGAACATCATTCTTACATATAACTGCTGTTCCTGCGTTACCGCTCCAACCCTCTACGGTAAATGTCTTAGGGAAATCACTGAAACCAAGAGTTCCCTTGTAAACTGTCTTAGTCTGTCCGTCCTGAGTAAGCACAACCTTAATCTCTGCCGGATCCTCACCCTCTACGAAAGGATTAACAGAAGCTGTAAATGATCCTTGATAAACTACATCCGGTGCATCTGTAGGTTCCTCGGTAGCCTTAGGTCCAAGACTTACGGTATAGTAAACCTTTGATCCCTTATCAGTTTCAGAACCTGCAACAACCGACTGACTGATAATCACTCCAGTCTTTACTGTCTCTGAGTACTCTGAAACAACCTTTGATGTATCAATTGTAAGACCTGCTTCCGCAAGTTTATTCTTTGCTACATCTTCCTTCTTTCCAACAATATTAGGAACTATTACTGTACCACTTTCCGGACCGGCGCTTATGGTAAGGATGACTGATGTTCCTTCCTCCACACTTGTTCCAATAACCGGATCTGTTGTGATTACAAGATTCTTATCCACGCTATCACTGTTTTCTGTTTTAACACTAGATACCACAAGTCCCGCATCCTCTATTGCCTTTTTTGCTTCCTCTTCTGTCTTACCCTTTACATCAGGAATTGTTATTCCCTCTGCACTGTAGTATATAGTAACAATGTCGTACTCATCAACCTTTTCACCTGCTTCAGGCTCCTGTTTAATAACAGTATTAGGTTCTTCGTCAGACTCCTTATCTTTAAGCTGATACTTAAGGTTAACTTCATTTAACATTTCTTCTGCTTCCTCAAGTGTGTGACCAACTAAATCAGGAACCTCTATACCCTCCTCAGCCTCTTTAGTAGGCGTAGGAGAAGCTGTGGTTTCTGTTTTCTTACTACTGCTTCTTCCTGAAAAATTAACCCATCCCTTAAGAGAAGCGATAAGAAGTATAATAACTACAACTATAATTATTGCCACTATGGCACTGCAAACCTTTATAATCCTTTCAATCTTAGGATCGATAGCCTTATCATCATCCTCTTGAGTTGTCTTTATCTCAGGTCTGGCAGCTCCCTTTAATTCCTTGATTTCTTCCTTCGTGATAGGAATTGTCTTTGACTGATCTATAGGAAGAGATATAACAACATATGCTCCGTCAGGCTCATCTAAAGCTCTCTTTAAGTCTGATATAACCTCGGATGCATTTAAGTAACGCATCTCCGGTTTTTTCTGCATACATTTATTAACTATCTTTGCTATACTGTGAGGTATATCCTCATCTATGTCATCTAACGGAATAGCTTCATCCTGTATGTGGGACAATGCAACGGTAACAGTGCTGTCTCCCTCAAAAGGAACACTTCCTGAAAACATCTCGTACATGGATACACCCAATGAGTATATATCACTTTTTTCATCACTGTATCCACCTCTTGCCTGCTCGGGACTTATGTAATGAACACTTCCCATAGCATTGGAGGTAATGGTATTGGAGGTAACTGCCTTTGCAATACCAAAATCTGTAACCTTTACTTTTCCCTCTTTAGAAATAATTATATTTTGAGGCTTTATATCTCTATGGATAATGTTATTATCGTGTGCTGCCTTCATACCCTGTGCAATCTGAATGGAAATGCCGACTGCCTCTCCTACATCAAGCTTTCCTTTTTTCTCTATGAATTTCTTTAGAGTGATACCCTCCACCAGCTCCATAACTATGAAGTAAAGCCCATTATCCTCTCCTACATCGTATACATTTACAATATTCGGATGAGAAATACCTGCAACTGATTGTGCTTCAGCTTTAAACTTAGCAACAAACTTGGCATCACTGGAATAATCCTGTTTTAAAATCTTTATTGCAACAAATCTGTTTAATCTATGGTCTTTGGCTTTATAAACATCAGCCATACCACCGGACCCGACCTTTTCGGTTATCTCGTACCTATCACCTATCATCATACCCGGATTAATCATATCTGTTCCTCCATGGAATTAAAATATTATAATCGTTAACTCTTTTATCTATTAATCATATTCTACTAAAATGGCAGTTATATTATCCAATCCACCCGCACTGTTAGCTCTGTCTATAAGATTATCTACAGACTCCTCTAAAGATGCAGAATGCTTTAATAAATATCTGATATCATAATCCTCAACCATATTGGTTAATCCATCAGAACATAATAATATCTTATCATGCTTCTTTAACTGGATTTCAAAATAATCAGCCTGAACCTGACTGTCTATGCCCAGTGCTCTGGTTATGATATTTTTCTGAGGATGAATCCTCGCCTGACTTTCCGTCAAATCTCCTCGCTTCACCATTTCTTCAACAAGTGAATGATCATTGGTAATCTGAACCATATCATCACTTATAAGATAAAGTCTGGAATCACCGATGTTCGCAACATAAAGTGTGTCATTCATGATAGTTGCCGCCACAACAGTTGTTCCCATACCCGAGTAATCCGCATGAGAAACAGATGCCTGAAAAACCTCATGATTGGCATATGCCACTGCCTCCGAAAATATAGAAACAGGGGTTACCATATCCGTATTGGTAATATAGGATATCATACTTTCCACACAAAGTTTAGATGCTTTGTCTCCGGCCAAATGACCTCCCATACCATCAGCAACAATATAAAGATTGTGGAAACTACCGATATTCTTTTCTGTAGCGTAATAATAATCCTGATTCATGTCTCTTTTAGAGCCGATATCAGTTCTAGCATATGACTTCAAAGCAGTTTCCCTCCTTTACGAAAATTCTACACGTATCGTATTTTACTATAAATATATGTATGTGTCAAAACTTATTTTTAGTGCATTTTTTCGCTATTTTACTGAGGCGCTGAGTTTCTAAGCTGACCACAGGCCGCAGATATATCACTTCCCAACTCTCTTCTTATACTCACGTTCATACCTGCGCCCACCAAAATATCATAAAATCTCTTTATTTGATCCTTTACAGATCTCTTTCCAAATCTACCTGACACTTCATTTAAAGGTATAAGATTCACGTGAAAAAGCTTATATTTTAGAAGTTTAGCCAGCTCCTTTGCATTTTCATCGCTATCATTTTGTCCACTTACCAGCGTATACTCAAATGTCACTCTCCTGCCTGTAGTATCCGCATACTCTCTACATGTCTTTACGATTTCATCTATACTGTACTTCATGGCAACAGGCATCATAGTTCTTCTTATCTCGTCATTGGGTGCATGAAGCGATATCGCCAGGGTTATGTTAAGCCCCTCTGTCATAAGTCTTTTTATGTTTTCCACTATTCCACAGGTTGAGACTGTTATATTTCTCTGACTTATGTTAAGTCCGTTCTTATCACTGAGCATCCTTATAAATCTGATAACATTTTCATAATTATCAAAGGGTTCACCTATACCCATGATGATACAATTGGATACTCTTTCACCCGTATCTCTTTCTATGTTATATATCTGCTCAAGCATCTCAGAAGGACTTAAACTCCTTATCAGACCACCTACGGTAGAGGCACAAAACCTGCAGCCCATGCGACAACCCACCTGACTGGATATACATACGCTGTTTCCATGCTTATAGCGCATAAATACGCTTTCTATGGTGTTTTTATCATTTAATTCCATAAGGTACTTTTTCGTACCATCCTGCTTTGATTCCTGACAAAGCAAAATAGAAGCCATGGATGAAAGCGCCTCTTCTTTTAGTTTTTCTCTGAAAGCCTTAGATAAATTAGTCATTTCATCAAAATCAGAAGCACACTTTACATGCATCCACTCATAAAGCTGTTTTGCCCTAAAAGGCTTCTCTCCCATACTGACCGTAAATTCAGTCAACTCTTCGAGATTCATGGATTTAATATCTATCATAATCTATTCCTAATCTTTTTTAAATGCAGCGACAAAAAAGCCGTCAGTTCCCGCCACGGAAGGTAATACCTGTATATAGCCTTCCTCTCCTGTTTTTCCTTTAAGTTGATTTGGAAGCTTATCTTCTATTGAAACCGGACGAAGTTTAAGTTTCTCCTTTATCCAGTCTACATTATCTATGTTTTCTTCTTTTGTTATGGTGCAGGTACTGTAAACCAGCATAGCTCCGGGCTTAAGATACTTGCAGCAATTAATAAGTATTTTCCTTTGTATGGTCTGCAGAGCCTTAATATCCTTATATTTGGTTTTATATTTGATATCACATTTCTTCGATAACACTCCTAAACCTGTACACGGAAGGTCAGCAACTATTAAATCAAAGCTTTTTTCAAATTCGGGATTATATTCCAGTGCATCATTTTTCTTGAGCTTTATATTATGAATGTTTAATCTTTTTAGATTATCTCTTATAAGAGATACCTTCTTTTTATCCTTATCACAGGCTGTGATACATCCGTTTCCTTCATCCACACGTCCGTCTGCGTCTACATTCTCCACTCCATTTTCCGAAGACGCCTGTTTTTTAAAATAATCATATCTCATATCATCTGCCATGTGTATGGACTTACCACCGGGAGCAGCGCATATATCAAGAACATTCATACCATCCTTTGCATCCGCTACCGCTCCTGTAATCATAGAGCTTTCATCCTGAACCTGTATATATCCCTTGTTAAATGCATCGAGTTCCCTAAGATCCGATGTCTTATAAAGTCTTAATGCATAGTCAAACAGCACTCCTTTTCTTACTTCGGAAACCTGATTCTCTAAGCTTTTTATAATATCTTCCTTTGGAGCCTTTGATCTAAGCATTCTGACAGAAATAAAATTATCATCATTAAAAAAACTCTGAAGGATTTTCTCTGTCTCTTCTCCATAATTTTCAAGCAAGTATTTCACTATCCACTCCGGACATGAATACCATACCGAGTAATACTTTACTTCATCCTTTTTCTTTGAAGGATAAGGTATATCATCCATCTTTCTTATAGCATTCCTTAATATAGCATTTACAAATCCCTTAAGTGCAGATACCTTTTTTATCTCTAAAAGCTTTACACTTTCATTTACTGCAGCACTGTCAGGAACACTGTCCATATAAAGAATCTGGTAAAGCCCCAGTCTTAGGATATCCCTTACTACAGGCTTTATACGAGTTTCAGAGTTATCCGTTAACTCATTTATAAGATAATCAAGCTCTATTATCCTTTCCACGCATCCCTTTGAAAGCCGTGTAATAAACGATTTCTCCCTGCTTTCAAGTCCGGGATGAGTAAGATACATATCATCAATAACCTTATCGATAAACTCTTCACCTGTCATGGTTTTATAAACTATATCAAGAGCAAGAAGTCTTGTATTATATTTTTTTTGCGGACTCTTCATGAGACTCTCCTTATATTGAATCATTTAATAATGTTTTGAGGTCAAAACTCCAATCTATGTCCTCTTAAGAATTCTTCTGAGCTCATACTCTTCTTTCCTGCTATCTGAACCTTACTGAGAGCTATGATACCATCAGAAGTTTTTACCCATATATATTCTCCGGCAGTAGAGACGTACTCACCTATTTTTTTCTTCTCAGAAGCTGCAATCGCTTCATTTACAAATCTTTCTTCCACATCCGAAGTGAGCTTTACTTCATGAACTTTTAAAATCTTATCATCCAGATATGTATACGTTCCGGGCCATGGGTAAAGTGCTCTTACAAGCCTCTCTATTTCAGCACCTGTTTTATTAAAGTTAAGCTCTCCCATCTCTTTTTTTAGCATGGATGCGTAGGATGTTGTACTTTCTGCTTGGGGTATCCTCTCTGCCTGTCCTTTTTCAATCAGTTCAAGTGCCTTAAGTGTAGCTTCTCCTCCCATTCCGGACAGTGTGTCGAAGAGACTTCCACCTGTTTCCTTCCCGGTCATCTTATATACTTCCTTTAATATGATATCTCCTGTGTCAAGCCCCTCATTCATCTGCATAATGGTAATTCCGGTTTCACTGTCACCATTGATAATTGACCATTGTATGGGAGCTGCGCCCCTCCACGCCGGAAGAAGTGAGGCATGAACATTGATACATCCATACTTCGGAAGATCCAATATATCTTTAGATAATATCTGACCGAAAGCCGCAACAACTATTATATCCGGTTTAAATTTAGACAGGTAATCCGCTCCCCCCTCTCTTATCTTATCAGGTTGATAGACCGGAATATTTTCTCTAATTGCCACCTCCTTAACCGGAGACGGAACTAATCTTTTACTTCTCCCCTTTGCCTTATCCGGCTGGGTTACAACAAGCGATACAGTATGCTCACTATTAATAAGTGTTTCAAGTGTCGGAACTGCAAAGTCCGGTGTTCCCATATATATTATATTCATTTCTTACTTTCCTCCTACTTTAACGATTTTTTTATATGCGTGTTTGCGAAACGCCAAAAGCTATATAATTACAGCATTTTTTGTTGCTAAAAACAGAAATCTCCTTACAATTTATGATATACCGGAATTGCCAAAAAATCTATAGGTGTTAAACTATTATTAAGATTTATAATCTGATTCTTATCACCTGTGAACCTGACTATTACTTTACTAAAAATAGTATTATATGTAGAACCCTTTGATTGCTTTAGATTGCCCTTTAAATCTATGATTCCACCGTACTTTTCACCATATATATCTGCATATGAATCCTCTATCTTTGAACGTATGATAAAATCCCCATCTATGCCCAAATTAGAATATCTTCCAAAGAGTCGTAAACCTGCATATTTCTTTATTAAAAGGTCACCACCTATGTTTACTGCATCTCCTGAATCTATTGATAAATATCCACTGATTGCATAATAATCTCCATTTACAATTAATTGACCATTATCAACGTTTGTATCTGAATTTTAATAGAAATCAGTTACTATTCACAGCCGAAATGCGCATATACTGCGCATTTACGGCGTGACATACTCGGATTTTCATGGGTTTTGCCCATCGCGAAGCGATTCTGAATGGCAAAACCCGTTACTTTCACAGGCGGAACGACTGTGAAAGTAACAGAAATCATTCTCGATTGTTAAAGACTCGCTTGCGAATCTTGACATTATAACTGAAATAATTATTGGAATTTAAATCTTGAGCTAATTCTGAAGTTGAATTTGAATTTGATTCTGATTTCGTATCTTTTTCGGAACTAAAATTATCATTTGTATCATTATTTGATGTTTCATTATTACTTGAAGATTTTTGAAATGATTCGTAAGGCTCTTCTTCCTCGATTGAAGCATTCCATATGGAGTTAATCTTCCCATCAACAGTAAAAGCAATATCAGATAAATCAACTGATTTGGAAGTATTATTCTTAATTTTTACTTCACAAACAGCTGAGTCTCCCCATTGACTTTGTGTATTAAAAGAAATACTTACGGAATCTTCGTATTTATCGTTATGATAATATTCTCTTTGTTTTGCTTTAGTGAAAAAATCTAATGATTCAAATGTTCCATCCTCTAAAGTGGCAACTTCACTTTCAGAAAAATCAAAGGGAATATAAGAATTTAGGAATGAGGATTTGTGAGTTTCCTTGGCTAATGTAGTCTTTCCGTATGCTGTATTTGTAAGGTATGTGGTGGGTTGGATTATTACAAATGATATTATTAGTAATATCAATAATATTTTGTAATTTATATTATTAATATTTATTTTAGATATTTTGTTATTTAATCTTTTTTTCATTCATTTCATTTCCTTTTATACCGATTATGTACTTTGAACATTTTTTATTCTTCATACTCTTCTTCTATTTCCTGAGTAGCATCCATAAGGTCACCTTCAACCAAATCCACATAAATCTTTCCATCAAGATGATCTATCTCATGCTGAAATGCTCTGGCAAGTAATTCTTCACCTTCCAGAATCTGCTCTTTCATATTCCTGTCCAATGCTTTTACCTTACAGTAGTTAGCCCTTGTAACAGTTCCTGTCTTTCCCGGAACACTTAGGCATCCTTCGACACCTGTCTGTTCTCCACTCATCTCTATAATTTCAGGATTAATAAGTACCATAGGAGAATCCTGCTCAGGTGAAACATCTATAACAACTATTCTTCTGAGAATACCGACCTGAACTGCCGCAAGCCCAACTCCACCGGTTGAGTACATAGTTTCAAGCATATCATCTATAAGCTCTTCAAATCTCGGTTTCATCTCAGTAATTGGTTTTGAAACCTTTGTTAATATTTCATCTCCCAGAACTCTTATTTCTCTAAGTGCCATTTTAATTTCCTCCTTAAATCTCTTAAATTATTTATTATCAATATTCTCACCTACAGTATAGCTTTGAGGTGAGGGATTTCTCCGACTAAGTAGATTTTTTGCCACAAGTATTACTTATAACTTGAATTGTACTATAATCCCCTTAACCATACGCTTCTTCATATCTTCTCGGATGATATCCGCATATGACATAAGAAGCTTATCATTAGGGGATTTGACGTAAATCTTATATCTGTAAGTATTATTTACCTTATAGACCACATCCTGCGTAGGTCCTAAGACATGAGCTTCTTTCTTCTTAAGTATATCTGCGATATACTTACTCTCTTCTTTAAGCTCTGCCTCATCCTTTCCAAGACACAGCACCTCAAGTATATGTGATACAGGGGGATAATGCAAGCTTTTACGTCTCACAATCTCGCTTTCATAAAATGCTTCGTAGTCATTTTTAACAGCTAAAAAAACTGCCGGATTCTCAGGCTGATAGGTCTGTATGACTACATCCCCTGCCTCATCACCTCTTCCTGCTCTTCCGGAAGCCTGTACCAGAAGTTCAAAGGTTCTTTCATAAGCCTCGTAATCACTAACATTAAGAGACATATCTGCAGCAAGTATTCCCATGAGAGTAACATGTGAAAAATCGTGTCCCTTTACTATCATCTGGGTTCCTACAAGGATATCTGCTTCATGAGCCCCAAATTTCTTAAGAATCTCATCATGAGACCCTTTAGTACCGGTGGTATCTCTATCCATTCTAAGAACCCTCGCCTCAGGAAAAGCTTTATGTATCATTTCTTCAACCTTTTGAGTTCCTGTCCCAAAAGTTCCTATGATATTCGATCCACAAACACTGCATTTTCTGGGAAATGCTTTTTCAAAGCCGCAGTAGTGACACTTTAGTAATCTAAGCTTACCTTCATCTACGTGTGCCTTTAAGGAAACTGAACAATTCGGACACTCCTCAACTGCTCCGCATGACCTGCAGGAAACAAATCCGGAGTAACCTCTTCTGTTTATAAAAAGCATAATTTGCTCTTTTTTTCTAAGTCTATCCTTAATCAAATTATATAACAATGAGCCAAAGATTGAACGATTATTCTTCTTTAATTCTTCCCTCAAATCTGTAATATGTACTCTTGGGAGTTTTGCTTCCGGAACCGCTCTTTCCTTTAACTCATGAAGCTTTATCTGCCCCTGTTTACATCTGTAGTAAGCCTCTAGCGATGGAGTTGCAGATCCAAGTACAAGTAAAGACTTAGTATCATGCGCTATAAATTCTGCCACATGGCGAGCATGATACTTAGGTGGATAATCATTTCTGTAGCTTGTTTCATGCTCTTCATCCATAACTATCATTCCAAGATTTTCAAATGGAGTAAAAAGTGCAGATCTGGGACCTATCATTATATCCACAAGACCATTTTTTGCCTTTATGTATCTATCGTATCTTTCACCATGAGATAGCTTTGAGTGAAGTGTCTCACACCTGTCTCCAAATGCATTTTTAAATCTTTTTACAGTTTGATATGTTAATGCAATCTCGGGAATAAGGACTATTACCTGCTTACCTCTTTTCAACATTTCTTCAATAATCTTTATATAAACAAAAGTTTTGCCACTTCCTGTTATGCCATGTATGAGATGTGGCTTTAAGTCTTTGTTATCATAAGACTCTATAATATCATCAACAATTTTCTTTTGTCCTTCATTTAATACAAGTTCACTTTCAGAATTAATTTTTTCTTCAATTATGTAAGAGGAGCTGTCCCGAAATACGGACTTGGTATCAATCCTAATGAGCTTCTTTTTTTCTAGTGCTCTTAAAACAGACATGTCAATTCCGCTTATATTTTTTATCTCATCATACTTTATATGAGGTAAGTTTTTTTCATTTTCTGATGCATGATTATTATTAATATCAATTAGCGTCCTTAAACACTTCTCCTGAGCTGTATAATGTCTTTTTACAGCTGTATTTAGTGCTTCTTCCAGTTCTTCTTTGGATGCATCTATTATAATAGTTCTTTCATCCTTTTGTTTTATCTCCATTTTTACAGGCATTACTGCCTTAATTGCATCGCTTAAATTAGAACCGCACCTGTTTCTAATCCAATTTGCAGTCCTTAAAAGTCTTTCCTCGGGAGTCAGGCTCCTTTTTACTATCCCTTTTATATCCTTTAGTTTGTTTTCATCAAAAGAAGGGGTATGACTCAGATTTATCACATACCCCTCTTTCAGGGTATTTCCTTTTCCAAATGGAATCTCTACCCTGCTTCCGATATCTATATCTCCTTCTATGCTCTCTGGAACCCTGTATTGAAAGGGTCTGTCAAGCTCTTTGGCTGATATGTCTACAACAATATCTGCAAATAGCATTTTTTCACCTGTTTCGTTAATTACTTATATTTTGCAAAAGTTTATCCGTCTTTTACTCTCTATATACGGTTTTTATTTTACTTACTCTTGTGATCGTTATACCAGTCCATGATTATCTCAGCATCATCCATATGATACTTCTTTCCTTCGATTTCCTGATAATCTTCATGTCCCTTACCTGCGACAACTATAACATCCCCCTCTAAAGCATGATCCAGAGCATAGTAAATAGCCTCTCTTCTGTCTATAATGGTTATATACTCTCCATCTGCCTTCTTTACACCTGTTACTATATCATTAAGAATATCCTCCGGACGCTCGAAACGTGGATTATCTGAAGTGACGATTGTAAGATCCGCAAGTTTAGAAGAAATCTCTCCCATCTCAAATCTTCTGTCTCTGGAACGGTTTCCTCCGCAACCAAAAAGACATACAAGTCTTGGTGGATTATAATCCTTAAGTGTGCTCAAAAGACTGTTTAAACTCATAGCATTGTGAGCATAATCAACCATTACCGAGAAGTGGTCCGACACATTTACAGTCTGAAGCCTTCCTCTTACATGAATATTTTTAAGAGCGGAAAGGATATTTTCCTCTGATACTCCAAAGTGCCTGCATATACTTATAGCTGTAAGTGAATTATATACACTGAATTTACCCGGGATATCAATCATAACATCCATATCCATGAGTCCGCTAAGATGATAACTTATACCAAGGGCGTTACCATCTCTCTTTAATTCAAGCTTCTCTGCTCTGTAGTCACACCCTTCACTCATGCCATAAGTCTCTACATTACAAGTATGATTTTTCAGTATTTCCTCAAAGTGATTGTCATCTGCATTAAATATTCCCTGTTTACATTTTGAAAAAAGAAGACTCTTACAGTAAAGATAATCTTCAAAGTTTTCGTGTTCATTCGGACCTATGTGATCCGGTTCTAAATTGGTAAATATACCGAAGTCAAAAGTAAATCCATCCACGCGGTTCAACTTAAGTGCCTGTGAAGACACTTCCATAACCACGCACTCTATACCTTCATCTACCATCCTTCTAAAGTACTCCTGAACTATATAAGACTCTGGTGTAGTATTAACTGATGGAATATGCTCATCTCCTATGATGGTTTCTATGGTTCCTATAAGCCCTGTCTTTATACCTGAGTTTTCAAGTATAGACTTAACCATGTATGTAGTTGTGGTTTTACCCTTGGTACCTGTTATACCAATAGTCTTAAGCGACTTTGCAGGGTGAGAAAACCAGGCTGCTGACATAAAAGCCAGCGCACTTCTGTTATTGTCGGTTTGTATTATGGTTGAATTACATCTGTCAAGGTCAAAGTCATCCGGAATATACTCTACAACAAGTACAGCCGCACCCTTCTCTGATACATCATTAAGATACTTATGAGCGTCCGAGACTGCACCTCTTATAGCAATAAAGCAGCTCCCCGGTGCAGCCTTTCTGGAGTCGTAGATTAAATTTTCTACATTTACATCTGTACTTCCCTTTATTAATTTATATTCTACATCCTCTAAAATTTTAGATAATATCATACTAATCCTCCGGTTATGATTATTATTATGTAATACTTAGAATGTCACAACTCCCACTTTCACTTCACTTAGAATTGAGGAATTTCTTCGACTGATTTAGATTTCACCCTGAAATACAGTTGTGGCAGCGCCTGTCATGTATACCGTATCATTTTCCTGATCATACTCTATGGTTAGTTCTCCACCAAGCAAGTGAACCTTAACCTTATTCTCTGTAAGTCCGTTCAATACACAGGCTACTACTGCTGCACAGGCTCCGGTACCACAGGCAAGCGTTTCTCCCGAACCTCTTTCCCACACTCTGAAGTTAATGGACTTTCTGGAATTAATCTCTATGAATTCAGTATTAATTCTCTCAGGAAACATCTCATGATTTTCAAAAGCAGGACCTATGTTTTCCAATTCAAGATTCTCTATATCATCCATAACTATTACACAATGCGGATTTCCCATGGATACACATGTTGCCTTATATGTCTTTCCTGCAACAACTATGTCTTGATTTATAAATGTATCTCCTGCCGCCTTTATCGGTATGAGTTCGGGCTTAAGCTCAGGTTTTCCCATATTAACCTTAACCTTACTTACCTCACCGTCATTTATTTTAAGTTCCAATGACTTTATACCCGAATCTGTTTCTATTGTCATAGGATTATTCTTACTGATTCCGTTATCGTAAACATACTTTGCAACACACCTGATTCCATTTCCGCACATCTTACCACGGGAACCATCTGCATTGTACATAATCATCCTGGCATCAGCAACTTCAGAGGGTGCTATGTATATAATACCATCAGCCCCCACTCCAAAGTGTCTATCACTTAACATAAGTGAAAGCCCACCTTGATCTTCTATTTTTTCCTGATTTAAATCTATATATATATAATCATTTCCACACCCATGCATTTTTGTAAATTTCATTTTTCAACCTTTCCTTTCTTTACCCAAGATTTATCTAAAGCATATAGCTTTTGTACCGCACTAGAATTTCAAATTCTCGTACCGGATTATATTGTCCAATTTTAAGGACACCTTTTACTCATTATTAATCCCAAAATGCTTATAAGCTTCATCAGTTAAAACTCTTCCTGTACGCGTACGGGCAATCAACCCCTTCTGCACCAGATAAGGCTCATACACATCCTCTATTGTTCCCGGATCTTCACCTATAGCAACTGCTAGAGCTTCTATACCTACAGCCCTTCCATTAAATGTATTCATCATGGTTTCAATAATCTTTCTGTCAGTATTATCAAGTCCAAGCTTATCAACCTCTAACAGATTAAGTGCAAATTCTGTTACCTCTTTTGTTATCTTACCATCATACTTTACATCTGCAAAGTCCCTGACTCTCTTCAGTAATCTGTTAGCAAGTCTTGGAGTTCCTCTGGATCTTCTTGCAAGCTCTATAGCACCTTCCTCATCTATCTCAACCTCAAGTACCTTAGCAGAAGCTATTATTATCTGTTTTAACTCTTCATTGGTATAAAACTCTAAATGGTTAACCACACCAAACCTGTCTCTTAGAGGAGCAGAAAGCATACCTGCTCTGGTAGTGGCTCCCACAAGCGTAAATTTAGGAAGATCCAACCTTATAGGGCGAGCTGATGCACCTTTTCCTATGACTATATCCAGATAGTAATCCTCCATAGCCGGGTAAAGCACTTCCTCCACCTGCCTGTTTAATCTGTGAATCTCGTCTATAAACAGTATATCATTTTCACTTAAGTTATTTAATATAGCTGCAAGCTCTCCGGGTTTATCGATGGCCGGTCCTGCTGTAACCCTAAAGTTGACTCCCATTTCATTGGCAATGATGCCTGCAAGTGTTGTCTTGCCAAGCCCGGGCGGCCCGTAGAGGAGTACATGATCCATGGGTTCCTCTCTTTTCTTTGCCGCCTCTATGTAGACCTTCATATTTTCCTTTATCTTACTCTGTCCTATATACTCGGACAGGTGCTTAGGACGAAGTGAAGGCTCATACATCTCATCCTCGGCAGTTAATTCAGTTGTTAATTGTCGTTTCAATTATAGCTCCTCCGTTGTATCTTTAAAAATGAATTTCTCCAAGTAAAGACTCACTTATTATATATTACTTATGTGTTTTAAGCTTTGACGTAGCAGTTCTTCTGTAGTCATATCCTCACTTATATCCACACTTCTTATAGCCTTAAGCGCATCTGTAGGGCTGTACCCAAGAGCTTCAAGAGCCTCTGCTGCTTCTCTTCTTATCAGAGCCGACTTATCATCTTCATTCTTACTCTTCTTTGATGATACTTCTCCTTCTCCAAGAGCATCCTCAACTGACTCTATATAATCAATTCTGTCCTTCAGTTCAAGTACTACCTTTCCTGCTGTCTTGGCACCAATTCCCGGTGCCTTTGCAATAGCTTTTGAATCACCTGCAATAATAGCAAATTTAATATCAGATGCACTTAATGTAGAAAGTAAAGCTATAGCACTCTTAGGTCCCATACCGCTAACCTTTATAAGCATCTTAAAAAGCTCAAGCTCGTCCCTCTTTAAAAACCCAAACAACTGTATGGCATCCTCTCTTACACTGAGATAAGTAAAGATTTTCACCTCTTTTCCGGTTGAGCCTATACTATCTGTAACCGAATCAGGAACTATTATGGCATAACCTATTCCCTGATTGTTAACAACAATTTCCTTTTCATCTATGTATTCACATATTCCACTTACAAATCTTATCATTTTTTTCCCTTATATTTTTAATTTTATTAACCGTTATACTTTATTATTCTCTACTCCAAAGATAAGCATAAGCCTGTGTTCTGGCTGCAAAGTAATTATTCTTTAGTAATTCTCTCACTTCAGCCTTAGTATACCACTTAGCTTCTATTTCCTCAACATCGGAGGAACTTGGCGAGAAATCACCTCCGGCAATTCCTATAACACATGCATTCTTCTCATTTGAAAAACCTATAGCGGAAAAACTGTCATACAGGCAATCCTTTATTTCAATTATATCAAGACCTGTTTCTTCCTTCAGCTCTCTTTTTGCGCTTTCTAAAAAGTCCTCCCCCGGATCTATAAGCCCCGCAGGGAAGTTATATACAAAGCCTCCGCAAGGCATACGAAACTCTTTGTTTATAAGTATTTTTTCACCGGTTTCATCGTGCATTATGATAACTACAGAATCGACCGGGTGGTCTGCAAGCTCCTTAAACTCCTTTATATCAGGATTTCTGCTAATCATTTCATATACCTTTGTATTACCATCATTTGTGGTATATGTTACATCATATCTGCTGATATATTTTCCTTCATCAGTCTTTTTTATAGCTTCAAATTTCATGAAAAACCTCACATGTTTTCTTTTATTTTCTTTGCTAATCCTTCGTTGTCATCAGGTGTCATTGGCTTCCATCCGATATTTGCACCATCTCCCTTATACCTAGGGATAATATGTGTATGATAATGAAATACAGTCTGACCGGCTGCTTCTCCATTATTCTGAAGTATATTAACACCATCACAGTCAAGAGTCTTTACCATAGCATCTGCACACTTCCTTGCAACCTTAAGTACCTTTTCAAGGTACTCATCCGGGAGTGAATAAACATCAGCTGCATGATGCTTGGGAAGTAACACTGCATGTCCCTTTGTTGCCGGAGCTATATCGAGTATGACACAAAAATCATCATCTTCATAAATCTTATTTGATGGTATTTCTCCCTTTATTATCTTACAAAATATACAATTATCGTCGTACATATTTTTTACCTCAACTTTCATTTTTTATCTGTTATATAGTTTAACATATTTTTTTAATTTTTTAATCACTTTTTTAGGTAATCTTGACTCAGTCATGCGCCACTGCCAATTATTGCCAAGAGTTGACGGAAGATTCATGCGTGCCTCGGTTCCAAGGCCAAGTAAATCCTGAACCTGGAAAATAGCTGTATTAGCTGTACTCATGTATCCAAGTCTTATAAGCGCATCATTTATCTCTGCATCTGTTGCGGTCTTTTTCAATCCAAGATAGGCTCTTATCCTTTTCTTTCGCTTTTCTGATGCCTCTGAAAGAAAGCCCATACCTGTATTATTATCATGAGTTCCTCCATAAAGGACGCAATTAGTGTTATTAAAATTATGTGGAAGATCGTTACTCTTTGAATCCGAATCGAAGGCAAACTGAAGTATTTTCATCCCCGGCCATCCACACTCATTGATAAGATTTCTTACAGGAGGTGTTATAACTCCCAAATCTTCTGCAATAATCTTTGAATCACCAACAGCGGACTTAATAACATCCGTAAGATGCTTTCCGGGTCCCTTTATCCATTCGCCCTCCTTGGCAGTTTTTGATTCGGCCGGTACAGACCAATAGTTTACAACTCCTATAAAGTGATCTATCCTTATAACATCATAAAGCTCAGCACACTTTTCCATGCGCCTTTTCCACCACTTTAAGCCGTTTTTTTCCATATGTTTCCAGTTATATATAGGATTACCCCACCTCTGCCCATCAGCAGAGAAAATATCAGGCGGAACACCAGCCACATGTCTGGGTCTCCTCTCTTCATCCAAATCAAAGTTTTCAGGTTCTACCCAGACATCTGCACTATCAAGTGCAACATAGAGAGGTATATCACCTATAATATAAATATTATTGGCATTGGCATACTTTTTTACCTTCATAAACTGATGATAAAACTCGTATTGGCAGAATTTCCAAAAATTAATCTCATCCTTTAGTTCTTCTTTGGCCTTCTCTATAGCCTTAGGTTTTCTCATTCGAAGTTCCTCCGGCCACTCCTGCCAGCTCTTTGAATTCTGAGTACCCTTTATAGCCATAAATAAAGCATAGTCCTCAAGCCAGAATTTATTCTTTATCTTAAAATCTCTGTACCCGGGCAAATCCCTAGGATGAGCCCTTTTAAACGCCTTATGAAGTGCCTTAAATCTGTTATTATATAATTTTTCATAATCAATTTTAGAAGGATTATCCTGTCCAAAGTCATATTCACTATATTCTTTTTCTTCGATTAGACCTTGTCTCCTTAGTTCTCTAAAATCTATAAAATATGGATTACCGGCAAATGCAGAGAATGATTGATATGGACTGTCTCCATAACTTGTAGGTCCCACAGGAAGCACCTGCCAGTAAGTCTGTCCGGCCTTTACCAGATCATCCACAAAATCATAGGCTGCTTTACCCAGGGTACCTATACCATAAGGCGAAGGAAGGGCTGATATTGGCATAAGCACTCCTGCACCCCTCTTTTTTAATAAGTTTTGTCTTTTCATATTTACCTCCCTGCCGAGCACTTGATGCTATAGCATTTATGCTTTTGCACCGCACGAGAACCTCAAATTCTCGTGTCGGATCATTTGCTATTTGGGCTCGGCTCAAATAGCCAAACAATTACATCTTTTATTTATAACTTTTACAGATGAAATCGTGATATATTCTGTAAATCTAAAGATTTTTACTGATCACGTATCTTTTCGCAAGATATTCAGATATTCTTCATATGAAAACACCCTATTACGTGATGTATTTGTCGTTTCCTTCAATATCCCTGCTTGAATCAATTTTCCCACGGCAGACGATACCGTGTTATAGCTTACGCCAAGGTCAGCCGCCGTCCTTTTGATATCAATGATTGGATACTGCTCAATATAATCAAAAACTCTTCTTATGTTATCGTTTTTTCTTGCGGTAACAGGAAGTCTTTCAATATTGCCCTCATGGAGTGCTGACAACTTTTCGACAGTAGCCAGTGAATCTTTTGCCGCTGCCGATACCGCTTCAAGAAAGAACCCGACCCACTGTTCATAATTTCCGCTTCTTCTTACCTCTGAAATACGGTCATAGTATTCAATCTGATTCTTTTTCAGAAAGTAAGAAATATAAATAATGGGTTTGGAAATATATCCTTGTTCCATGAGATACAGTAATATCATCAGCCGCCCGACTCTCCCGTTTCCGTCAAGAAACGGATGGATTGTTTCAAACTGATAATGTATCAGCGCAATCCTGATTAGCGGATCGTAATCATCTCCTTCGTTCATATATCTTTCCAGATCAGTCATTGCAACATTCATATCCTCCACATTCGGCGGAATATATCTTGCCTCCTTAAGTGTACAGTTAGCCGCACCGATCCAGTTCTGTGATTTGCGAAATTCTCCTGAATTCTTTTCCTGCCCTCTGACCCCTGCTAGAAGCTCCTGATGTATTTCTCTTAGAAGCCTGTTGCATAAAGGCAACTTATCCAGTCTGCCAATCGCATATGTACAGGCTCTCACATAATTGATGACATCTCCAACATCAAGATTTATATTTCCGTCAACCTCAGGATCAAGCACATCGTCCAGCGTACACTGTGTACCTTCTATCTGCGAAGAAATAATCGCTTCTTTTCTTACATACATGGAAATGAAAAGTTCAACATTCGGTATGAGCTTTGCTGCTGTATCGAGCCTTACCAGATCCCTGTTAGCTTCCACCAGCTTCTTTACTATATCGCTGCTAATATTAAGCTCTGGATTCGGAGGCAACGGCGCAGGCTTAAATGAGTGATATTCCGCTTCACCGCTCAAATTTATTACCAATTCACCTGATCTACCCATAGTAACCTCCTTCTTTTTGAAATAACAAATCTATAATACGCCCATTATTTCAAAATGTAAAGTATATATTGAAATATGGGCGCGGTTTACCGTCTTTTATTTCAAATTCTGTATTTCCCTACACAACCCAAATATGCAAAAAAAAATGTAGCCATCGACTCACCACCGACAACCACAGGCATCCCCATTCAAAACATATTAGACTCTCTTCGTATATATGACAAATGCACATTCCATTACAAAGAAATATGAAACAAAGCGAATGCATTATCACAAAGTTGATTGTAATATTGATATTGCAACATTGACATTCATTATTTAATGTATTAACAAACAATATCCAGAGGATAAAGACAGAATATTCAATCGAATTACCAAGATAATACCTGCATCTATCAAGCTTCAAAATACTATAATCACTCAGGAGGACTGTTTGAAATATCTTGATAATGAT
>JAEEJA010000063.1 GCA_016281605.1 Lachnospiraceae bacterium
GGCGCTCTTCAAGGATAGTATTAATCCTTTTTCTCATAACTTCAAGATCCTGTAAAATCCTTATAATCTCATCATCCGACTCAGGAATCTCTAAGGGACTTTTTAAATCTCCTCTGCTTATCTGCTCTGCGGCAGACTTTAGTGCCGAAGTCGGTCCCATAAACTGAGTATATATCCATATTATTAAAAGCATTGCACAGAGTAAAAAGCTTATTATAAATGTAATAATTACATTTCTGATAAAATTCCTATAATTCTTTGTAAATGCTCTTAAGTCAGTAATAACAATATAAGATAAAATATCATCCTCATACTCAGAATTTAATCCCCTTAAGGAAAATCTATCATCCTGATAATATTCGGATATATGCTTAAAAACCTCAAGTTCATGGTACTTACCCGGATTACCAACGTACTTATCATTCCCCTCAGATACTATATAGAGAAATGCATTGCTTTTTTCTAACTTAGTATTTATATCCTGAAGAGAAACGGATTCCTCTGAGATTTCCTTAATCCCCGGTAAACCCGAGGTTAGTATTTTATAATTATTATCAGTTATCTCCGATGGTATACTGTGAGGATTATCAAGTATTTTCTTTAAATCAGTTTCATAACCATACTCTGTTTTTAAGCAGTTTTTGGTACTGTTAAGCGAGAAAAATGCAACAATTAAAGTGGTTAAAAAGGGTATAATAACAGCAATTATCAATGATATGATAAGCTTATATCTACTACTCACGCATCTTCCTCCTTAAGCCACTTATTAATTATATTCTTTTATGTTAATAAGCATTCTCATTTACTTTATTACCAAAAAATGTTAAGAAAAGTATCTTTATATCCAGGTAAAGAGTCCAGTTTTCCACATAATAGAGATCATACTGTATTCTCTTCTCTATCGATGTATCTCCTCTAAGACCATTTACCTGCGCCCATCCGGTCATACCCGGACGAACCTGATGCTTAACCATGTATCTGGGTATTTCCTGCTGAAACTGCTTAACAAAGAAAGGTCTTTCCGGTCTGGGTCCTACCAGACTCATGTCCCCCTTTAGGACATTTACAAGCTGTGGAAGTTCATCTATGTTAGTCTTTCTCATAAATCTTCCTATGGGTGTAACTCTAGGGTCATCCTTGGTAGTCCAAGCCTTCTTTTCTTCCTTATCATCCTGCATATACATGGAGCGGAACTTATACATCTTAAACTCTTTATTATGTGTTCCTATTCTATCCTGAGTAAATATTATAGGGCCTTCTGAAGTTAATCTTATGATAAGCATCACAATTCCCATGGGAACTGAGAGTAAGATAAGACCAAAAAATGATCCGAGTATATCTATAGTTCTCTTTATAAACTTGTTTAAAGAGGATTTAAGAGGTACATGTCGTATGTGGATGACCGGTATACCATCGAGGTCCTCTGTGTAAGGCTTAGTCGGAAGTATCTGATTGTAATCCGGTATAAACTTCGTATAAACTCCGGACTTTTCACAAGCCTCAACAATCTTTTCAAGTTTTCCAAATTCATCGATACCTATAGTTATACCAATCTCATCAAACTTATTACTTGAAAGTAATCTGGGCAAAAGACTAATCTTTCCTACTATCGGTACATTTCTGTAATTAACCTCTGTACTTGTATTATCATCGAGTATACCATGTACATAGTACCCCCACTCAGGGTGGCTCCTTAGTCTATCAATATAATCCCTACAGCTTCTGCCATAACCAACCAGGATTATGTGCTTAAGATTTTTTCCGGCCCTTCTCATGCGTCTTAGGATAAATGAAACTATAAGCCTGAAAAGAAAATCCACACTAAGATTTGATATGGCAAATATACCGAGAAACATACGTGCAAATAGCTTTGCGTACTCTGACTGACGTAAAAAGTAAAGACCTGCTGCACAGTAGATAATTCCAAGAAAATTAGCCTGTAAAAGTCCCCAAAGCTCCTGTCTCCAACTTTGAGTACGCTTTGGATCGTATAACTTAAATATATAATATAGTATCAGATATGCTGGAAGTATAAATAAAAGCATATCCGTATAGTCCTCTTCCTTCATGTAATATCCAACCGGCGGCTCGATAATATCATACTTTATCAGAGGACTGAAATCAGTATTAAATCTTAATCTGTAAGCTAAGATAAATGTAAATGCAATAATAAAAGCATCAATCACTATTTTAAAAAGATTTAACAGCTTCTGGTTTTCACGAATCACTTACGATTCCTCCTTACCACTTGACGATTATATGCATGAAGAACAGGTTTTTCCAAAAGTCTTTTCAAGACAATCTGTATCTCTTCATGCTTTGCAATTGGTTTTACAAGAATTGAAGTAATACCAACTCTGTTAGCACCCCAAATATCAGTAAAAAGCTGATCACCGACAAATAATGTATTATCTACATCTGTGTTCATCTTTTCCATGCCTTTAAGGTACCCATATTTTTTAGGTTTTAAAGCCTTATAGACATAATCTGTCTCTAGAAGAGTTGCTAATGGTAATATCCTATACTCTTTATTATTGGATATAAGACAGGTCTTAAATCCTATATCCCTTAATCTTTTAAAAAGTTCTATTGCCCGGTCTGTCGCAGGTTCATCATGCTCGACCAAAGTATTGTCTATATCGAACATAACCCCCTTGTAGCCTTTTTCAAAAAGTGTCTCAAAGTCAATATCATAAGTTGAATCCATATAATATGACGGATAAAAAACTTTAAACATAATTAAACCTATTAACCTATCTCTTTATTGAGATTGATAAGCTCTATAGCACCCAAAGCACAATCATAGCCCTTATTTCCTGCCTTGGTACCTGCTCTCTCTACAGCCTGCTCTATGGTGTCTGTGGTGAGAATACCAAACATACATGGTACTCCCGACTCAAGTGAAACAGAAGCGATTCCCTTAGATACTTCAGCACAAACATAATCATAATGACTTGTAGCACCCCTTATAACAGCACCAAGACAAATAACAGCATCGTACTTTCCACTTTCTGCTAATCTTTTAGTTACAACAGGAATTTCAAATGCACCCGGAACCCATGCAAGAGTTATATCATCTTCACTTACATTATGTCTTACAAGTCCGTCTACAGCGCCGGATACAAGCTTTGAAACTATAAACTCATTAAACCTTGCTGCTACTATTGCTACTCTGGCTCCATCACCTATAACTTTTCCTTCTAATACTTTCATGATTCTTGTATGATGATATTATTATAATATCATAACTTCCTTTCTGTTATATTTCTTTGCATACCTAATAATTTTATCATATTCTGGAATTATGGTAAAGTTTAAATATATACAAAATTCTTTAAAAAAGGGAGGCGGTAAATCCGCCTCCCTTGAATTAAATCGAAAATTTCTAAAAGATTAATGATATCAAAGATTAGTCAAGATCAAAGAGCCATATATCATCATCTTTACCCTGTCCTACTTCACTGTCATCTGTTACATCCTTCTTAGAAGAATCAACTACCATGTAAGCTACAGAGTACTTCTTGTTGTTCCAAATCTCAAACTTAAGTGCATTGTAGTTAAGCTGAGCTGCTGTTGATGAGTTAAAGAGTAAGAAGTAATTCTTATCTGATGTAAGGAAGTTTGACTGAGTAATATCCTTCTGATTTACTCTGTAGAATCCATTTTCATCAGCATCATACCTTAGAACACCATCAACCTTATCTCCATCATCATTCTTTACCTTAGTTTCAAAGAATACGTTGTTAACAGTTGAATGGAATACTTCATTATCAATATCGATAGCTGATATGGTTCCATCAGATGCATATGTAACATTGCTGTCATCTAAGGTAATCTTAACTCTGCTAATCTTAAACTTGGTTATAAGACCATTGTTATAATACTCATCATGAGGTGTAAAGTAAATCTTGTTTGTAGCAGGAGCATCTAATCCTAATAAGAATTTATTACCAAAGCTACCGTAGTCAAGTCCACTAAATATATCAGAATGAATTTGCTGTGCATATAAATCTCCAGCTTCATTGGTTCCTAAAGCACCGTTATAAAGAAGATCATTAATCTTACTATAGGCAAATATTCTGCTGACATCCATCGATATCGACTTAGCATTTGCTGCTTCATCATCTGCCACTTCATCTGCTGATGCAGTTCCACCAGAGCTTTCACTTCCTGAATCTCCTGATGAACCTGAGCTGCTTGACGAAGCGTTAGCTTCTTCAATGTCTTTTGCCTGCTGTTCACTGTGAACTATACTAACTTCATCAATACGTAATTGACAATTACCATCCCAATGTGTGGCAAAACTAATAGTTCTTACGTTACTGCCCGCAGATTTAAATGCTGACATAGGAATATAGTAATAATAGATATTATTATCCGATGTCTTTTCCCAATTCGGAATCGTATATGAAACCGAAACCTCTGTAAAATTATATACTGCCCAATCATTGGATGCTGTAGCATTATAAGCTTTTACATAATCAAACACCTTAGAATTAGTA
>JAEEJA010000064.1 GCA_016281605.1 Lachnospiraceae bacterium
GAAACTGATTTAAAGAAAATACTTGAAAATCCTCACAGTATACCAGCAGAAATAACTGATAATAATTTTAAAATATTGACCTCGGGTTTACCGGGGATTAAGGAAATCTCCGAAGAATCCATATCTCTTCAGGATATGAATACTAAGTTAGAAAAAAACAATGCATTTCTCTATATAGTATCTGAAGGAAATGATAGATTTGTGGGTAATCCGGAAAAGTACCATGAACTTGAGGCTTTTAAGCATATATCCGAATATTTTCAAGATGATAGATTTTCCCTAAGGGGGTTAAACTATGAGTATGAAGATGATATTCTATCCTATATTGTTATTACCGATTTAAGAGCATATACTAAGAATTATAGGAATTTTATCAGAAATGTAATTATTACATTTATAATAAGCTTTATACTTTGTGCACTGCTTTTGATTATATGGATACATACTCAGTTTATGGGACCGACTTCGATATTAAAGTCAGCAGCAGAGCAGATAAGCAGAGGAGATTTAAAAAGTCCCTTAGAGATTCCTGAGTCGGATGATGAGATTATAAGGATTTTACAGGATCTTGAAGTTATGAGAAAAAGGATTAATACTATCCTTGAAGAGCGCCTTCGTTATGAAGAGGATACTCGGGAGATGATTACAAGTTTAGCTCATGACTTTCGTACTCCGCTTACAGCTATAAAGGGTTATGCAGAAGGTATACTGGATGGAGTAGCTAAGACAGAAGAGAAAAGGGCAAGATACTTAAAAACTATATATGCTAAGGCAAATGACCTGACTTACTTGGTTGATGAACTCTCTCTTTTTGCTAAGGTTGAGGGAAATAATATAGTTTATAATTTTAAAGCTATTAATCTGGATGGTTATTTTTCTGATTGTATGGAAGAGCTATCTATAGAACTTACAGATTTAAACTATAAGGTTATATATGAAAATAATGTAAACAAAGATGTAAATGTACTTGCAGATCCGGAGCAGCTTAAGAGAGTAATAACAAACATTACCGGAAACAGTATAAAGTACAATGATAAGCCCGAGGGAGAGCTGATTATAAAAATTGAGGAGCTTTCATCCACACCTCTTCTTTACAGGGCGCTTGGAGAGGGTAATGGGACAGCGTCTGATAAGTATGTTTTAGTATCAATATCTGATAACGGTCCCGGCGTAGATGAAGTGCAGTTACCGTTACTATTTAATAGATTTTACAGGACAGATGCATCCAGAAATTCTGCTATACCCGGAAGTGGATTGGGACTTGCGATTGTATCTAGAATTATAACCGATCACAGTGGAAGATTATGGGCTGAAAATAACAGCCCTACAGGATTAACTATATACTTTACCTTAAAACAAAAACAAACATAATGTGTAATTATAATTTGACAAAACTTATTAGGAGGTTGGATAGATGGCCAAGATACTGATTATCGAAGATGAAGCATCTATAGCTGAGCTTGAGAAAGATTACCTAGAGTTAAGTAACTTTGAAGTAGTAGTAGAGGAAAATGGTAAGGCTGGGGCGGTAACCGCATTAAATGAAGACTTCGACCTTATAATACTTGATCTCATGATACCTGAGATGGATGGCTTTGAGATTTGTAAGCTTATACGTGAGAAGAAGGATACCCCTATTATTATTATATCCGCAAAGAAGGACGATATAGATAAGATAAGAGGCCTTTCTCTTGGAGCAGATGATTATATGACTAAGCCGTTTAGCCCAAGTGAGCTGGTTGCCCGTGTAAAGGCACACCTCTCACGCTATGAGCGCCTAACTCAAGCCGGTCACACAACCAATGAAATCATAGAAGTAAGAGACTTAAAGATAGATAAGACAGCTCGTATGGTCTGGATAAATGGTATAGAGAAGACATTTACCTCTAAGGAGTTTGATCTTCTTGCATTCTTGGCAGAAAATCCAAACAGGGTATTTACGAAAGAAGAACTTTTTAAAGAAATATGGAAGATGGAGTCTGTTGGGGATATAGCTACGGTTACGGTTCACATAAAGAAGCTTAGAGAAAAGATTGAAGCAAATAATACTAATCCGAAGTATATAGAGACTATATGGGGAGTAGGATACAGGTTTAAGATTTGAGTGTAAATATAATTATTTATAATTACCTTAATTGATTAATAAGTAATTTTAATAGATTAATTACAAATTTAAATGATTTGTTTACAAATTGTTTACAAATAAACAATGACATGTTCATATATTGCCTTTATAATAGAAAATGTCAAATGAAAGTTTGATAAATGCTTAAAAATAATTTTTTTCATACCTTCTCCTTTATTTGGGCTGCTACGTGAGGCAGCTCTTTTTTTGTTATTACGGGAGGTGATTAGATGAAGGTAGCTTACACTTGTTTTACAACAGAGCTTATACATGCGGGTCACATTAATATCATTAAAGAAGCATGTAAAATAGCCGATAAAGTAATTATTGGATGCTTATCGGATAAAGCTATAATTACATATGAAAAGACAATTCCTACGATTTCTGAAGAAGAAAGAATAAAACTATATAATTCAATTCCCGGTGTCAATGAAGTAGTTATTCAGCAGGATGCATTTTACAATGATATTATAGATGATATTAAACCGGATTTTATTCTTCATGGAGACAACTGGAAGGAAACTCCCATGAACTCTATTAGAAGTCATGTTAAAAACAGATTGGAAGAGTATGGTGGAGCTGTAATCGATGTTCCATATACTTACACTGAAGAGGTTAGAAAGATAGATCTTTTGTTAAGAGAAAAGCTTTCTATGCCGGAGTACAGGAGAAAAAGGCTTAAAAAGGTTATAGAGATGTGCTCTCTCATTAAAATCATGGAGGCACACAGTGGATTGACAGGCTTAATTGTAGAAAAAACAGTTGTTCAAAAAGATGGTAAGTTCGAGCAGTTCGATGGTATGTGGATTAGCAGTCTTTGTGACTCTACGGCAAAGGGTAAACCTGATATAGAACTTGTAGATATGACAAGCAGATTCAGAACCATAGATGATATAATGGAAGTAACAACTAAGCCGATAATCTTTGATGGTGATACAGGTGGTCTTACAGAGCACTTTGTCTATACTGTCAGGTCGCTTGAACGTATGGGTGTAAGTGCTGTTATCATAGAGGATAAGAAGGGACTTAAGAAAAACAGTCTTTTCGGAAATGAGGTTATACATACACAGGCAGATAAACCGGAGTTTTGTGAAAAAATATCAGCAGGAAAGAAAGCGCAGCTAACCGATGACTTTATGATAATAGCCCGTATAGAAAGCCTTATCTTAGAAAAGGGAATGAAGGATGCTTTAGATAGAGCATTTGCTTATGTTGAAGCCGGAGCTGACGGAATAATGATTCACAGCAGAAGGAAAGAAGCTGATGAAATACTGGAGTTTTGCGATAAGTTTAGAAGTAAGGATAAGACTACTCCTATAGTAGTAGTTCCAAGTAGCTTTAATGCGATAACTGAAGAAGAGTTGGCTGAACATGGTGTAAATATAGTGATATATGCAAATCAGCTTACAAGAGCAGCTTTCCCTGCCATGAAGAGTGTATGTGAAGATATACTTTATAATCATAGGGCAAAAGAAGTTGATGACAGACTTATGTCAATTAATGAAATAATAAATTTAATTGATGAAATTGTTTAATAGATTTAAATAATAGACGAAATTTTGAGATGCGTTGCATCATGTGTTTTTTTAGCTAAGTACAAATCTTATTAATTATATTATAATAAATAATTAATAAATGAATAAATAAAAAGGAACAAAAATAATGTATGCAATTCTTTCTGATATTCATGGAAATTTATGTGCACTTGAAGAAGTTGTAGATGACATGAATCAATTTGATATTGAAGGAATAATTCTACTTGGTGATTTAATTGATTATGGTATGCAATCTAATGAAGTGATTGAGTATATAAGTTGTAATTGGAAAGATAGAATTATTTGTAATATTTGGGGAAACCATGAAAGAGCGATACTTACATCGGATTATAAGCATTTTTCTAGCCAAAGAGGTATTGAGAGTGCAAAGTATACTGCATCCAAGCTTTCAAAAAAAACGATAGAATATCTAAAAAATAAGCTAATACATGAAGGTTTATATGAGTTCAGGCTTAATAACAAGAAGATACTTGCAGTGCATGGCTCGTTGGAAGACAACTACTGGAAGGCAATAAGCCCGGATAATATAAGAGGAGATTATAAGGCATTTGATATTGTTCTTTCAGGTCATTCACATTATACACATTTGTTTTCAAAATTCTATGAAGTGGATGATCCTTACAGAAGAAATAAGCATGCTGTTCTGTTTATCAATCCAGGGTCTGTTGGTCAGCCAAGAAATCATAATCCTGCAGCACAATATGCACTTCTGGATATTAATACAATGACTGTGAACCTTAGGGCAGTAAAGTATGATGTAGAATCTGCAATGGCACTTTATAATGAAAGTGTTGATGTTTTTTATAAATATCGTCTTGAATATGGAATTTGAATATGATTAATATTAGCTTCTTTAGGTTAATTACTATAATGATAATCTTAGAAATATAAGTAGAGATTACATAATTTTTCAATAGCAAAGAAGTGTCTCCTTATATTTTTTCTCAAGATTTGATTATTGATAGGAGTTGAATTATGAAAAAATTATATGCAATTAGCGGTGTAACAGGAATGACAGGAAATGAATTGGTTCGTCAGATATTAGTAGATGAAAGTACAGACCATATACTAGGATTTGATAATTTTTATGCGTCATCGATTGAAACGGTTTTCGATCATATTCAAGATGAACGATTTGAGTTCTTTGAATATGATCTGAATAACAAGGAGCAGATGCAGGACTTTGAAGATAGAGTGAAAGAACTTTCTCCGAGCTATGATGAAGTAATCTACATCAACTGTGCAGCTGTCGTTCACACAGAGCATTTTTACCACGTGTATGAGACGTTTGAAACTAATGTTGAAGGTATGAATGAATTTCTTCAGCAGGCAATAAGAGTGGGTGCGCATAAGTATATTAATTGCTCCACATCAGAGGTTTACTCCATGAATTCTTGGAATGATAATGGAGGAGTAAAGGAGAACGATTATCTTACAATATCCGTTGCGGAACACAGTCAGCGGACAAGCTATGCTACCGGAAAGCTTCTCACGGAATTTTTCATGAAGGACGCCGTAGACAAAGGAAAAATAAAAGGTTGCTCCATTCGTTTTGCCAATGTTTACAGCAAGGACGAGCGTTATCCCAAGCACATAATTCCGTTTATTATCAATAGCTTCCGAGATAATGGAAAAGTCGTACTGCTTGAGAATAGCAGAAAAAATAAAAGGACATTTCTTAATAACTATGACAGCTGTAGCGCTGTACTTGCTTTGACGAACACAGAATCAGCTCTTGATGGTACTGTGTATAATGTTGCAACGGATGAGGAAATATCAATTATTGACCTTGCTAAGCTTTGCGCAAAGAAAATGCATATCGAAGACCCGAAGATTGAGTTTGAAGGTTTTAGAACGGCAGATCCGGAGAGAAGACTGTTATCCACAGAAAAAATAAGGACTCGTACAGGATGGAGACCACAGGTTGATCTCGAAAAAGGACTTAACGAATGTATTGAAAACTATCTTTTGGAGAAGAATTAATGAAAATAGCGATTATAACTATTGCGGGAATATCTAGCAGGTTTAATCAGGGAATTCCCGAAGACCAAAAAAAACATAAGATTATATATTACGAGAGAGACTTTAAGAATTCCCTACTATATCATCTTCTTGAAAAATGTATGTTTGCAGATAAAATAATTCTTGTGGGTGGCAACGAGTATGAAAAGGTAGAGGAATACTGTAGACTTTTGCCGGAAGAAATGAAAGCAAAGATTGACCTAATATATAATGAGCACTATTCAGATTATGCATC
>JAEEJA010000065.1 GCA_016281605.1 Lachnospiraceae bacterium
ACTCTTGGTTGTATATCCATCCACATCATAGAGAGTTTCTGTTACTACGTAGGTTGAGCCTTCGTTTGCCTCGATTGTCTTGGTATAAGTTCCATCTGCATTCTTTGTGAAGTCTGTTCCGATGGTGTAGGTCTCTTCAATTCCCTTGCTTCCATCCTTCTTTGTCTCCACTACTGTGAAGGTGAGTGCACCCTGTTTCTCTTCTTCTGTTAAGTCTCCCTTTATAGTCTTATTAATTACGAGATACTGCTCATTCTTCTTATACTTGTTGTTAAATCCAACATTCTTTGTTCCGTTTGCTACTGCAACAGTTGCTGTAGCGCCACCCTCGGTTGCATCCTTACCCTGCTGCTTATCATCTCCATCAACAGAGTAAGTTGCAGTAACAGTATAACCTTCAGCAGTCATCTCTGATTCAGTTACCGTATACTCTGTGCCAACTATAGCATCTTCAAATGTATACACATAAACCGAATCACTTACTTTAGAAAATCCCGGATCTGATAATCCAAATGAAGCTTTATCGACCACCTTCTTATTGTCTGCATCCAGATGACTTATAGTCCACTTTATGTTACCCTTTATCGCTTCGGTAAAGTCTCCATCAAATGTCTTGGTAATTACAATCTTACCCTTGGCAGCTTCGTAAACATCCTTAAAGTTAACAGTCTCAGATTTTCCTGAAGCTACGCTTATTTCAGGAGTACCAGTTCCGGCTACTCCCTTATCTGAAGTACTCTTAACTTCATAAGTAGCCTCTTTAAGCACATATCCTTCAATATTATCATGAAGGGTTTCTGTAACCTTGTAGGTTGAACCTTCATTAGTAGCTATTTTTAAAGTGTATGTTTTTCCATCACTACTTGGAGTAAAATCTTTACCTATAGTATAAGTATTAGTTTCAGTTGAGGTATCAGCCTTTGTTTCACGAACGGTAAATGTAATGCCGCCTCTCTTTTCTGCCTCTGTTAAATCTCCCTCAAATGTCTTTACTATAATAAGTTCGCCCTTACCCACTTTATCTTTATCATAGGTATTTTCAATTATAGGCCATCCACTTTCGTTGAGATCTGCTACTTGGGTACATGCTTTGTCCTTATAATACTCTACATGAGGTTCATTTACTTTAGTTCCGTCATAATCCTTTTCAGTTACATAAACCTTTGCATAGTACTCTTTTACACTTCCGAGTTCATACTCAGGATATCCTGCCTCTATTGCTTCCTCAGAAATTTTATAGATATACTCTTTTCCAATTTCAGCTGCAGATGAAAGCTCTATCTGACCAAAGTCTATCTCTCCTACGCCGGACTTGTTGACAGATACAACTCCGCCAACTGCTCCACTCGGCATAGGTGCTCCGTCCGTAACTGCAGTAAGCTTAAAATTGAAAATCTTCGGAATACTATCATCATCAGGTTTCCCATCTCCGGTAACCTTCTTTTCAACTGCAATTTTCGCAGCTGTATTCTTGATAGTAAGTATATCGTCCTTATTTCTGTACACATAGTTTGCGTAATCAGAAATATTATCCTTTGATAATGTAAATTCGTAATCATAGTTTAAAGGACTGTAACCTGCCGGTGGTACAATTTCCCTTAAGTAATACTTAGTATTAACATTCAGCGCCCAGCCATCACTGTACTGATCACCATAAACTATGGCTTTACCATCTGCTTCAGTTGTAAATGTAACATTATTTCCACTTTTATCGGTTACAGGTGTTTTGTCGGTTCCTTTCAGAAGCTGGAAAACAGCACCTGCAAGACCATTTTCATAGTCTCCTGTCTGGAATTTTTTAATGGTTATCTTATAGGATGATCCTCCACCGCTTCCTTCTGAAACATAACTACCATCTCCGGAAACACTCTTCTCTTTTCCACTCTTTCCTTCGATGTTAAGAGTATTGGTAAATGTACCCTTCTTAACAACCAAAGCTTTATAAGTTATGGTTACTGATGTAGCGTCAGGTATTAGATACCTTAATCCACCTCCACCCGGACTATAAGTAACCTTATTTGAAGCAGGATCTGTTACGATATTAATAGTGTCATAATCTACTGAAAGATTTTCATTCGGAGTATCTGTTACATAGAAACTCTCTCCACCATTTATCTTATACTTTTCAGGGTTAATTGTTACAGAGTACTCAGCTATTGCAGAGCCACTCTTAATTGATTTTGAACCTCCTGATACAATCCAACTGTCAGGGTAATTAACCGGTCCTTTATTAGGATCAAAAAGATCTGAGTTTGTAAGCTCTTTTTCAAGAGGATTGTATGAGTATTTATAATCCCTATTTACAGTTTCTCCAAAGTCGCCGGATACTTTATTTTCAAATGGATAATCATTATTATCCATAGAAGCAGCCTTTTCATTCAGTGCATCAAAGTCAATATCATCTCTAAGTAATAATCTATATCTGATTTGATAATACGCATAAGCTTTTGTTGATTCTTTTAAAAGATTTGTATTGCTAAAATCAAGATTAAAGGTAATCTTTCCGGTAGACTGATCAAATGTATATGAATTTCCTGCAAGAGAATTTATATTGGTAGAGCTAGAAACTTGCCAATCAGCCAAATTGACAGGCTCTGAATCAAATCCCATTATGGATATTCCATTACTATATGGATATCCATATTCTTTATACTCTTCGAAGTAATCCTTCTCAAATTCATCAACTATGGTATATGTTTCTCCCGGCTCAACACCTGAAAAATTGATGCCATACTCAACCCATTTTCTCGATTTTCCTCCTATAGTTTGAGTTCCCTGGAACTGAACAATTTTAGAAAGACTCTTTGGCACAGACATTTCTGTATGTACTGTACCCGTATCAATAGTCTTACCACTGTTATTAATGGTAATAGATGCTTTATTATACTGAGTTGTAGTACTATCCTTTACACTGGTTTTATAAGTAACCTTTACATTTCTCTTACTTCCGTTACCCTTTAAACCGTATACCTTTGTGTCACCATCCATATAGTAGAACTTAAGAGTAAAACCGGTATCTCCCCATTTATTATCAGCAGCAAGTTCAACAACGGATTTTTCATAGTTTTCACCATCTATTAACCCGGTAACCTCTATATTCTCAGTAGTTGGATTCACATAATCACCTGAGACATTGTTAAGTACATCCTTTAACTCTGCTCCCTTTACACCGTTCTCAGGCACTTCCACATTAATTGTCCAATACGCTATAAGCTCATCAGGGTCAACATTCTTAACGGTTTTTGTTATGGCCGGTTTGTTCGCCTCATTAGCCTCAATTCCCTTCTCTCCGTTTGCACTTCTACCCTGCTTTCCATCGCTGGTTGTTGTTGTAACTTTATTCGTTATTTTTTCATCAGCTGTAAGACTTGAAGCATCAGTAATTGTCTTATATGTAAATGTATATCTATAAGCTTCTGTATCGGAAATCTCATATTCCCAACTATCACCACTCATATAATCACTTATAGCTTTTGACTCTTCCGAAACAGTTTCGTAGCTTCTCTGTCCCCACTCATTTATAGATGTAACCTTTTCTTTCTTTATGGTTAAGTCACCTGTGTACTCAGAGATATCTGCAAGAGCTGTAATCTCATCTTTAACTTTATAACCTTTAGCAGAAGCCATGGCCTTATCATTTACAACTACAGTCCATGTGGTTGTTACATCATCTCCATCTGTAGTCTGAGTTCCTGCGCTCTTACTTACACCTACAAGATTCATAGTTGCAGGATCAGGAGTAGCAAGATGTGGATAGGTCTCACTCTCAAGTGATTTATTGCCATCTTTATCCTCTGAATCAACGTCAGCCTTATTGCCGGCAGCAACGAGAGCTGTGGTTCCGTCTGCTTTTGCCTGATACTTTATCTCGATTTTTTCTCCGTCACCAACTGTAGGAAACGCATAATCAAAACCTGATGCAGAAGCATTACTAATATATGTAGCCGGATCCATATTCTCTCTTTTGTCCGACCAAATCTTTATACTATCTGTATCAATACCTATGCCGGTTCCGGTAAAAGCATCTGAACCCGTAACATTGTAATTGATGTTTTTAGAATTCAATGTGATAACATAATCTATATATCCATCGTTTTCATGAGTCCAGTAAGATTTTGAAACTTTAATATGCGGATCAGCATCCACAGTAACATTGATCTTAACATTATTTCCCCAATTAATCTCTGCCTCTGTGCCATCAAAGTGACCTACTGCAGTAACAGTAACATCCGCATTATTAAAAGCAGTCCAACCTTTTTCACCTGTAAAGTTTTTATTATCCTTATTTACTTCTATGTAAAGTTTATTATTTTCAATCCAGTAATGGTTGCCAGGAATTGTTATTTGAGTGCTATCCGAAAGATTTCCGGTAAGCGATAATGTTTTATTATCTGTCTTAGGAACATCATTCATCGCAATTCCGGTGGGATAATCATAAACCCATATTATAGTATCACCTGTATCGGTAAGCTGAACATCTTCAGACTCCTGAAATGTAATGGTAAACTCTTTATCCTCCCCATTAAACTCAAAATTATCAGAAGTCGGACTTCCATCCTTTACCACCTGGATATCCCCAATTTTAACGTCGTTAATAAAATTTTCCAACTCATTGTGGTAGCTGGCAGCCTCAGTGACACCCAGCCCGAATCTGTCCGCATTTTGCAGCACAAGACAAATGACCATAATTATAGCCATAATTGCTGCAGTTTTTCTCATTTTGCTCATTTCCTTCATAAGCTTTCTCCTTTATATTTAATCTGTCAACTGAATAATATCTCTATATATAGTCAATATACACACAATATTTTGTATTTGTTAATACAATGCCCAGAATTGTGTGTATAGTTATGACCATTGTAACAAAAAAACCCTTGAAAATCAAGGGTTTTTAGGCTTTTCTCCGCAATCATTTTCGATTATTTCGGACTTTTTTATTATTTTATTTCTATAATCGTTTTTTCAAGTGCTTTTCTACAACTCCTCCTGAGTAAACATCTTTACTCCCATGCTGTCTATTACTTCTACTGTTTTTTCCATATCATCAGTTTTCATGGCGATTGAAGCTCCCTCACCATTAAGCGAAAGACCGTATATGTATTGAATATTTACGCCTGCTTCATTTATGGCAAAGATAACATCCCTCAGACTTCCGATAGCGTGAGGTATACTTACTGCGATTACATCTGTAAGCTTTGATGTAATCCCCTTCTCCTTTAGAACCTTGTGAGCCTTGTCCGGATCACTTACAAGCAATCTTAATACGCCAAAATCATTGGTATCAGCAAGGCTGGCAGAGACTATATTAATGCCATTTCCACTAACCGTCATGAGAACTTCATTTAAGCGACCTGCTTTATTCTCTATAAAAATCGATAATTGTTTAACAAACATATTACATAAACCCTCCTTTTATATGCTGGCTGTACGATTAATTGTACAGCTTTCTGTTATCTGTTACATGCTTTGTCTTTCCATCACTGTGTGGAAGAGCATTTGGCTCAACAAGCTTAACCTTTACGTTAAGACCGAGTGCCACTTTAAGCTTGTTATGTATAGTCTTTGTAAGCTTTTCAAGCTCTCTGACTTCGTCCGAGAAGAACTTCTCTTCAACCTCGACCTGAACTTCAAATGTATCTTCGTTATCCACTCTGTCTACAACAATCATGTAGTGAGGTGTGGTTCCGTCTATAGTCAGAAGGGCAGCTTCTATCTGTGATGGGAATACATTTACACCTCGGATAATAAGCATATCATCGGTACGTCCCTTAAATCTCTGAATTCTTGCAGTTGTTCTTCCACATTGACACTGCTCATATTTAAGGGATGTAAGATCCTTTGTTCTGTATCTAAGTAAAGGCATACCTTCCTTTGTAAGTGTTGTTATAACAAGCTCGCCTGTCTCGCCTGCCGGAAGTTGCTTCTGTGTAACCGGATCGATTATCTCCGGTAGGAAATGATCTTCCCATATATGAAGACCATTGTGATACTGACAGTCTGTCCCCACTCCGGGACCACATATCTCAGTAAGCCCATATATATCATATGCTTTTATATGGAGTAACTCCTCCATTTTGTTTCTCATCTCGTCTGTCCACGGCTCAGCGCCGCAAATTGCATATTTAAGTTTGATCTTATCTATAAGACCTTCTTTCTGCAGATCCTCAGCCACATGAAGAAGATAAGAAGGTGTACAAGCTATGGTTGTAACATCCATGTCTATCATCATATCTATAAGCTTTCTGGTATTTCCGGCTGACATAGGAAGCACCAGAGCACCAAGCTTTTCAGCACCATAGTGGGCTCCGAGTCCACCGGTGAAAAGTCCGTATCCATAGCCTACCTGAATGACATCATCCCTTGTGACGCCGGCCATTGCAAGGCACCTTGCTGCACACTCGGCCCAAATATCAATATCTCTTCTGGTGTAAACTGCAACCTTGGGTTTTCCGGTGGTTCCACTTGAAGCATGCACTCTGACAAGCTCTGATCTGGGTACAGCAGCTAAACCAAAAGGATAATTCTTATTCAAATCCTCATAGGTTGTAAAAGGAAGCTTTTCAACATCCTCTATTCCATTAATATCTCCTGGCTCAAGTCCCATTTCCTGCATCTTTTCCCTGTAGTAGGGAACATTGTGGTATACTCTGTCCACAATCTTTGCAAGTCTCTTTCCCTGAAGTGCAACAAGTTCATCTCTTGACATACACTCCTTCGATTTGTTCCAAATCATCTCATTCCTCCTATAAAATTATTTTTTGTAAGGCACTCTCTGCCCCGTGGTTGTCACTATAGCTACCAGTCTTCCGGTATTATCTGTTACCTCCGAGTGACAAAAGCAAGTGGTCTTGCCATCCTTTGTCATACGAGCTTCTGCATACAAAACATCACCCTTTGCGGGTCTTAAAAAACTAATATTACTGTTAATGGAAACTGCAATTGTATCCTCTATATCATTATTGCTTGCTATAGCAAATGCAAAGTCTCCCATAGTAAAGTATACAGCCCCCATGACTGTCCCGTGAGCATTTTTATGCTCCCTGCCTACCTTAAGACTTACCTTAGCATATCCCGGAGTTGCCTCTATAATATCTATTCCTGTTGTTTCGGTCGCATATTTATCATGAGAAAAAAAACTCCTGATTTCCTCTATTGTCACCTAATTTACCCCCATTTTTTTCTTCTTTTTTCTTCCTTTTTTCCTGATACATAAGCTTGTCAGCTTCATCGTAGCACTTCTCGCTATCAAGATCCGCCTCACAAACAACCTCGCAAAATCCCGTGCTTATGTCGATCATATATGGCTTATCGATTATTTTATTATGATCATCTATAATCTTTCTAATTCTCTCTTTAAAAACAGGTATACAACCTTTTTTATCAACGAGTGCAAATGCTGCGAACTCATCACCACCAAACCTAGCAATTACATCGCTGCTTCTGTAAGCTTCGACAAGTACCTTAGCTACTTCACATAGAGCAAAATCGCCTTCATCATGACCATAGGTATCATTTATATACTTTAAATTATCCATATCACCACTCATTATCAGTGCAATTCTTCCGTCATTTAAAGGATTTTGAGTCAATTTCTTTACCCCTGCTCTGTAGCCTCTCCTATTAAATACTTTTGTCAAAGAATCCACATTTGATATAACATTTAACTCTTCATAATTCTTCTGTGCCATCAAAAGATCGGTTTCTAAATTATCTCGTATAGTCTTTTGTTTTTCCAGGAGCTTCATGGATTTAATTGCAAGGGATATCTGCAGGCACATGGGTGTTATAGTATCATAAAACTCTCGCTTTACCTGACACAAAAACAATCCATAAAGTTTCCTTTCCGAAAACAACGGTTCAAAAACCATGGTGAATCTTTCTTCCGGAAGAAACTTGTGATTTAATACCTTATCATAAGTCATGTTACGTTCATCACTTGGCGGGACAAAAACTTTTTCTCCATCTGCATAGGCGCTCAAGTCCAATTTTTCGGACTCAATCCACTTTATTTTGGATTTGTGTCTTATGGTTCTTTTAAAATAATAGAGATATGCGTATGAAATACCTATAGTCTTAAGCCCCTCATAAAGCTTGTTGTAAGACTCCGGATTTTTGTAGTCAAAACCAAAGACCGCATCTGTAATTCCGTTGGTAACAAGACTTATATCAGTCATATGCTGCTCTTTTATAAGAGCTATGCTTTCGGATAACTTAAGTAAAAACAAAAATATGCTTGAAAACAGTTGGGATAAACCATATCTTCCAACATCATCCTCCATCATCTGAAAATACAAAAATTGGAGAGCTGTAAGCAAGTTGGTATACTTTTCTATGGAAGTATACATGAAAGCATTTTGCTTTATCATATGAGACAGGTGAGATCTTATTCTCTTCTTACATGTGATAAAATCCTTAGTTCTCACCACTTCGGTAATACTCTCTATAAACTGATATATCTCATATTTTAGATTGACAATCGAATTGTCGAGAGCGTACTCCTCAAAAAGTATATCATAAACCAGAGACATATTGATAGTATTAGGAACATACCCCTCGCTATCAGGCGTAACAACCGGCTTGAAGGCACCTATATCGTTTATCTTGAGTCTATTATATATCGATAAAAACTCAAATTCCTCACATCCGCATGAATTCCTTTGTATAAAATGTGTCGGTATCTGTAAGTGTACCTCTTCATTTTCAAGAAAAGTATTAACTTCCATTACCGCCTTGTATGCCAGCATATTAGGACTACTCTCAACAGTAGTAAGCTGAGGAAGCAGACTTACCGAAAGCCTTGTATTATCAAATCCTGCAAAAAGTATGTCTTTTCCAATGGATAAGTTGTGCTTCTGAGCAACTCTATATCCACTCACAGCCATCATATCATTTGCAAAAATTATCGCCTCTATATCGGGATTGTTCTTTAGAAGCGCCTCAACCGCAAAGTCAGAATTACATTCAAAGGTTCCAAACTCTACAAGTTCATCGTCATATGGGATTCCATTCTCTTCCAAAGTGTCTTTATATATTTCCAACCTGATTCGAGCGTCGGTATTATTGGACACAGGACCACTGATAAAGCCAATCTTCTTAACATTATGCTTGTAGATAAGGTGCTCTATCTCGTCCCTTAATCCAACTCTGTTATCATATACTATTGAGGAAAATGCGTCAAGAGTTGTAAATAGGGTAACTATCTTAACATCAGGAAGATTTTTTAGGAATTTGATTTGATCTTCATACTTAGTCCTGGTACCGATAGTTCCCATGGTTATGTAGATTATATCGACATTGTTATCAGTTATATATTTGTATAAAACACTGTATTGGTACTTAAACCCATGCATCTCGTCAGTATCAAAAAACTCTTCCATGTAACCTATTGGAAGTATAAAAAGATTTGCTCCTATACTTTCTGCCGCCATGTCAGCGCCCTTGCATACAGCTCTGCTATAATCACTGTCGAAATCATCGATCATAAGACCTATATTTAGTCTCTTACCCATAGTAACCCCCATGCTCTTATATACTTTATACGTATACTACCTGATTTTCACTCCCCTTGTTAGTCCTGATTTTCTTAGTAATTTTGTATATAATTTCTTTTTAGCCTTAGGCACTCTGATAATCGCTTTTTTATGTATCTTAAAGAATGCTCTCTTACCAATCTTACCTGCTTTTAGAAGCTTGGTTTTAATATAAACTCTCTTGAGTGATCTGCAGCCAAAAAAAGCTTTTTTTCCAATCTTTCTCACCTTAGGTCCGATAACTACTTTTCTTAGTTTTTTATTTTTGGAAAATGCATTGTCAGAAATTGAAGTTACATCATAATTTCCACTATTGTCACTAATTGATGCCGGCATAACAAATACTGATACCTCATTTGTAACACCTTCAAACTCTACTTCGCCGTTATTTCCATTTTCAGGAAGCTTTGCAATTTTATATTTTGCATTATTTACAGTAATTGTACTGCCTACCACTACAGATGAGCCTGTCGTCGGAGTTTGTCCGGTCTGTGTCTCCGGGGTTTGTCCTGCTTGCGTTCCCGGACTACTCTGATTTGAATTGCTTGTATTTCCTTGATTTTGATTATTTGCATTCCCTGAGTCACTACCGTTATTTCCGGGATTATTACCGGGATCATCACCACCCGGATTATCCGGATTTGTTCCTGATATGGTAAAACTTATGCTTTTTGTTCCGGAAAACCAGCCTAATCCTGTAACCACAGCTGTTGCATTTCCGGGATTCGTATTATTTTCATAGCTTACAGAGTAATCCACTCCTTCGGTAAGCGCCGGGATTATAATTTGAGGTTCCTTTGCTTTCCCATCATAGGCATAAGAAGTTTCGCTCAACTTCGGTGCTGTGATTCCTATATCTATACTTGAGCCTCCGATGTAAGTTATGACAGTTGAATCGTCAACTACTACCTTATCAGGGCTAATCTCATCAGAACTTGTATTTAACGGAACAAAGAAAGCAGGAATCTCTCCTATTGACTCTTCTACCGCTGCGATTACAACTGCATTCTCAGCTTTTATTGAATTATCCGAGAAAAATACGCCGTATGGATGTTTAGGGGTTTCTTCTTCTGTCCAATCCATATCCACCAAAAATTTTCCACCTGTAATACTTATAGAATTTTGCCCATAAAAGGCACAATTATTTACATAATACCAGTCATTGCTTTTTTTTGTTGGACGCATACCCATTTCAATTATCCCGGACTTTATCACGAGATCTCCGCCGATATCATGAAAATCATAGTTGTAAAGCACGCTTTTTCTCATAACTGTTATCCCATCAGACGTATTTTTAATAGTTAAGGATGGACCATCCAGAGTAAGACTTCCTATAACAAAAAAGGGATATCCGTCCTTAGCGTCTTTGTAACTGCTTTCAATTTCAAGCGAGCCATCACCTGTAATATTCGCAGCTGCTCCGTTAAATGCGAAAGTTGCATTCACACTGTTTGGCCCAACATTGGGCATACTGTGGATGGTATTTTTACCTTTTACAACGATATTCACATCTAAAAGCTGACCTGTTCCGGCTTTATCCACATTATATCCGACATAGACCGGTCCTGCGTCATAGTTTTCAAAAGTCAATGTATTGCTTTCATCGTCCCAGGACAAGCCTTTGACTGTAGTTGCATTTTCTGTGTTCAGAAAGCTTTTATTGACTGAATCTGCATTATAATCTTCGACTGCAAATACCGTTAGTATTTGATCATAATCAGCTTTCGCCTCTACATTTATAAAAAGCGCTGAAAACATAATCATAAGAAATGAACTTATCATAGCTTTAATCGGTTTATTCATGATTTAGTATTATCTCCATTCTGATAACTGATTTTTACCTTTATTAGGTAGTATAACATATTAATCCAATATTTTCATTATTTTTTGATAATCTCTTTTCAACTTATATGTCCTAAAAAAAATAACTGTTCATGAGCTGATTGATACGATATTATTATCTTACCATAATATTAAAATACAAATAATAAAAATTTTTTTATTCTAGAGGCTGTTTTTTTTGAAAAATGATAATACATATGGTAGTGTCAAGTGACCTATGAAAGAATGAGCTGAAAGAAAAAGGCTCAAATGAACCTTGAAAATTGTAGATATTGATAGCGAAAAGCTCTCCGAGAGCTTAGGGCTCTGCCCTAAGAACCTGCAAGGGACACGTC
>JAEEJA010000005.1 GCA_016281605.1 Lachnospiraceae bacterium
ACGAGCTAATCGAGCTTGTTGAAATGGACCTTACAGAAGTACTAGAAGAGTATGGTTTCGAAGATTGTCCAATCATCAAGGGTTCAGCTCTTAAGGCTCTTGAAGATCCAAACAGCGAGTGGGGCGATAAGATTATGGAGCTTATGGCTGAGGTTGATTCTTATATCCCAACTCCAGAGCGTGATACAGACAAGCCTTTCCTTATGCCTGTTGAGGACGTATTCACAATTTCAGGTCGTGGTACAGTTGCTACAGGTAGAGTAGAAAGAGGAACACTTCACCTTTCAGATGAACTTGAAATCCTTGGTGTTAAGGATGATGTTGAGCATACTGTTGTTACCGGTATCGAGATGTTCCACAAGATGCTTGATGAGGCTCAGGCAGGTGATAACATCGGAGCACTTCTTCGTGGTATCAACCGTGATCAGATCGTTCGTGGTCAGGTACTTGCTAAGCCAGGTTCAGTTTCTTGCCATAAGAAATTCAAGGCTCAGGTTTACGTACTTAAGGAAGAAGAAGGAGGACGTCATACTCCTTTCGTAAATAACTATCGTCCACAGTTCTATTTCAGAACAACTGATGTTACAGGTATTTGCGAGCTTCCAGCTGATACAAAGATGTGTATGCCTGGTGATAACGTAGAGATCACTGTTGAGCTTATTCACTCAATCGCTATGGAGCAGGGTCTTTCATTCGCTATCCGTGAAGGTGGTAGAACAGTAGGTTCAGGACAGGTTACTGAAGTTATTGAATAAAAAAGATGGTTCAAGTGTCTTGAATCAACAAATAATAACTATTATGCTTCCCGCTTTTTTAAGCGGGAAGTTTTTTTTGTCGCAGAGTCGTCGAGAGGAAGATGTCATTAAAACTGAACGACGACTTGTGTGCGAGTAAGGTGCGAATTCATCTTTCGTACTCGATTTCCACAGGGAATGTGAAATAAAATATAGATTTTCATACAAATAGTATTAATATGATACTTTATTTTTCAGTATATAAATGATATAATGTTTTTTTAATATATGTTTAATATGTATTATTCTATTAGTAATAATAATGATTATTCTTATTCTTTATACATAAGTAAAATATGTAATATATTATCGGAGGAATATCATGGGTAAATCACAGGATAATGAAAAATTATCGGGTATTTCTTATGAATATAAGGTATATGAGAATGTTATAGATGCATTGGATACTGCCCGAAATAAAAGAAAAAGTTATATGAAAAACGGACCTTTCGTTATTATAGGATCCGCTGTTATTTTTTTGTTACTGATGTTCGTAACAGAATTAAAAGTTGAGTTTCTCGTTCTTTGGATAGCAACCATATTATTAAGCATAGGATTGATGATAAGAACTGAATATACTTATTACAGGATATGTCAGGTACTTATGATACCTGCCGAGGATGAAGAAGCTGAGGTATTAAATAAAATAAAAAAAGATATAAATAATCTTAGATCCCATATGGATAATAAGGATAGTGATATTATATCAGATAATAATGAAACTTAAGGAAAAGGAAGGATAAAAAAGAAATATGAAGAATATTTTCAGGATTTTCATACAAGACATAAGGAATATAAGAAAGAATCTGATTATTTTCATTGTTGTTATTGGAATTACGATTCTCCCGGCTCTCTATGCATGGTTTAATATCGCTGCTAACTGGGATCCATATTCAAATACGGGAGAGCTTCCGTTTGCTGTTTGCTCCGAAGATAAAGGATATACATTTAAAAATATTAAAATAAATGCAGGTGATAAAATAGTTGATGGTTTAAAAGAAAACGATAAGATGGGATGGAGATTTGTAACTTCAGACGAAGCGATTCAAGGTGTAAAATCAGGTAAATATTATGCTGCAGTGATAATTCCAAAGGATTTCAGTAAGAATCTGATTTCTGTTACTACCGGAAATCCTGAGCAGGCAAAACTGCAATATTACGTTAATAATAAGATAAATGCCATTGCTCCTAAAATAACAGATAAAGGTATAGAGGCTATAGAACAATCTGTCGATGAGCAGTATGTTAGCACTATAGCAGAAACTGCTTCTACCGTACTTGGTTTAACAAGCGAGGAAATTGAGGATAAAAAGGATGAATTAGCTGAAAAACTGGTTGATGCATTAAATACAGCAAAAGATGATATAGACTCATTTTCAGCCACCAATGATCTTTTGATATCTACATTAAAATCTACGGATACCCTTGTTAAGAATACTAAATCACTGATACCGGGAATTAAAAAGGATCTTTCAAGAGCAGGTATAATGATAGGTGATATAAAATCCGTATTAGACGGAGTAAAAGATACAGCCGGTCAATTTACCGAGAGTATCGAAGAGTTATTTGATGATGGTGAGATTTATGCTGATGATATCTCCAAAAGAACGGATGAGATATTTGAAAAGGTAAAAGAAGATTCAGACTTGGATGTGGAAAAGGTTATAGATAAATTAAATGCTATACAGTCTGTCAGCAATGTACAGCTGAATAAGACCAAGAGTATAGTAAAAACTCTCGGAAGAGTTAATATTAATCTTGATGTGTCGGTTAAAATGCCATTGAAGCATCTGAATAAAGGTATAGATAAGATAAATAAATTAAATGAAAAGAATACTGATATAGTAAAGAAGATAAAGGAAACAGGAGAGATTCCATCAGATGCAGAGTCTCAAATAGAGGATATAGTTTCTTCTATTGAGAGTGAATTTACAGCAGCCAGGACAGCTTACAAAGGCATTAAGAGCGACATAGATAAAGCTTTTTCTAAATCAATGGATTCTCTGGATGGTATCGCTGATTTTTCTACCACATTAAGCCTTAGTGATAAGGATTTAAAGAAAGTTGTAGATTCCGGATCAGATCTGATAGTAAGTTTGGAAGATATATTTATCAATCTTGATGGATATTTCAAAAAAATAGATAAAAAGATTGATGATACCATAAAGCATATTAATAATCTAAAGAAAGATGATACTTTGGAAAATATGCTACTTCCGATTATAAAAAATCCAAAGCAGTTAGGAGAGTTTATCTCAAATCCTGTTGAGACTGAGACTAACTCCATATATCCGGTAGATAATTATGGCTCTGCCATGACCCCATTTTACTCATCACTTGCTCTCTGGGTTGGCGGAGTAGTATTAGTAGCCGTTCTTGCGGTTGATCTTACCGAATCATATCGCAGGAAAATATTAAATACCAAGCCATCACAGGAATTTTTCGGAAGATATTTATTATTCTTTATGATGGGTCAGATACAGGCATGGATCATAGCGTTAGGTGATTTATTCTTCCTGAAGGCTCAGTGTAAAAATCCGGTATTATTTGTACTCACATGTTTGGTATCAAGCTTTGTATATACGCTATTTATATATTCGATAACTATTACATTCTCTGTTATAGGAAAAGCCTTGGCTGTCATAATCCTGGTATTACAGATAGCAGGTTCAGGAGGAACGTTCCCGGTTGAGGTTCTGCCTCCTGCATTTAGAACCATGTCTCCATTTCTTCCTTTCAGATATGGAATAGATGCCATGAGAGAATGTATAGTAGGAGCTGACATGAGTTCTTATTGGACAAATATGGGTAAATTATTATTATTCCTTATACCGGGTCTGATAATCGGGCTTTTACTCAGGAAACCATGTATAAAAATAATAGAATTTTTTAATAATAAGATAGAAGATAGCGATCTGGTTATTTGATAATATAATCTTTCGAGGAGTTTTAGATTATAAGATATGAATTTTTGTTATGGCTTTCGATAATATTATTTTCAACTAAGGCTTACTCCTATATTTTTGAAATTTGTATTTACGAAGGAATTAAAAGCATTAAAAGAAATGCAAAATAGATTGAAGGAAGAGAAAATAAGGATTAAATCATTGTTAGCACCTTTTGTGATACTTATCCTTTATCTAATGTTTTTTATAAATGTTGATAATCACGAATTAAGGATATGGATTGGCATTGTAACTATATTTATCATGAATTGCTCTTATATTAATTTTAAACATATAATAATATATGATATAGAGTTTGGAATTGTAGGTACTTCTCTTTTCGGTAGACGTAAGAAAAAAGCTTAATATACGAGAACTTTATGATCTCATGTAGAAATATTATTTATTAGTTTTAGCACGGAGGAAATTATGCTGCTTCAAATGAGTCATATGAAAAAATCCTATAATGGAGAAGATATTTTTTCAGATGTAAGCTTGAATATTAATGAAAATGAAAAGGTTGCCTTAACCGGAATCAATGGTTCAGGTAAATCTACACTGCTTAAGATTATCACTGGAGAGGAAAAAGCAGACGATGGTTCATTTGTATTAAAAAAAGATATAAATATAGGATATATAGCTCAGGTTCAGGAGTATTCATCTCAAAAGACTATTTATGAGGAGATGCTGTCAGCAAAAGAAGAGGTGATAGAGCTCGAGAATAAAATGATCCTAAAGCATGAAGAAATGGCTTATTTGGAGGGTGATGAGCTTGAAAATGCGATAAAAGAGGAAGCCTCTTACAGAGAAAGATTTGAATCATTAAATGGCTATGCTTATAAGAGTGAGATAACAGGTGTATTGAAAGGGCTGGGATTTGACGAGATAAAATATGATACACCTGTTTCTTCTTTGTCAGGAGGAGAGAAAACAAGAGTTGCACTTGCTAAGATGCTTCTCAATTCTCCTGAACTTATTATCCTGGATGAGCCTACAAACCATCTTGATATGAATGCTATCAGATGGCTGGAAGGATTTTTGGCTTCATACAGGGGTGCAGTCTTAATAGTTTCTCACGACAGATATTTTCTTGATAAGATTGTTGACAGCGTTGTAGAAATTTATAATGGTGAATCCATATCATATAAAGGTAATTATACTGAGTTTACACGGAAAAAGAATGAATACCTTGAAAGTAAGAGAAGAGCATATGCTAAGCAACAGGCTGAAATAGCGCATGAGGAAGCGGTTATAGAAAAATTAAAGCAATTTAATCGTGAAAAGTCTATAAAAAGAGCAGAGAGCAGGGAAAAAAGACTTGAACATATAGAGCGTCTTGAGGATGTTAAGGATGTGGATTCTAAGATGAATCTAAGGTTTTATCCGGGTATAGAGGGCGGAAATGATGTGCTTTCTGTTAAAGAGCTTACCAAAGCATTTTCAGATAGAGTTTTACTTCAGGATGTTAGTTTTGAACTTCATAAGGGTGACAGAATAGCAGTAATCGGAGAAAATGGAACGGGAAAGACGACTCTTCTTAAAATCATAAATGACATGATGGACGCTGACTTTGGTGAAATAACGCTTGGAACAGATATCTATATTGGTTATTATGACCAGGCTCAGGCTGTTTTAGATGATAAAAAAACATTATTTGATGAAATCCATGATGAGTATCCGGATATGAATAATACCCGTATAAGAAATATGCTTGCAGCCTTTTTGTTTAAGGGAGATGATGTTTATAAGCTTGTAGGAAATCTTAGCGGCGGTGAGAAGGGAAGAGTTAGTCTTTGTAAATTAATGTTATCTGATGCAAATTTCCTTATCTTAGACGAGCCTACCAACCATTTGGATATTGATTCTAAAGAGATACTTGAAAATGCTTTAAATGAGTACACCGGTACGGTTCTCTTTGTATCTCATGATAGATATTTTATAAATAGAGTTGCGACCGGTATACTTGAATTAAGTAATTGTGATCTTTTAAAATACATCGGAAATTATGATTATTACATAGAGAAGAAAGATGATGTACATAGAGCATGGGATACTACACATGCAGACAGAGTAGAGAATAAAAGTGCAGCTTCATCGAGTAAGACCTCTGCTGATGATTTTCAACTTCATAAGGAACTTAAGAATAAGCGTAAAAGATTGGAAAAAAGACTTTCTGAAACAGAAGAAAGAATACAGGATTATGAAGCACATATCGAGAAGCTTGATATTTACTTAAATGATCCTGCCAATGGAAATGATCCTGCAGGGCTCCTTAAAGCAACTAAAGAATCAGATAAGTATTCTGCTATGCTTGAAACTGCCATGAATGAATGGGAAGAAATATCAGAGGAGCTTGAAAATTTAGAATAAAAAGTTGACTTTTGGTCATTTTAGGTGTAATATACTTTACTGTAATAAAGAAAACCCTATTAAATAGGGCGTTTATGAAGGGAAGTATATTATGCTTAAGATTGGTAAAGCTATTACAAATCATAAGAACATCATACTAATCGTCTTTATTTTGTTATTAATACCCTGTGGTATTGGTTATGTGAATACTAAGATTAATTATGATGTCTTAAGCTATTTACCTGATACCTTAGAAACTGTAAAGGGCCAGGATATCATGGTAAATGAGTTTGGCTCAGGTGCATTTTCCATGATTGTAGTGGAAAATATGTCGAAAAAGGATACTGCAGCGCTTGAAAAGGAAATCGAGGGTATAGACCATGTTGAAAAAGTGCTATGGTATGATGATTTTCTGGATACGTCTATCCCTGAGGAGTTTCTTCCTAAACGTATCAAAAATGCATTATTTAATAAAAATTCTACTATGATGGTTGCTCTTTTTGACGACACATCATCATCCGACAATACTATGGATGCAATCACAGATATCAGAGAGGCTGTCGGGAAAAAAGCTTTTATCGGAGGCATGTCAGCTGTAGTTACCGATATAAAGGCCATAGTAGAAAGTGAGATGATTATTTACATCGGTATAGCAGTTCTGCTTACATTAATCATTCTTATCATAGTTATGGATTCTTTTGCTACTCCATTCATATTTATGATTAATATTGGTTTTGCGGTTGTATACAATATGGGAACCAATATGTTTTTAAAGGATGTTTCCTATATTACAGAGGCACTTGCAGCTATTATGCAGCTGGCTTGTACCATGGATTACTCTATTTTCCTCTTAGATAGCTACAAGGATTATAAAAAAACTTACGAGGGTGATAAGAAAAGGGCTATGGCTCACGCTATCGCCAATACATTTACAGCGGTATCAGCAAGTTCCCTTACAACTATTGCAGGCTTTGCAGCACTTCTGGTTATGACCTTCCAGTTAGGTGGAAACATGGGAGTAGTTATGATTAAGGGTGTTGCTATAGGTGTGATAACCTGCGTTACCGTACTTCCGACTCTCATCCTTTCGTTGGATGGTATCATTGAAAAAACCACTCACAAGGATTTTGTAGGAAGCATGGATAAAATTTCTCATTTTATAGTTAAGTATAGATATGTCTTCTTGGTTATATTTATGATTCTCTTAGTACCTGCGGTTTATGGAAATAATCATTTGAAATCCTACTATGATATAGCAAAATCTCTTCCTGCGGATCTTCCCAGTGCTATAGCAAATGATAAGCTTGAAGAAGATTTTAATATGAATACCATGCATGTAGTTCTTCTAAAGGGGGATTTTTCGAAAAGAGATAAATATAAGCTTGTGAAGGATATGGAAAAAGTAAAGGGTGTTAATTATGTATTAGGCTTGTCTTCTCTGATAGGACCCAATGTACCTGATGAGATGATTCCGGAGCTGGCTTCTGATGTTCTTAAGACAGATAATTACGAGATGATGCTTATAAGTTCGGATTATCCTGCTGCTACAGATATTATGGATGGACAGGTAAATGAATTGGATAGGATTATAAAAAGCTACTCCAAATCTTCATCCATCATAGGAGAAGCACCTCTTATGACTGACTTAGCAAGAGTGTCAGAAAGAGATAACACGCTTGTTGATATTATATCTATAGTCGCTATATTCTTAATAATCTTATTTACATTTAAGTCTATATCATTACCGATTATACTGGTTTCAGTTATTGAGCTTGCTATATGTACCAATATGGCTATTCCGTATTATATGAATAATGAGGTTGCTTTTATAGCAAGTATATTTATCGGAACCATACAGCTTGGCTCAACTGTTGACTATGCAATACTTATGACAAGTTACTATCATAAAAACAGGGCCGTAAAGCTTATGAATAAAAAAGAATCGGTAATAAAGGCTCACAGCGACAGTATGAGTTCTATATTGACATCCGGTATGTGCTTTTTCGGCGCAACCTTCGGAGTTGCCATGTACTCCAACATAGATATGATTAAGCAGATATGTATGTTACTTGCCAGAGGTGCAGTAATAAGTATGATAATGGTTATATGCTTACTTCCGGCTATGCTCTGGATATTAGATCCGATTATAGTAAGAACATCGTTGGATATAAGAAAAGCAGTTATAGGAAAGAAACTTGATAAGATAGTCAAGAAAGGAGTAAAAGAAGCATGAACAGGAATAAAAATATAAAAAAGAATCTAAAAAGATGTATAACATTGGTACTTGGTACGTCTCTTTTAACAACAGCAAGCCTTTCCCCTGATACTGTTTGGGGTGCAAATAATGGGGCTGTATTAACTACTACTGAGTCTGTGAGAACTAATTATAAAGCATCCAATAAGAGTGAAGATAAGACCGAGAAGCAGGAAACTGTTTACGTATCTATGGATGCAACAGGTAAGGTAAAGAAGACAACAGTTTCTGATTGGCTTAAGATTGACGGTGCTAAAGGAGCTATAGAGGATAATTCTATACTTAATGATATTGAAAATAATAAGGGTGATGAGAAGTATTCTCGTGAAGATAATGATGTTATATGGAATGCTGAGGGTGAAGATATCTATTACTCAGGTACGACTGATAAGGAACTTCCTGTAGCAGTTGAGTTTTCCTATGAGCTTGATGGAAAGAGTATTGATCCGGAAGAACTCCTTGGTAAGAGCGGAAATCTCACTATTCACATTAAGTACATCAACAATTCTGTAAATAACGTTTTGTTAAACGGAAAAACAGAGGAAATCTACACACCTTTTGTCATGATTACAGGCATGATACTTCCTGTTGATAATTTTACCGATGTTAAGATTGATAACGGAACAGTTGTATCTGAAGGAAACAATAATATAGTTGTGGGTTATGGTGTTCCGGGATTAAAGGAAAGTCTTGACTTAAAAAATCTTTCGTTTGGAGAAGTAGCAAACGTTGATTTATCGGATATAAATGATAAGTTAACAGATGAGGTTACAATTGAAGCTAACGTAACTGATTTTGAAATTGGCTCTACCTACAGCATTGCATCTTCTAATATTTTTAGTGATGTAGAGATTGATGATGTGGGAGATATGGACAAGCTAACAGAGAGCATGGATAAATTAAAGGATGCTACAGTAGAACTGCTTAACGGCTCTGAAAAGCTTTGTGACGGAATTAATAAAATATCAGATGGAATTGATGCATATACTGATGGTGTACATACAGCTGCAGACGGAAGTTCTAAGTTATCAGAAGGAAGTGAAAAGTTAGCTGATGCCATAAAAAAGTACACTGCCGGAAATACTAAGCTCTTAAAGGGTGTTAAAACCTATGCAAATGGAACTAAGCAGATATGTAAGGGTACAAAGACATATGCAGAGTCAACAGCAAAGCTTGTAGATGGTATAAAAACTGCCCAAAGCGGAAGCAGTGAGGTGGCATCCGGCTCAGCTGCATTTGCAAAGAATCTAAGTACATATACAGCATCCGTAAATGAAAACTTCAGTTCTGAAAAGATTGACGGACTTCTTAGCAAGCTTCCACAGCTTAAAGAAGGACTTGAAAAGCTTTCTGGAGGTGTTTCTAAGATAAGTGCAGGTATGACTGGCGAAGGAGGACTTAAAGAAGGTGTTGAAAAGCTTTCTGCCGGTGTTTCAGGAGAAAATGGTCTTGAAGCCGGATTAGATGCTTTGATGGCAGGTACAGATAGTCTTAAGGGGGGTGCTTCACAGCTTAAAGAGGGTGTGCTGGCTATAAATGAAGGCAATAAAGTGCTTACAGCATCTAATGATAAGATAGATTCCTATGTGAATACCATTATTCAACTTGCAGCAGAGGCACAGTCTAAAGGTGATTATGAAAAAGCACTTGAATATAAGGAAATAGCAACTTACCTTGGAACCGCCAAGGTTGTTACACAGAAGATAGATGCAGCAACAGCAACTGACGGACCGCTTGTAGGTGGCATAGCTCAGTTAGACGGAGGACTTGATTCTTTAAAGGGTGGACTAAACAGTGCAAAGACAGGTGCAGAGGCTATAGGTGCAGGCTTGAAGCAGATTTCCGGAGGTGTAGATGCTTTGGCTGCAGGTACAGAAGAAGTAAAGAAGGGCTTAGATACAGCATCTAAAGGTATCAACATAGATGTAGAAAACCTTTCTAAAGGTATTAAAGAGTTGGTTGGAGCAACCAATAAGTTAAATACAGCATACTCTACACAGCTTGATACCGGTATACAAAAGCTTAACGGTGGTATGTCTGAAGTTTTATCAGGAGGAACTCTTCTTACAAGTAACAACGAAAAGCTGATAAGTGGAAGTAAAAAGCTTATTAACAATACATCTAAGATTAAGAAGAATGCTAATAAAGTTATAGCTGCATCTCCTGAACTTGCAAGTGGGGCCGGTAAACTATCTGATTCGGTACATAAGCTTAAGAGTGGCTTACATACTCTTGATTCTAACAGTGTTAAAATAGCCGATGCTATAAGTAAGCTTTACGATGGAGCAGACAAGCTAAATGAAGGTATGAGTGAATATAAGAAAACTGGTATTGATAAGCTTACAGATTCTGTTGAATCACTTATTGATAAGGGTGATGACTTTAAGAACAGACTTAGCAAGATAACGCAGATTTCTAATGATTACAATACATTTTCAGGTTTAAGCAATGACATGGACGGAAGCGTAAAGTTTATATTGTCTACATCATCCATAGAAAAGAAGTAGGAGAAAAGAATAAAAAAAATGGGAAAGAAGGAAGATAATAAAAAGAAGAAAAGAGAAGCACTTTTGACATCTGCTTACTTATTATTTACAGAAAAGGGTATACAAAGGACCACTATATCTGATATAGTAAAACATGCATCAATTGCAAAGGGAACATTTTATCTGTACTTTAAGGATAAATATGAGATAAGAGATAAGCTTATTGCTATCAGAGGTGCAAGAATAATAGAAAAGAGTTGCTTAGCGCTACTTGATGAAGAAGAGATGAGCTTTGAGGATGCCATTATATTTTTGGCAGACAGAGTTATAGATCTTTTTGAACAAAACAAAGCATCGCTTAGCTTTATATCAAAAAACTTAAGCGTAGCTCTTTTTAACAGGTCGAATACTGAAGAAGAGAAAAACAGGTGTGTCGAGCTCTTCAATAAGATAATCGAGCGCTCAGGTAAAACTTTCCGAGATGAGAATATAATGTTTTATATGGTTATAGAGCTCGTAAACTCAACCTGTTATGATTGTATTATCAATAAGGCACCAGTGAGTATGGAGATGATGAGACCGGAGCTTTACAAGGCTATTAAGAGTCTTTTAGTTCAGTTTGAAAGTGAATAGTTGATGAAAATTTTTATTTGATATGGAGGGGACTTATGGCTTCCGGAAAAAAGAGTTTAAGGCAGATTATCAGAAAAAAAATCAGAAAAAATAAGATCGAAGTAAAGGGAAACAGATTTTATAAAAAAGCATATGATTATTATATTAATCATAGTGATGCAGATTTTAATCCGACTTTTAATATTGAATCAAATATTGAGCAAAGGGTCAATTCATACACTGTAAGGTCTTATATCATAGATACCTATATAGAGCATATCTTAGATGAGGGTGGATTTACCTTTGATAATCCTCTTTTGGAATTAGACCCTTACAATGCTGCGCCGCTGTCAGCTTTAATGGTTTTTAATACTATGAAGGATTGCTTGGTGAGCTATACAGTTAAAGGTCAGCAGGGTGCTGCTGATTATAAAAGAGAGTTAAACCTGGCTACAACGAGGCACAAGGTACCTCTTATCGGTCTTTACGACGCATCTTTAAATGTTATAGATGTTACGCTTAAGGATACAAAGGGTCAGCTTTTAGCTGAAAAGACCATTGAAATAAAGACTTCTGCGGTAGATGAGGTCTTAAAGAATGTTCTTACCAGAGAAAAGGATGAAAAGATAAGGATTGCTGATGATGAATTCTTTTTGATAACAGGAGGATTTGGTGGAACTACTTGTGCATTTGATAATTGCGGAAATTTAAGGTTTGCTCTTTCTAAGGCACCACATCCTTACGGTGTGAGTCCTATGCATAATGGACATTTTCTCTATGTTGAGAAGGAGATGAGACGCCCTAATTATGGTAATGCACACTCTGTCATAACCTATGAGATGGATTACTTGGGAAGGGCTTACAAGACATTTAAAATGGCTAAGGGAACTCATCACTGGGCAACAACAGAGGAAGATTCCGGAAAGCTTCTTTTAGATACAAGTTCATACGATGATGGACATTTGGAAAATATGATTTCAGAGCTTGATCCTGAGAATGGTAAAATCTTAAGAAACTTCAGTATGAATGATTTCTTTGATGATACTTATGTTAACTGGCATGACTGGGCTCATATTAATTCATTTCACTATATACCGGGAGATGATGATATAATCGTATCCTGCAGAAATATCCATACCATAGCAAGACTTGATTTAAAGAATAAAAAGATTAAATGGATATTTACAAATCCTCTCTTTTATAAGGGAACTGCTCAAGAGGGGGATGTACTGAAAAGTGAAGGTGAGATCGATTGGTTCTTCCAGCAGCACGGAGTTCGTATAATAAAAAATGATAAAGAAAACCATAAATTACAGCTAGTATTTTTTGATAATCATACTGCAAACCGACGTCCTGTGGAGTGGTTTGATAAGGGAACTAACTCCAATCTCATGGTGGTCGAGATAGATGAGGAAAGAAAAACAGTTAAGCAGTTAAAGCGTTTTCCGGCTCAGCTATCCATAACAAGATCCAATGCCCTTGTAACCGATGATTATAAGACAGGTTTTGCTATGTGTGGAAACTTAGCTGACCATGTACCCGGAAAGAGAGCAAAGATTTATGAGTTTGATTATGAGACAGGAGAACAGACAAATCTTATAACCTGTAAGAGAGATTTCTTCTGTACACAGATAATTAATATAAATGTTGATTCCTGTCTTGGCTTTAAATTGCCTAAAGAACCACGTATATACGGTGATTTGGTTCAGGTTGAAGAAAAAGAAAGAGTTCCGCGTCTGGTGCGTATGGGAGAAGAAGCTGAGTCAATAAATAAGCTTAAATTCAGGATATTTGATGATATCCTCCAGATAAGATGTAAGGATCACAGAGTTAAGAAGGTAGTTCTTTTTAATAAAGAGCATAAGTATATGCTTGATTTTACTGATACAAAGCAGGAAAGCAATATATTTAAAAAGCAGTCTTATTATATATGTATTCCTCTTGATAGATTAGCTCCGGGTAAGTATAAGCTTGGATTAAAATTTAAAAAGGATTGGTATAAGACCGTATACTATATAGAAAAATAATAGGGAAAAAAGATGAAAAAAATCAGAAAAACACTAATAATTTATATAATCCCGTTTTTACTTTGTATGTCTTGGGTTTTTTGCTTTACAGGTTGCTCTAAAGATTCTAAGGAAAAAAAGGAATCTAAAGAAAACTATAAAGCTACGGATAATTCTATAATTCCGGTGTATGACAGAGAGGATTCAGAGCTTATAATAGAGTACTTAAAGGGGCTTCCGTCAAGTACTTCTTCACTGGATCGCTATGAAGAATTAGGTCTTATAGTTGATGCAGCTGCTATTGATGAAAAAGACAGACAATCCCAGTTTGACAAACTTTGTGACTTTATGGAAAAGATTGAAAGCTCTAAAGCCGATGAAAAGTATGCTGTAACGCTAGTTCTTTTTTCAGAGGAAAATAAACCGCTTTATATCTATGTTTCAAGCATCGGAGGAAAAATCTTTGCTGCAGAGTATGACGGATTCAGCTCCGGAGAGGATCAGGTTTTTGCAGCTAACTATGAAAAGATAATGAAAGTTAAGGATAAGTATACGGACGGGACAAAGTACACTACATTTTATCTTGTGGGAGATAAAGATAAAACTGAAGATGAAGTGAAAAAAATGCGAGAAGAAGGCGGATACGAATTTAAAGATCTATTCTGGTTATATGATACAAGTATTGTTTGATGTAAAAAAAGCTTGCATAATCAACACTTTATAACGTATACTATACAGAAGGTGTTAAAAGACCTATATTTATTAATACAGGAGGTTTACTTATGAAAAAGTTCTTAGATGAATTTAAGGAATTTGCTCTTAAAGGAAATGTTATGGACATGGCAATAGGTGTTATCATCGGTGGTGCATTTACAGCTATTGTTACTGCATTTACGGAGGATTTTATCACGCCTTTACTCAATATGATTGGTGGTGCAAAGTTTGGTGGAAAGATTCCGCTTCCGTTTGGTCCGGAAGGAAATGCTATATTATGGGGGGATTTTCTTTCAGCAGTTGTAAACTTCCTGATTGTAGCGCTTATACTTTTTGCTATGCTTAAGGCTGTCAATAAGCTTATGACTATCGGAAAGAAAAAGGAAGAGGAAGCTCCTACAACAAAGAAGTGTCCTTTCTGCCAGAGTGAAATCAGTATAAAGGCAGTTAAGTGTCCGCATTGTACATCTGATTTGGATAAATAATTATTTGGACAATGGAAATTGATTAATAATGGGAGACTTTGCAAAAAGTCTCCTAATCTTATGAAGGGAAAGAAAGTATTATTATGAAAAACAGTAAAGGTTTGCAGGTAGCACTTATTGTACTTGCATTATTAGTAGTAGCAGGTGGAGTTGTATTTGTTTACAGAGATAAGATTTTTAAGAGTAAGTCAGGTGATAGCTCAAAAAAATCAGAAACAAAGGAAGTAACAGGAGAACATACTGATTTTGATATTGATTATACAAAGTATGTTAAGCTTGCTGATTATGATGGTATTGAACTCAAGAAGGAAGATGTAGATGAGGATTATCAGTCTAGTCTTGATTCAGAGCTTCAGAGCTTTATCACATATAAGAAAAAGAAAGACGGTAAAGTAAAGAGCGGTGATACTGTATATATTTATTATCAGGGAAAAGTTGACGGAGAGGCTTTTGAAGGCGGTACCTATGATAAGAGCATGGGTGAAGAGGGATATCCTTTAACCATTGGCTCAGGTCAGTTTATACCGGGATTTGAAGATAAGCTTATAGGCGAAGAAATTGGAGATACAGTAGATATTGACGTTACATTTCCTGATGAATACCAAAATACAGAGTTAGCAGGAAAAGATGCTGTGTTTACAGTTGAACTTCTTGCAAAGAGGGGCGATAAGGTGGTTCCTGAAGTAACTGATAAGTTTGTAAAGAAGAACTTTAAAGATACTTATAAGGACGCGGATGATATGAAGGAAACTCTTCGTAATAAAGCTAAGTCTGCTCTTGCATGGAATACTGTCTGCGATCAGTCAGAGATTACAGAATATCCTGAGGGAATGGTTGAAAATATGGAAAACCAGCTTAAGAAAACATCAGAGTCATATCTTTCAAGCCAGGGAGCAAGCTTAGAAGATTATCTTAAGGATCAGAATATGTCCGAAAAGGATTTTAATAAGCAGATTACAGAAACTGCAAAGCAGTATGTAGGAAGGTCTATAATAGCTATTGCTATCGTTCAGGATGCAGGTCTTGAAATCGATGAAAAGGAGTATCAAAAGCAGATTGACGACTATATCGATAATTACAAGAGTGCTGATGAATCCATAAAGGATGTTAAAACTCTCGATAAGTACTTCTTGAAGACTTATGGTGCTTATGCAACCGATATAGTCATGGAAAATGTATATACTGATACAGCTAAAGATTATGTAGCAAAGAATGCTAAAGAAAAGTAATCCGCTTAGGAGGTTAATATGGCCGGACATAAGATAACCGGGGTATTACCTGACAGTATAGCTGATGAATTGGAGATTGCCGAAGGCGATCTCCTTTTATCAGTTAATGGACAGGAATTAAAAGATGTTTTTGATTATCATTATCTGGTAAATGATGAGGAGGTTGATCTGCTTATACAAAAGCCGGATGGTGATGTGTGGGAGTTAAGTATAGAAAAAGATTATAATGAGGACATTGGAATAATATTTGAAGATGCCCTTCTTGATAATTATCACTCTTGTTCAAACAAGTGTATCTTTTGTTTTATTGATCAGATGCCTAGAGGAATGAGAGAAACCCTGTACTTTAAGGATGATGATGCAAGATTATCCTTTTTACAGGGCAATTACATAACTCTTACCAATATGAGCGAAGATGACATAGAGCGTATCATACGTTTTCATCTGGCGCCAATCAACATATCGGTTCATACTACAAATCCTGAATTAAGAGTTGAGATGCTTCATAACCGATTTGCAGGAGAGGCATTAAAAAAGCTTGATAAGCTGTATGAAGCAGGAATAGAGATGAACAGTCAGATAGTTCTTTGCAAAGGAATAAATGATGGAGTAGAGCTTGACAGAACCATAGAAGACTTAGGAAATATGTATCCTGCTATGCAGAGTTTATCGGTTGTTCCTATTGGTCTTACTGATTTTAGAAAAAATCTAAAAAAACTGGAACTTTTTGAAAGAGAAGAATCACTATCAGTTGTTAAGCAGATAGAGGGATGGCAGGAAAAATTCCTTAAAAAATATGGCACAAGATTTGTACATGCAAGTGATGAGTGGTATATAAAGGCTGGTTTAAGTGTTCCTGAAGCTGATTATTATGAGGGTTATGGTCAGATAGAAAACGGAGTCGGTATAATAAGATCCTTTATAGATGAGTTTAACGAGAGACTCGAAGAATTGAAAGAAAGCGACTTTGTAGCTCTCCATAAGAAAAAGTGCGCTATTATATCCGGAGTTTTGGCAGCAGGTTACATGGGAGATTGTACTTCTAAGATAAAAAAGTACATGGATATAGATGTAGAAGTTTTTGTTATACAAAACGATTTTTTTGGGAGAGATATAACTGTAACAGGTCTTGTAACAGGTCAAGATATTATAAAGCAGCTTGGCGGGATTGTCCCTGAAAATGTAAGAAGACCTGACGAATCCAACAGAATAATAAAGGACTACGAGGCTGCACCGATACATGATATAAGTGAAATAGAAGCGATACTTATACCTACCTCTATGTTAAAGGCTGATGAAGATATATTTTTAGATGATCTTAGTGTCAATGATATATCAAAAGCTTTACAAAGAGAGGTGTATATTGTACAATCTAACGGCATGGATTTTTTGAATAAAGTCTGTGAATTAAATGAATAGTAAGTGAGGAAAATAAAATGGCAAGACCTATAGTTGCCATAGTCGGCAGGCCTAATGTTGGTAAATCCACATTGTTTAATATGCTGGCAGGTGAAAGAATATCTATAGTTAAGGATACACCGGGTGTTACAAGAGATAGAATTTATGCCGATGTAAGTTGGCTTAAATATAATTTTACTATAGTAGATACAGGTGGTATAGAGCCTGATTCAAACGATAAGATTCTAAAATCCATGAGAGAACAGGCAGAGATTGCTATAGATTTGGCGGATGTAGTACTGTTTCTTACAGATGTTCGTGAGGGAATGGTTGATGCAGACATTAAAGTCGCTCAGATGCTCAGAAAAGCAAAGAAGAAAATAGTACTTGTAGTCAATAAGGTTGATAATTTTGAAAAGTATGAGGCGGATGTCTACGAGTTTTATAATTTGGGCTTAGGAGAACCTATGCCTATTTCTGCTGTTTCAAAGCTGGGTATCGGGGATATGCTCGATGAGCTTGTAAAGCACTTTTATGAAAATGCAGAGGAAGAAGAGGATGACAGACCTAGAATTGCAATAATCGGAAAGCCAAATGTTGGTAAATCTTCTATAATTAACAAGCTTCTTGGAGAAGAAAGAGTGATAGTGTCCGATGTTGCAGGTACAACCCGAGATGCCATAGACACTGTCGTTAGAAGAAACGGTAAAGACTATGTATTTATAGATACAGCCGGACTTAGGAGAAAGGCAAAAGTAAAGGATGAGATAGAGAGATACTCTATCATAAGAACTGTGTCAGCAGTTGAAAGGTCCGATGTAGCAGTCCTTGTTATCGATGCTTCTGAAGGTGTTACAGAGCAGGATGCAAAGATTGCCGGTATAGCTCATGATCGTGGAAGAGGTATGATCATAGTTGTCAATAAATGGGACTTAATAGAGAAGGATAATCACTCTGTTAAAAAGTATACTGAAAATATACGAAAAATACTTGCTTTTATGCCATATGCTGAGATTATTTTCGTATCAGCTGTTACAGGACAGAGATTAAATAAGCTTTTTGACTTGATAGAAGTTGTCATTCAGAATCATAATCTAAGAGTATCTACAGGAGTTCTCAATGATATACTTACTGAGGCAGTAGCGCTTCAGCAGCCGCCTACAGATAAGGGAAGAAGATTAAAGATTTACTATATGACACAGGTTAGTGTTAAGCCGCCTACCTTTGTTATATTTGTAAACAGTAAGAAAATCATGCATTACTCTTATACCAGGTATCTAGAGAATAAAATAAGAGAAGCCTTCGGTTTTAGCGGAACACCCCTTAAGTTCATAGTTAGGGAACGTAAGGATGATTAATTGAGAGGATGGAAAGATTTTATGCCTGAAGTATTAAAATATATTATTTGCCTTGTGACCGGATATCTGATTGGAAGTATATCAAACGGTCTTTTGATGGCAAAGATAAAGGGTGTTGACTTAAGAAGCCAGGGAAGCGGCGGAACCGGTACAACCAATGTTTTAAGGACTATGGGAAAGCTTGCGGCTCTCATTACATTTGTAGGAGATTTAGCAAAGGTTATAGTACCAATAGTGTTAATAAGAATTTTCTTTGGAACAGACCAGGATTGGTATCTTTTAAGTCTTTGCTACGGACTTGCAGCTGTTATCGGACATTGTTATCCGGTGTACTATGGTTTTAAAGGTGGTAAGGGAATTGCGGTTACAACGGCACTTATCTGTGCAACCTCACACCCTATGGTCATAATATGCGGTGTTATAGCATTTGTAACGGTTGTAGTTCTTACCAGATACGTATCTGTGGGATCTTTGGTTATAGTGCCATGGGTATTGGTTCTTAATACTTGTGTTTATCATCTTCATGATAAGTATTTTATATATATGCTTATAATAAGTCTTTTAATAACAGCCCTGGATTACTTTAGACACAGACAAAATATAGTCAGACTGATACATGGTGAAGAAAACAAGCTTTTTTGATATATTTAACATTTTTTACACATATTAAAATTAAAATCGTTTTTATGTTTAAGCTGTTATAGGTTTTTGATTTGATTTTGTATAGATGTATCTTTATATTAGGATTTTGGTTATTAATATTATACATTATATTATAAAAGAAAGAGAGGTAAATGTAAGGTGATTGAGGTTAAGCATCTTATCAAACGATACGGTAAGCATGCTGCCGTTAATGATTTATCATTTACGGTAGAAAATGGGAAGGTTGTAGGATTTTTAGGACCGAATGGTGCAGGAAAATCAACAACCATGAATATGATTACAGGTTATACAGCTCCTACAGAGGGTCATATACTGGTGGATGGAGTGGATATAGCAGATAATCCGTCTGTTGCCAAAAAGAATATTGGCTATCTTCCTGAGATTCCTCCCTTGTATCCGGATCTTCGTGTAAGAGAATACTTAAATTTCGTAGCTGAAATTAAGGGCGTTAAGAGAAAAGATCGTTCTAAGATGGTTAACGAGATTATGAGCAGGGTAAAGATAGTAGACGTAAGTGAACGTCTTATAAGACATCTTTCAAAGGGATATAAGCAGAGAGTGGGCCTTGCTGAGGCTATGATGAATTATCCTAGTATGATAATCTTAGACGAGCCATCTGTAGGTCTTGACCCTGGACAGACTATAGAAATGCGTGAGATTATAAAGGATCTTGCTAAGGAGCATACTGTTCTTTTAAGCTCGCATATTATGCAGGAAATAAGTGCAGTTTGCAATGAGGTTATAATCATCAATGAAGGTAAGATTATTACTATTGATACTCCTCAGAATATAGTAGATCGCATGAATACAAACAGTGGACTTCATCTCGTTATCAAAGCCACAAAAGAAGAGGCTAAGAGTGTGCTCAGAAATATTACTGAGATTGTAGATGTTAAGTATGATGAAATCTGCGAAGATGGCTGTATAGGTATGATGCTTTATACCAGAGACGGTATAGATATCAGAGAAAGAGTTTTTTATATGCTTGCTGAAGCAAAGCTTCCTTTACTTTCCATGGGTAAGGAAGAGCTTACTTTGGAACAGGCGTTTATCAGACTTACAGGAGAGGGCTCCAGACAGTTTGGTGGAAGGAAAACAAAGAAAGGAGAAAAGAAGTAATGTTTGCTATTTATAAAAAAGAATTATTACAATACTTTACATCCATGATTGGCTTTGTATTTCTTTCGTTTTTCCTGGTTATCCTTGGTATATATTTCTGGTTTTCCAATATTGCGGGAGCCAGCGGAAACTTCGAACAAACCCTTGGTAACGTTACATTTCTCTTTATAATATTAATGCCGATAATAACCATGAGAGTTATCGCAGAAGAAAACAGACAGAAGACCGATCAGCTTCTTTTGACTTCTCCTGTTTCGGTAACAAAGGTTGTATGGGGTAAGTTTTTAGCTATAGTTTCCCTTTATGCAGCAATAGTTCTGGTTATATCTACATATCCACTGTTTTTAAAGCATTACAATAACGAGATATTTTTATCCAGTGCTTATAGTGGAATTATCGGATTTTTCCTTTTAGGATGTGCTTATATAGCTATTGGTATGTTTTTATCATCACTTACAGAAAGTCAGCTTATAGCAGCTGTTCTTTCCTTCATCGTTATGATAATAACATATATTATGCCGACACTTACAGGTATGCTTCCATCGGACGGTAAGAGTCAGGTTATCATAGTAGCTGTTGTATGGATATTGGTTTGCGTGGCTTCTTACTCAGCTATGAAAAATGTATTTGTTTCTGTTCTTCTTGCTATATTCGGTGAAGGCGCTGTATTTATCATATATGGTATGAATCCAAAGCTTTATGACAGTCTTATAGTTAAGATATTGAATGCATTTTCGGTAGCGGCCAGATATGACGATTTTACTCTTGGAATACTTGAAGTAAACTCTATAGTTTATTATCTGAGTATAATACTTATCTTTGTATATCTGACCATACAGATGATCAATCGTAAAAGATTTAATTAAATCTTCTATAATACCAGATTAAGGAGGTGCATTTAGCTTTGAGCAAGAAAAATAAAAACAAAAATATAAGTAATAATCAAGAAAATATAAATGAAGAAGTATTAAAAGAAGAAGCAGTAAAAAAAGAAACTGTACAAGAAGAAATACTAGAAGAAAATGTGAAAGAAGAGCCTGTTCAAAAGAAGGTAGATGAGGAAGATAGTGAGAAAAAGACACAGTCTAAATTCGTAAAATCCTTTACAAACCGTAGATTTACGGCCGGTGTTTACTCTACCATCATATCAGTTATTCTGGTAGCAGTTGTAGTAGTATTAAACCTTGCCATGAACAATCTAAAACTTTCATACGACCTTACTGCAGGTGGTCTTTACTCACTCTCGGACGAAGCTGTTAAGATAGTTAAGGAGATAGATACACCTATTACTATATACTATCTGGTAACAGAAACAGGTGTTGATGAGAGAATCAAGAATTCCATATATGGTTTTGAAGATATCAACAAGAATGTAAAGATAGTAGAGCAGGATCCGGTGCTTTATCCTGCTTTCGGTGAGAAGTATGGAATAGAAGATAAGCTTGCAAGTAATGATGTTATTGTTGTTAATGATGAGACTAATATTGCTCAGTATATATCTAACGACAAGCTTTACTTTATGGCTTACGCATCGGATGAATCCATGAATGGTGAGACTCTTGATACCGAAGGACGTATAGTATCAGCTATACAGTACGTCATGAGTGGTAAGAAAAATAAGGTTTACTGTACTCAGGGTCATGGAGAAACCGTATTTGGTGATGATTATATGGATGCCCTTGAGAAACTTAATACTGATGCATATTCTCTCAATCTTACCACTAAGGGAGAGATCCCTGAGGATTGCGATGTTCTCTTTATAGGAGGGCCTCAGAAGGACTTTAAGGATTCAGAAACCGAACTTGTGTTAGAGTATCTCAAAGATGGTGGAGATGCTATCATACTTACAGCAGATACCTATGCAAAGTACTCAGATAACAAGATGAAGAATTTTGACAGAATCCTTGATTACTACGGCGTTGAAGTTATGCGTGGTTATGTGTATGAAGGAGCGGGACACTATTATCAGACACAGAATTATGTAGTTCCGACTATCAATACCGATTCTGAATATATGAAGGACTTAGGTAAGGATAGCGTTATAATAGCTGCTGCTGAAGGCTTAAAGCTTCAGGATAAGGCTCTTAGAAACTCTCTTACAAGAACAGTTCTTCTGTCTACATCCGATGAATCCTATCTTAAGAAGGATGTAGAGTCAGGAGAGACCGAAAAGGAAGATGAGGATATAGACGGTCCTATAAACATCGGAATTCTCTTAAATGATAAGACAGGTGATGATGAGTCCAATGTAGTAGTATATTCATCATATTACTTCATTATGGATAACGGAAACGGTACTGTATATAATCCGTCAGTAGATAATGTAAAGCTTATAAGCAATGCTGTAAGTAACATGATTAGCTCTGAGGTAAATGCTGTATCACTTCCTCCTAAGAGCTTGGAAAATGTAACGGTAACCATTCCTGTAAGAGATAGTATCGTATTTGCGGTTATTCTTATTATAGCTTTACCAGGTATACTGCTCATGTCAGGCTTCGTTATCTGGCTTTACAGAAGAAAGAAATAATTATTAATTCATAGTATCTATGCTTAAAAAGGAAATGTGAAATGAATAACAAAACAAAAAATTTGCTTACTATAGTGGGACTTTTAGTTATACTTGGTGCCATAGTTGCTCTTTATATGTTTTCTGTTAAAAAGAAGGAGTCAGAAAAAGAGGAGACTAAGCAAAAGGAGATAACTGTATTTAAAGTAAATGAAGATGATTTAAAGAAAATCACTTATAAGAATAAAAACGGAGAAGTAACTCTGATAAAGAATGATGATGGTGAGTGGAGAAATGAAGCTTCAAAGGATATTGAATTAAACTCTTTATACACCTCACAGATGTCTTCTGATGCTTCTAAGATGATTGGAACCGATGAAATAAAGCTTGAGAAGGGTGCAAGTCTTAAGCCTTACGGACTTAAGAAGCCTGCACTTGAAGTTGATGTTGAAACATCAGATGACAAGTTTACATTTTACGTAGGTGATGAATCCATATCAGCCGGTGGAAGATATGCTTATACATCTAAGGATAAGAGTAAGCTCTATATCATAGGAACCGGAATATATAAGGATTTTGATTATAAAGCAAATCAGCTTATCAAAGTTATGAAGTTTCCTTCAATTACAGCTAATAGTATCACATACTTTAAGTCAGAGCCGGATGGTGGAGATGATTTTGAGGTTTCCGCCAATGATATAAAAGAATTCGCGGATTACTCTAAGTGGAAGGTGACAGAGCCTTTTGAAAATCCTCTTCCGGGAGATGATCATTACTTAGGTAATCTTATGAATATGTTTGAAAGTGTAGTTTTATCAGAGTGTGTTGTCTACGATCCAGACGAAAAGGACCTGAAAAAGTACGGACTTGATAAGCCAAACTCAAAGATTACCGTTAAGTATGTAGATGCTGAAACCGAAAAAAATACAACACTCAAGATAAAGCTTGGAAGTAAAACAGATGATCAATATATCTATGCCATGACAGACTTATCAGATTCTATTTTTACTATAGATGCTATTAAGATTGAATCTTTGGGTAATCCTGATATACTTACGTACGTTGCTGATTACTTTATAATAAAGCCTGTTGATGAGCTTACTCACTTAGAGCTTAAGGGCGATAAGGATATGGAATTTGAAGTAAAGGCCTCCAATGATAAGATTAAAGTAAGTAAGGGTGACTCAAAAGAAGCTGACAGCGATGAATTCTCAAAGGCATATGAGCTCTTCCTTAGTCTTTCACCGGTTGGACTGGTAAAGAAATCTGATATTAAGGGTGAAGATAAAATAGAAAAGTCAGCAGTGTTTAATTATGGTGATGAAGAGATAAAGCTTGAGTTTTACAATTATGATGGAGATAATTTCTATCGAATTGCTGTAAACGGCAAGATGACCGGGCTTCTGGTGGATATATCAGAGGTGAATTATTACTATAAGAGCATGGCTAAAGTTTAATACAACAATAATAAGGAGAAACAAGTGAGTTCAATAAGATTATATAATACACTTACCAATAAAAACGACGAATTAAAACCAATTAATCCACCTGAAGTAAAGATGTATACCTGTGGACCGACAGTATATCATTATGCTCACATAGGTAATTTAAGAAGCTATATAATGGAGGACATCCTTGAGAAATTCTTAAATTATGCAGGGTACAGAGTAAACCGTGTTATGAATATTACAGATGTGGGACACCTTACATCAGATGCAGATACAGGCGAAGATAAGATGCTTAAGGGAGCAAAAAGAGAAAAGAAAAGCGTTATGGAAATTGCAAAATATTACGAAGACGCATTTTTTGATGATTGCTCTAAGTTAAATATAAAAAAGCCTGATACTGTTGAGCCTGCTACAGATTGTATACCGGATTTTATAAATGTTATAGATGCTCTCGAGAAAAAGCACTATGCTTACAGAGCAGGAGGTAATGTTTACTTTGATACTTCTAAATTAAAAACTTACTATCAGCTTTCAAATCAGGATGAGGAAGAACTTAAAGATGCAGTTCGAGAGGATGTTACGGTTGATTCCAATAAGAAAAATAAAACGGACTTCGTTCTCTGGTTTACTAAGTCCAAGTTTGATAATCAGGAATTAAAGTGGGATAGTCCATGGGGCACAGGGTATCCCGGATGGCATATAGAGTGCTCTTGTATCGGCATGAAGCACTTAGGAGAAACCTTAGATATACACTGTGGTGGAGTTGATAATATATTTCCTCATCATACCAATGAAATAGCACAGAGTGAAGCATATGTGGGTCATAAGTGGTGTAATCATTGGTTTCATGTTGCACACCTAAATGTTGACAGCGGAAAAATGAGTAAATCTGCAGATAATTTCCTTACAGTATCGCTTCTTGAAGAAAAAGGTTATAATCCACTTGCATACAGGTATTTCTGTTTACAATCTCATTACAGAAAGCCGCTTGTGTTTTCTTTTGAAAACTTGGACAATGCAGCCAGAAGCTATGAAAAGCTATTAAAGAGACTTTCTGTCCTTATAAAGGATGTTGAAGCTAAAACAGGAGAGCCTTATAAGGTAAAGGAAATAGAAGAGCCTGAAAAAAGTGCTACATGTAAATTCGATGAAGTTTATAAAGAATTCAGAGAAAAGTTTAATGATGCACTTGGTAACGATCTCAATACCGCAGCCGCATTTACAGTACTTTATGATGTATTAAAAGCTGATATCTGTAGCAATGCAAAGCTTATAATAGTTAATGATTTTGATAAGGTATTTTCTCTTAATCTGATAGATGAAGCTATGAAAATCGGAGATGATAGCACAGTTACAATTGATGCGGACCTTGAAGGCTATATACTATCTAAGATAGAAGAGAGGAAGCAGGCTAAAAAGGCAAAGGATTTTGCGAAAGCCGATGCAATCAGGGATGAGCTAAAGGAAAAAGGTATAGAACTTAAGGATACCAGAGAAGGTACTACTTATACATTAGTATAAAAAATCGAGTAGGGAAGATTTTATCTTCCCTACTCGTTTATTTATATTAGAATTCAAGTGGTAAATTATTAACCCATAACAACGGTTACATCATAGTTTTCAACACCCTTCTCATAAGGAATTACAGTAGTGTTTTCATACTCTTTACCGTTTACGATAAGCTTCTTAACACCCTTTTCAACACCGTTTGGATTCTCTACCTTGATATTGTAGATTCCTTCGCGATACTTACGAGACATGGTAAATCCGTCACCCATCTCAGATGGAATACATGGATCTATAGAAAGACCTTTAAGTGTAGGATATACACCAAGGATGTACTGGCTGACATTTACGAATGTCCAGGCAGCAGTACCTGTAAGCCATGAGTTCTTAGCCTGACCGAAGAAGTGAGCGTCCTTACCTGCAATCATCTGTGAGTAAACATAAGGCTCTGTGCAGTGAATCTCGCTTATATCCTCGATGTAAGCAGGACAGGTTTTCTTATATATTTCAAATGCTCTGTTACCACGTCCGATAACTGTTTCAGCACATGAAATCCAAGGATTGTTATGACAGAAAATACCTGCATTCTCTTTGTATCCCGGTGGATAAGAAGAAATCTCACCAAGTTCAAGATGATACTTAGTATAAGGTGGCTGAAGAAGAACAATACCATACTTTGTATCGAGCTTCTCTTTAACAGAATCAAGAGCTCTCTGAGCTTCGCCTGACTCAACACCAACGCCTGCAAGTACACAGAATCCCTGTGGTTCAATAAAGATCTGACCTTCTTCGCACTCCTTAGATCCTATCTTCTTACCGTAAGCGTCGTATGCACGTACGAACCAATCGCCGTCCCAGCCTGCATCTAAGAGAGCATCAGTCATGTCTGCTACTTCCTTGCGAGCTCTTTGAGCTTCAGCATCATCACCTGTAAATTCACAAAGATCTGCGTATTCATTACCGTATTTAACAAACATACCACCGATAAATACTGATTCTGCAACAGGGCCTTCGCTAGGACCAAAGGTCTGGAATGATTCACCCGGCTGCTCTGAGAAGCAGTTAAGGTTAAGGCAGTCGTTCCAATCAGCACGTCCGATAAGAGGAAGCTTATTAGGACCTTTATGATTTACTATATAATCAAATGAACGCTTTAAGTGTCCCATGAGAGGAACTGCTTTTGAAACATCATTATCGAATGGTACCATCTCATCTAAGATAGAAGTATCGCCAGTTTCTCTTACGTAAGCAGAAGTTCCTGCGATAAGCCAAAGTGGATCGTCGTTGAAACCTGAACCGATATCAGCATTTCCCTTCTTTGTAAGTGGCTGATACTGATGATAAGCACTTCCGTCTTCAAACTGAGTTGAAGCTATATCAATGATTCTTTCTCTTGCACGCTCAGGTATGAGATGAACGAAACCGAGAAGATCCTGACAGGAATCTCTGAAGCCCATGCCACGACCGATACCAGATTCGTAGTAGGAAGCAGAACGTGACATGTTAAATGTAACCATACACTGATACTGATTCCAGATATTAACCATACGATCAAGCTTTTCTTCTTTTGACTTAACTGTAAACTTAGAAAGAAGATTTTCCCAGTTAGCATTTAACTCTGCAAATGCTTTGTCAACCTGCTCATCAGTCTTAAACTTATCAAGAAGAGCAGTAGCAGGTGCTTTATTGATAACGTTAGGAGCACTAAACTTCTGATCTACAGGATTTTCACAATATCCGAGAACAAAGATAAGACTCTTTGACTCACCCGGCTTAAGTGTTATATTAATCTGCTGTGAAGCGATAGGATACCATCCACTTGCAACTGAATTATGTGATGCACCTTCCTCAAGAACCTGTGGGTCTGAAGTAGGACGATATGCACCTAAGAACTCATCGCGACTTGTATCAAAACCATCTACAGGAACGTTAACAGCATAAACAGCATAATGATTACGACGTTCACGATACTCTGTCTTATGGTAAATTACAGCACCATCATTTTCTATTTCAACTTCACCTGTATTTAAGTTACGCTGGAAGTTCTGCATATCATCCAATGCATTCCAAAGACAGAATTCTACATAAGAGAATACTGAAAATGTCTTATCTGCATCAGAATCGTTAGTGAACTTAAGACGGTTAACTTCACATGTATCATTAACAGGTACAAAAGCAAGTAAATCAGCCTTTAATCCATTCTTAGAAGATGAAAACTTTGAGTATCCCATACCATGACGACACTCATAAGTATCAAGCTCTGTACGAACAGGCTGCCAAGCAGGATTCCATACTGTATCCCCATCCTTTATATAGAAGTAACGACCACCCTCATCATTTGGGATGTTGTTGTAGCGGTATCTGGTAAGACGAAGTAGCTTAGCGTCCTTATAAAAACTATACCCTCCGCAAGTGTTTGAAATTAGTGAAAAGAAGCTGTTGCTTCCTAAGTAGTTGATCCATGGAAGTGGTGTTTTTGGTGTAGTAATGACATATTCCTTATTTGGATCATCAAAGTAACCAAATTTCATTGTATCCTCCGTTCTGCCCTTTAGGCGTAGTAATATTGACGCAAAATATACAGCAAAAAGCCGTTTGTGTGTAAGATACATAACAAACGGCTTTATAGCACTATATTCACGTACACACTTATACTAAAGATTATAATACATTAATATCTTAAAATCAATACAGTCTTTAATATAATTGTAATAATTTATAAATCACTTAACAACCACCTTAATCTTAGTATAGATTGAAGAGTTATAACTGACACTTACCTGGGTTTTACCTTTTTTAAGACCCTTTATAACACCTTTTTTGCTTACGGAAGCTACGGCTTTGTTGGAAACAGAGTACTTAATATCGGATTTTACGCTGTTTAGAGCAGAAGTAGGTGTGGTACTTATGTTTAACTTGATTTTTTTCTTTTTACCTTTTTTTAATTTAATTATTTGCTTCTTAGCTGATATTGAGTTTACTTTAATGTTTGATTGACTTCCTGAGTCAGAAGAGGAATCTCCTGAGCTCTTTGATGAGTTTGAATTATCGGAAGAAGATGAGGAACTTGAGGATGAAGAGGAGCTTTTTGAGTTTCCGGAAATGTTTATATGATTTATAGCAACCTCACCGCCGTCAGGATTATCATATACATATCCTGTTTCTACAGCTGCTAAGTCCTTTGCCTGGACTCTTATCTTTACAGTATCCTGGTTTGATGCAGCGTCCGGAAGAGTAGCAGAAATCTTTTGCATGGTTTTATTTTTTGAAATTGATACATCTGAACCTGAAATCTTAGAAAATGAAGTTGATGAACCGGTTGCATAGGATACACAGAAGTTTTTAAGGCCTTTCTTTGTTGCTCCTATGTAAGCAGAAAATGTAACACTCTCGTAGCCCTTAGTGGAAAGAACAATTTCAAAATAAGGAGTGGTATCCTTAGCCCAGAGATTTTTCTTTCCGGCAGTCATTGCAGGTTCTTTTAATTCCTTTGAGTCAACTGAACAGTAATAATCTTCACTTGTCCACTCTAGTTTTCTGAGAGTAGAACCGTCAAGAGATGCGTAAATCTTTGCACTTCCTGAAGTAAAAGAATAACCGGTCTTTTTAGAACCGTACTTTGTATTATTTAATTCCAGGCTTTCCGGGTCAGTTGGATCTGACTCTACGTCGGAAGTACCGGAATAGGTATAATCAAGTGAAGCTATGGTGGAAGCAGCCTTTGAAAATGCAGGATTAATAAATGCTCCGGATATTATCAGACTTAAAGCAGATATACAGGTTGTTGCCTTTTTTAAAAATGATTTAATCATAATAAACCTCGCTTTCGTTGTTTTATTTCAATTTTATATATATAATAAACTATATTTATTATATAGTTTTGATAATAAAAATATACATAGAAATTTTTACATTTTTTTGTCAAGATATGGACAAAAATGGTACAAATCTGTTACTATCTAATAAGATTATTGAAAGAGGTTAACAAGAGATGTAAAACATCTCTTTGAATCACGGCGCGAAAAGACTCGCAAGCGAGTCTTGACAAGTATGTTATTTAGAAAGGGTATTAGAGGATTTATGGTATGACTAAGTTGATAAGTATTATTTTATTAATCGTATCCAGGGTTAAGATAGTCCTTAAAAAGAATAACGAAGATAATATTGCTGCATTATCAGGCTTATCTGCTTTATTTTTAATATTATCCATAGTACCTTTAATTATGTTTATTATTTCTATCGCATACATTGTAGCAGGAAGTAAATTCAACATGACTACTCCAACTCAGATACAATCCTCAAGTGAGTTGATAGCGTACTTTATTGGTGAAATAATAAAAGCCGGGAAAAATGCATCGGGAGCTGCTATTTATACAGCGATTATGGCACTATGGTCAGCAGGAAAGGGGATATTTACCGTAACTGACGGTATAAGGAGAATATATAAAATTCCGGAAAAACGCAATTGGCTTATGAGAAGGATTATATCCATGGGTTATATTATTGTTATGCTTTTAATATTTGTACTTGGATTTTTGCTTATGATTTTTTCATCATATATCGGAATGAATCTGGAAAGGAATCTTTTCAATCATTCTCCCGGATTTGCTACTGTTTATTTTTTTCGCTATATTATAGTCTTTTTGGCTATGTCTTTTTTGTTGACTTTATACATAAAGCTGTACTTGAGAAGAAGAGTTTCTGATAAGAGATATTCCAGAATAAGAGCGATATACCCCGGCGTTGCTGTGGATATCCTATGTTGGATGGTCATTACCAAGGGGGTTGAAATATATAACAGCGAATTTGCTACTACATCTGTATATGGTAGCTTGGGAGCAGTTATGATTTGGGTTATGTGGGTGTACTTCTCCATGTATCTTTTACTTTTTGGAGTTCAGCTTAATTATTTGTGCAGAGACATATTTGCTGATATGAGACTGTTTAAGCTGACTCTTCCGGGAAAGATTAAGGAGAAAAGAAACAATAAAAAGATGGGGTGATATGATTATGGAAAATAATAATAGCATAAAAAGAATTTTTAAATCACTTTCATTTAAAGTTCCTATGATTTTTATTATCAGTTTTATAATCATTTATACTGCAATTAGCATAATAATAATCTTTAGGGTTAAAAAACAGACTTTGGATGAATATGCTCGATTTGCCGAAGGTATAACCAATATGATGAAGGGTTATATCGATCCTGATATGCTAGACGAGTATAAAGAAAAGAATTATGAATTGCAGGAGTACAAGGATATAAAAGAAAAGTTTGAGAGTATAAAAAACAATCATCCAGGTGTTAAGTTTTTATACATATTTCAGTTTGATTCAAAGGGAGTAAGTTGTATTATAGATCTTGAAACCGAAGGTGAGATTACTTATGAGCCGGGTTCTGTGCATAAATTGGATAAACCATTAAAAAAATATGAAAAAAAACTCATAGCAGGAGAAGAAATACCTATAGTTTATGGAGAAATGAGAGACGGAAAACTTTTGACTTATCTTAAACCGGTTTATGGAGATGATGGTAAATGTACCGGTTATTTGGGTGTGGATTTTTCTTTGGATGGACTAAATAAGAGAGTAAATAGATTTGTGATTGATGTTGCTATTATAATGATATTACTTATGTTTGCGATACTTGTAATTGATGGTTTGGTTGTTCATAAGATGGTTACAGGTCCTCTTGAAAGGATATCTAAGGGAATCGACTCATTTTCTTTTGATTCTGAAGAAAATCACTTTAAAAACATAAGAACCATGGAAGAACTCGAGATTAAGTCAGACGATGAGATTGAAAAGCTTAATAATACAATAATAGCTATACTTAAAAAGAGCTTTTATTATCTTACTCACTTAAATATAGCAAAGAAAGATATAATTGACAAAGATGAAGAAATTGATAATATAACTACTGAGGCTTATCATGATTCTATGACAGGTGTGGGAAATAAGGTTTCTTTAAAGAAGTTGAAGGAAGAGATTGAAAAAGAGATAAAAAACCAAAATGCGCGCTTTGCGATAATTATGGCAGATATTAACAATCTCAAATTCGTAAATGATACATATGGTCATGATAAGGGTGATGAATATATAATCGGCTGTTGCTCATTGATGAAGGGAATTTTTAAAAATGAGAATATTTTCAGAACAGGTGGAGATGAGTTTGTTACTGTACTAATGGGAAAGGACTATGAAGAAAGGGATGAAAAGCTGCGTGCTTTGAAGGATCGCTTTAATACAGCCTACAATACTGATGGTATAGAAGAATGGGAAAGGTACAGCGCATCTCTGGGATTTGCAGAGTATGTAGAGGATGACAAGTCTTTTAAGCAGGTGTTAAAGCGTGCTGACAAGGATATGTATAAGAAGAAGACAGAATTTAAAAAGAAGTACGGAAGCTACAGATAAAACTTCTTCACAATTAAAACACAAAACTATGTTAGTATTTCAAAGCTGATGATTACCTTAACAATCTAAAGCTCATTAAAAATATGAGCAAATGATTAACAATAAGGGTGCTTATAATTGGGAGCGAATCAGACAACCCCTTATTATCAAATAAATGTATTTAGGAAATATAAGCGTTCCCGGAATGGAGAAATTATTATGAATGACGAAATGAACGACGATATAAATGAAGAAATGAATGGCAAAATTAATGAAGAAATAAATGAAGAAACGTATTTCGAAATTAATGATGAAAATAAAACAGATGAGAATACAACTGATAACAGACCTTCCTATACGGGAGAATATGGAAATGTCGTAATGGGAGAGCGTTATCAGCCTACTCAAAGTACCAATCCACAGGATAATCAAGGTGCGAATCAGATGAGTTTAGAGGATGAATCGTATAATACTAATCAGATGAATGAGTCGTCTTATTATAATTATAACGGGGATGGCAATACAAGTAATCCTTACAATTCCCATAACCCTAATAACCTTAATAACACTAATAACCCTAATAATTACGAAACTCCTAATAATCCTAACAGTTTCTACGAAACACACAATGAGTTTGAGCAATATAATCCATATGATTATAGGAATAATGATAATAAAAATGAAAGCACTAAAGAGTCAAAGGGACTTACCAATGTTTTTATATCAGCGATTATCTTCGGACTTGTTGCAGGCGGAGTCTTTTTGTTGGTTTGTTTTATTGGAGGTATTACATTAAAGACCAATAAAACTTCGAATCGAACAATTCAAAATACTAATGGAGATGAAATATACAATAATAACTCAGGTGACATTGCTGTTGTTACTACAAACTCAGGAGTGGAAAAGTCAGTTACAGAGATAGTTGACGAAACCATGCCTGCCATGACAAAGATTGTCAGTACTGAAGAGGGAAAAAGTTATTATGACATATTTGGCAATAATTACGGAACAAGGGAAGCTCGCTACGCAGGTTCCGGATTTATAATTTCAAAGAGCTCTGAAGAGATTCTTATCGCTACAAATAACCACGTTGTTGAGAATGCTAAAAAGATTTCCTGTCAGTTTATAGATGATGAGGTTTATGAAGCTTATGTAAAGGGAACTAATCCGAGTCATGACATAGGAGTGATTGCCATAAAGCTTAAAGATCTTAAGGATTCGACTCTTGACAAGATTAGAGTATGTACCTTAGGTGATTCCGACAATATGAAGGTTGGAGAAAAGGTTGTAGCAATCGGTAATTCTTTAGGTTATGGTCAGTCGGTAACAGTAGGTTACTTAAGTGCAAAGGACAGAGTTATAGCCTCTGTGGATGAAGAGGGAAATAAAAAGACTGATAATGAGCCTGTACTACAGACTGATGCGGCTATTAATCCGGGTAACAGCGGAGGTCCGCTTCTTAATACCAGAGGGGAGGTTATAGGTATCAATTCAGCAAAGGCTCTTGATACTAAAATCGAAGGTGTTTGTTATGCGATTCCTATATCCGATGTAATCGATATCATCAATGATCTTCTTAACAACAAGGTTTTAAATGAAGATGAAAAGGGATATCTTGGGATAATAGGAATCAGCGTAAGCAATGCAAATACCAATATTGACCTTCCGGATGGTGTGTATATACAGGAAATATCCGAGGATGGAGCGGCTTATGATGCTAAGCTGCAGGTGGGAGATATCATTACAAAGATAGATAAAGAAACAGTAACAACGATTGAAAAGGTTCAGGAAGAAGTAACCAGACATGCTATAGGAGAAGTGATAAAGGTTACTTATCTAAGACTGGAGGACGGAGAGTATAAGGAGCACACTGTTGATGTTAAGCTTAAAGGTGTATCAACACTCGACAAATTAAATGATTCACCATCTCCTTCACCTACTCCTGCTTCCGGAAATGATTTCTTCGGTGGAGGTATCTGGTAAGATACTAGGTGTAAAGACATGAATAATGAAAAAGAAAACATTGAAAATGAAAATACACAGATAGATAACAGTAGCATTAAATCTTCTAAAAAAATAATAAAAAAAGCAGGTTACGTGATAATATCATTCTTATGGTTTATCATAGTAACCTGTATAGAATATGTTGCAATAGAGATTTTCTTAGATTCAGACATTAAAGAGATAGGTCTGGAGTTTGCTCTTAAAAATATCGCTTTTATCGCAATATTTAATATTATTATAGTATCACTGTTTCAAAGAATAAAAATTGGCTTGCTTATATCCGAAGTTTTATTTTTGGTTGTAGGTCTGGCCAATTATTTTGTGTTGCAATTCAGAGGCTACGGAGTGGTTATGATGGATTTTTATTCCATACAAACTGCCGGAAATGTAGCTGATAACTATTCTTATAAACTTGAAAAGCCCTTCTTTATTGGAACGGCTGTTTTTGTGTTTCTTTTTGTTATTACCCTTTTGCTTAGGAAAAGCAAACATAAGTATTTCAGCCTTCAAGGTCTTTTGCCTGCTTTTGGTGGCATAATTATAGCAGTTGGATTTATTGTTTCCATCAATGTAAGTGATTATTTCTTTAAAGATGTTACATCTCTTTCATGGGATCACAGAGTCGGTATGAATACCTGTGGTTATTTACTTTACGCTGTTTCCAATGCAACCAGGTACAGTGTAGAAGAGCCTAAGGGATACTCTCAAGCGGAGGCTGACAGAGTTCTTGGAGAGCACGCCGGGTCTGATGAAGAGTATTTTGAGCCTTCTTCCGGAAAAAAGCCTAATATAATTCTTATTATGAACGAGGCTTACTCAGACTTAAGTGTTTTGGGAAATATATCAACAAACAAGTCCTATAACTCATTTTACACTTCCCTTAAAAAGAATACGGTAAAAGGTTATCTTGAGACATCTGTATACGGAGGATATACATCCATATCGGAATTTGAGTTTTTAAGCGGTCTTTCGAAATCAAAAATTCCGGGTAATCCTTATTTACAATATATAAAAGATGATTTTCCTAATCTTATAACCTGTTTAAAGGCTTGTGGCTATGAAAAAGCTTATGCAGTTCATCCTTACAATGCTTCAGGATATAACAGAAATCGCGTCTATCCTCTTCTTGGATTTAATGAGTTTTTTGATGTAGAGGAGTTTAGAGATTGCAAGAAAACAAGAGGAAAGTATGTTTCGGATGAGGATGACTTTAGCTATGTAAGAAAGCTTTACGAAGAAAAGGAAGAGGGAGAGAGCTTACTGGTTTTCAATGTTACTATGCAGAATCATAATCCATATACATTAAACAATGATTTTGATGTTAACGAGAAGATTCGTATAACCAGTCTTCAAAATGAGACACAGGCAGAAGAATATCTTACCTGTATACGTGCCAGTGATAAAGCACTTGAGAATATGGTTAAGTATTTTGAAAAACAGGATGAACCAACAGTAATTCTTATGTTTGGAGATCATCAGCCACATCTTCCGGATAGTTTTTACGAAAAGGTTATGGGAAAGAATCCCTCGGAGTTTTCCATAGATGATACATTTGCAACTCATAAGGTTCCTTTTTTGATATGGGCAAACTACGATATCGAAGAGAAGGAAGTGGAGTGTACTTCGGTTAATTACTTATCACTGCTTTTTAAAGAAGCTGTGGATGTGCCACTATCAGACTTTGACAGATATTTAAAGGAGCTTTATAAGGAGTTTCCTGTTATAACTGCAAACGGATATATGGATAGCAAGAGAAGGCTTTATTCATGGAATGCTTACACGGCCGATACTGAAAAGTATAAGGAAAAACTAGATGAATACGGACGAATAACATATAATTATCTCTTCGATGTTGATAACAGAAAGGATTTACATTATCAAAATAAAGATAATAATTAAACAGATATAATTATTACTTTTTCTTTACTTTATTGTTACAAAGTGTTAAAATACTATGATAGAGAGCGAAAGGGCTGTAATTAACATGCCCTTTATGATAATTTCATAATACAAAATTTTTTAAGGAGGGCTTATTTAACTATGGCTAGAAAGATGGGTACTATGGATGGTAATCAGGCCGCAGCTCATGTGTCTTACGCATTTACTGATGTTGCAGCTATTTACCCAATCACACCTTCTTCACCAATGGCAGATTATACTGACCAGTGGTCTACAGAGGGAAGAAAGAACATTTTCGGACATACCGTACAGTTATCAGAGATGGAATCTGAAGGTGGTGCTTCAGGTGCTGTTCACGGATCACTTCAGGCGGGTGCGCTTACAACAACTTATACTGCTTCACAGGGATTACTTCTCATGATTCCTAACATGTATAAGATTGCAGGTGAGCTTCTTCCGGGAGTAATTCATGTTACTGCAAGAGCTTTAGCAAGTCACGCACTTTCAATTTTCGGTGATCACTCCGATATTTACGCTTGTCGTCAGACAGGTTTTGCTATGCTTTGCTCAAGTAGTGTTCAGGAAGTTATGGATTTAGGAGCTGTTGCTCACCTCGCAGCAATCGAGGGAAGAGTTCCATTCTTACATTTCTTCGATGGATTCAGAACATCTCATGAGATTCAGAAGATTGAAACTTGGGATTATGAGGATCTTAAGGATATGTGCAATATGGATGCTGTTAAGGCATTTAGAGAAAGAGCACTTAATCCTAATCATCCTGTACAGAGAGGTACAGCTCAGAACCCTGATATCTTCTTCCAGGCAAGAGAAGCTTGTAACTCATATTATGATGCTGTTCCTGGTATCGTAGAAGACTACATGAATAAGGTAAATGCTAAGATTGGTACTGATTATAAGCTCTTTAACTATTATGGTGCACCGGATGCTGAACATGTAATCGTTGCTATGGGCTCTGTTTGTGAGACCATAGAAGAGACTATTGATTACTTAGCATCTAAGGGAGAGAAGGTTGGACTTGTAAAGGTTCGTCTTTATAGACCATTTGCTGCTGATAAGCTTGTTGATGCAATTCCTGATACATGTAAGAAGATCAGCGTTCTTGACAGAACTAAGGAGCCTGGTTCACTTGGTGAGCCTCTTTACTTAGATGTTGTAGCTGCTATAAAGGGAACTAAGCTTGATCAGGCTGAGGTTGTTCTCGGACGTTACGGACTTGGTTCAAAGGATACAATTCCTGCTGATATCGTTGCTACATATCACAATACAGAAAAGAAGAGATTTACACTTGGTATTACAGATGATGTTACATATCTTTCACTTGATAGAGAAGATGTTGGTGATGTATCTGCTGAAGGTACTAAGAGTTGTAAGTTCTGGGGTCTTGGTGCTGACGGAACAGTTGGTGCTAATAAGAACTCTATTAAGATTATTGGTGATCATACAGACATGTATGCACAGGCATACTTTGATTATGATTCAAAGAAGTCAGGTGGTGTAACCATATCACACCTTCGTTTTGGTGATAATCCTATCAAGGCTACTTACCTTATCAATAAGGCTGACTTCGTAGCTTGTCATATGCCTGCTTACGTACGTAAGTATAACATGGTTCAGGATTTAAAGGATGGAGGAAGCTTCCTTCTTAATACAAGCTGGACTATGGAAGAACTTGAAAAAGAGCTTCCAGGTCAGGTTAAGAGATACATGTATGAGCATAAGATTAACTTCTATACTATCGATGGTTTCAAGATTGGTAAGGAGATTGGTCTTGGCGGACGTATCAATACTATCCTTCAGTCTGCATTCTTCTCAATAGCTCAGATTATACCTGAGGAAGATGCTATCAAGTACATGAAGGAAAAGGCTCAGATCTCATATGAGAAGAAGGGTCATGATGTAGTTGAGATGAACTGGGCAGCTATCGATGCCGGTGCTAAGCAGTATGTTAAGGTTGAAATTCCTGAAAGCTGGAAGGATGCTACAGATGAGGATCTTTCTGTTACAGCTACAGGCGACAATGAAGTTTTAGTTGGATATGTTAACAGTATCCAGAATGCAATTAATTCTCAGACAGGTAATCAGCTTCCTGTTTCAGCATTTAATGATTTCGTGGATGGTACACTTCCACTTGGATCAGCTGCTTTCGAGAAGCGTGGAGTTGCAGTAGATGTTCCTAATTGGAATCCTGAGAATTGTATACAGTGTAACTTCTGTTCTTATGTATGTCCTCATGCAGCTATTAGACCTGTTGCATATAAGGATGGAGAGGAAGTTCCAGGTAATTCACTTGACATGACAGGTGTTCCTGGTGTTAAGTTTGCAATCACAGTATCAGTTCTTGACTGTACAGGTTGCGGTTCTTGTTCAAATGTATGTCCTGGTAAGAAGGGAGAGAAGGCTCTTACTATGCAGTCTCTTGAGTCACAGCTTAGTCAGCAGGATGCATTTAATGCAGGTATCAAGATAGATACTCCTGATGAAGTTATGGCTAAGTTCCCAGAGACAGGCGTAAAGGGAAGCCAGTTTAAACAGCCACTTCTCGAGTTCTCAGGAGCTTGTGCAGGTTGTGGTGAGACACCATATGCTAAGCTTGTTACTCAGCTCTTTGGTGATAAGGCTTATATTGCAAATGCTACAGGTTGTTCTTCAATCTGGGGTGGTTCTTCACCTGCTTCACCTTATACAACAAACAAGTTTGGTAAGGGACCTGCTTGGGCTAATTCACTCTTCGAGGATAACGCTGAATATGGTTTCGGTATGAAGATTGGACAGAATGCACTTCGCGACAGAGTAGTAGCAGCAGTTGAAAATCTTGCTTCTTCAGCATCAGGTGAACTTAAGGAAGCTATTGACGAGTTCCTTGCAACAAAGGATAACTCAACTAAGAATGCTCCTGCAAGTGATAAACTTGTAGCTGCTCTTGCTTCAGCTCCTGATAGTGAAGACAAGGCATATATACTTGATAATGTTGATTATCTTTCTAAGAAGTCACAGTGGATCTTCGGTGGTGACGGATGGGCTTATGATATCGGTTACGGCGGACTTGATCATGTTCTTGCACAGGGCAAAGATCTTAATGTTCTCGTATTTGATACAGAAGTTTACTCAAATACAGGTGGACAGTCATCTAAGGCTACACCTACAGGTGCTATTGCACAGTTTGCTGCCGGTGGTAAAGAAACAAAGAAGAAGGATCTTGCTGCAATTGCTATGCAGTATGGTTATGTTTATGTAGCTCAGATAGCTATGGGTGCTAACATGAAGCAGTGTATCGATGCATTGATTGAGGCTGAGAATTATCCTGGTCCATCACTTGTTATTGCTTACGCTCCATGTATCAACCATGGTATCAAGGGTGGTATGAAGAATGCTATGAATGAAGAGAAAGCTGCAGTTGCTGCAGGTTATTGGAACCTCTTCAGATACAATCCTGCACTTAAGGAAGCTGGTGAGAATCCATTCAAGCTTGATTCTAAGACTGTAACAGCTGATTATAAGGAATTCATCCAGTCGGAGGTTCGTTATAACAGACTTTCACGTTCTAATCCGGAGCGTGCTCAGAAGCTCTTTGAAAAGGCTGAGAAGGATGCTAAGGAGAAATTTGAAAGACTTAAGGCTATGGCAGAGGAGTAATTCTAAAGCTTATATAATTACTGGATTTTTTACGGGGCAGTGCTTTTTGCACTGCCCTTTTAATGAAAGAGATTATAATAATGAAAAATAAAAAGAAACTAATATTAAATATACTATTGATTATTTTTTCGTGTACATTTGTTATAAGTATTTCGTACATTGTTTTTAGTATTTATCAATACAAAAAGTCTGAAAATTATTATAAAAATATTAAACATAAAGTGGTATTAGATAACGATATATCCGGTGATTCTGAAGATGTTATAGATGAAAAACTATTAAAAAAGTCTAATATAAGCACAGAAAAAATATTAATATATTTTAAGTCAAGACCTCCGATTAAAATTGATTTTAAAGAACTTAAAAAAATTAATAAGGATATAAAAGGATGGATCTATATGCCTGACTCAATGATCAATTACCCTGTTGTTCAAGGCGATGATAATTCTTTTTATCTCCATCATCTTTTGGATAAGAGTTACAGTTATCCAGGAACTATATTTATAGATTCGGAATCAGATCCGGAGTTTTCACAGAAAAATTCGATTATTTACGGACATAATATGAAAAATTCTACAATGTTTGCTGCACTGATTAACTATAATAATCAAGATTATTATGAAAAACATCCGGTACTTTTTTATTTGACACCTGAAAAGAATTACCGATTAGATATATATTCTGGATTTGTGACTCATACTTCATCCAAAAGCTATCAGGTGAAATTTAAGGATGAGAAGGCGTATGACTCAATGCTTGACTCTGTTATAAACCAGTCCAGATTTAGGAGTATAATTGAAAAAGAAGATATAGACAGGACCGTGACATTATCAACTTGTGCATATGATTTTACAAATGCAAGATATGTGCTTCATTGTAATTTGGTGGAATTATGATAAAAACTCTAATTGTTATACGAAATGGAGAGCCTTATGAAAAAATATTATTATGCTGTTAAAGAAGGACGAAATCCGGGAATATATGAAACCTGGGACGAAGCAAAGAGTCAGGTGGAAGGGTATAGTAGCGCTAGTTATAAGAAATTTAAGACCATAGAAGAAGCAAAGAGCTATTTGGATGAAAAATATGAGAAAAGTAAAGATATACAGAGTGATGAATATGATATAGATAAAATACCTGAGGATACTGTAATAGCTTATGTTGATGGGAGTTATAATGCTGAAAAAATCTGTTTTGGTTCCGGTGGAATAATGCTTTTTAAAGGCGGAGAATACAGATTTTCAATGGGCTCTGCGGATGAAACTCTTATCTCTATGAGAAATGTTGCAGGTGAGATAAAAGCATCTGAATATGCCATGGATTATACACTAAATCATGGATTTAAAAAGCTTATAATTTTTCATGATTATGAGGGGATTGCAAAGTGGTGTACCGGAGAGTGGAAGGCTAATAAAGAAGGAACTATTAACTATAAAAAAAAGTATATGGAGTATGAAAAGAAGCTTCAAATATCATTTAAGAAGGTTACAGCCCACAGTTCGGATAAATATAATGACATAGCAGATGAACTTGCAAAAAAAGGTGCTTGTATAAATGAATAACATAAATTTTGATTATTGTTTTATTATTTAAAAATATGTGAAAATATAGATATTTATTAATTTTTTCTTGCATTGATTGTTTTTATTTGATAGAATATCAAAGGTTTTTAGGGAGAGTTGTCCGAGAGGTCGAAGGTGCATCACTCGAAATGATGTGTTGGCGAAAGCTGACCTAGGGTTCGAATCCCTAACTCTCCGTAAGCGGAAGTGCTGGAATTGGCAGACAGGCATGATTCAGGTTCATGTGTTGGCAACGACGTGTGGGTTCAAGTCCCATCTTCCGCATAAAAAAGGTTCCGGAAGGAACCTTTTTTTTATGCGGAGGAGACCTTGGACCCAGGTC
>JAEEJA010000066.1 GCA_016281605.1 Lachnospiraceae bacterium
ATCATGATGCGGGTGTAACGGTGACTTTTCCCCGCACCTGCGGGGGTGATCCTACTGTTATTTCAACGGACGGAAGTTTTAATGGCTTTTCCCCGCACATGCGGGGGTGATCCTTAAATTTCCACTTTCGACATTATTGCTTCTAACTTTTCCCCGCACATGCGGGGGTGATCCTTTTGGAACATTTGGAAGAGGTTTGCGGAGTATCTTTTCCCCGCACATGCGGGGGTGATCCTCAGTCAGGTGTGCATACAGTGACAGCACGTGACTTTTCCCCGCACATGCGGGGGTGATCCTCACGGATTTTACAAAGTACCTCATAATATGACCTTTTCCCCGCACATGCGGGGGTGATCCCCAATGGTGAATCAATTACATCATTTTTGTCAACTTTTCCCCGCACATGCGGGGGTGATCCCGATATCGGTGCGCAGCTTGATGCGATAAGTAACTTTTCCCCGCACATGCGGGGGTGATCCTAGTAGACGGATGCATGGAAGTAAAAAGTTCTACTTTTCCCCGCACATGCGGGGGTGATCCCTACGCTTGTTTCTGCGTCGTTTATCTGTGTACCTTTTCCCCGCACATGCGGGGGTGATCCTTACCGCGTGCAGTACCCTATTACTATACAGGACTTTTCCCCGCACATGCGGGGGTGATCCTACGCCAGAAAGCAGCTTAAGCGGCGTAGATAACTTTTCCCCGCACATGCGGGGGTGATCCTAGCTCTTTTATAACTGCTATTACGGACGCTAACTTTTCCCCGTACATGCGGGGGTGATCCTAGTAGCTTCATAACTGCTATTACGGACGCTAACTTTTCCCCGCACATGCGGGGGTGATCCTAATTGCCCTGTTCCTACAACTCCGGTTTATGGCTTTTCCCCGCACATGCGGGGGTGATCCCTAATGGAGTTAAAAGAAAAGCTCATCAACGAACTTTTCCCCGCACATGCGGGGTGATCCCTATGAAGGCGTTTATGACGTATTTAAAGAATACTTTTCCCCGCACATGCGGGGGTGATCCTGCTTATAAATACGCTTATGAAATTTGGTGTCAGGTACCATTAAATAAAAACAGCTTGAATTATAATGCGATTAATGATACGATTCAGTGTTAGGTACCATTAAACGAAAGGCACATTCAAAAATTTGTTACTAACAAGGAGAAACTCAACATGGCAAAAGGTCTTTTAGATTCTTTATTTGATTCTTTAATTAATTCAATATTTGACGAAAAGTGGAAAGGAAAAAGAGGGGAAAGCTTAACTGCCAGAGAACTTAAATTAGTTAATTTTTTCGGTCGAAATGGTAAAATTCTAAAAAATGTATATATTCCAAAAGATAATGGAGAGACGACAGAAATAGATGTTTTGTACATTACTCAGAAAGGGATATTTATATTTGAGAGCAAGAATTATTCTGGATGGATATTTGGTGATGAAAAAAGTAGAAATTGGACTGCTTCGCTCCCGAACGGACAAAAAAACAGATTTTTTAATCCAATAATTCAAAACAAAGTCCATTTGAAATGGATGGGGAAATATATCGGAGAGGACATACCACTTTTTTCAATTATTGTTTTCTCAGAAAGATGTGAATTGAAGAAGATTACTGTTACAAGTGACGATATAAAGGTAATAAAAAGAGACTATACATATGCAACAGTAAAAAATATTTGGGATAGTCATTCAAACTATCTTTTGGAAAGTGAAGTGGATGAAATATATGAAAAGCTATCAAAACTAACAAATATAAGTGAAGCTTTAAAAGTACAGCATATAGAAAATATAAACAGAAGATATAAAAACACAAATACTGCCGAAAATAATGTGGAAAAAATAAATGAAAACGGTAATAAAAGAATTATAAATAAACCAGTTAACGATGATATAACTATTCCTCAAGACACAGTAACTCCAGGAGATATGATATGTCCCAAATGTGGAATGAAGTTGATTTTAAGGACTGCAAAAAAGGGATCCAATGCAGGTAATCAGTTTTATGGATGTAGTAGTTTTCCTAAGTGTAGATATACAAAGAACATAGGCAGCTGACATTACATTGCTGTCAGGCACCATTGTGATAAACTTAAGCTCGAAAACCAGTATTTATGCGTTTTCGACCTATTGTTGATTTTATGCCTTTAGAGAGCCTAACACCAATGTGAATGCACATCAATCCGTTTCTGTTTATTGAGAAGAAGAGTAACATATCAAAGCTGATTCGGAATCTCATTCAGAATACGGAAAATGCTAACATCAAGGCGTCTAGTCAGGATTCGTTCTGGCAGAAGGCAGAGAAGATGTTCTTAGAAAGCATTTTCCTATATGTGTGGATGGAGTGCCCGAAAGATCACATTTGAGAATATAATATATATTGAGAAAGGAGGAAAGAAAATGACAAAGCTCAGAAAGCCTTTGATATTCACATTATGCCTGATACCTATTGCCGCTGTCGGCGGTTGGTTTACAACACAGATGACCATAGCAAGCGTTGACGAAAAAACTCTTGAAACTGCCATACAGCAGGCTGGTAGTAAAGAGATTGTCATACTTGCCACGGCGGTCATGACAGTGATATATGCAGTTATCACCGGATTCCTTGGTTACATCATTGCAGATAAGCTGGGGCTGATTCGTCCGTTTGGGTTTGCTAAAAAACAAGCGTTTATTACGTTGCTGGCAGGAGCAGTATGTGGAATCGTCTTCAGTACCGATGCCTTTACATTTGCAAAGTGGATACCTGAGTTGTCGAGCAGCTATGAAGCTTCCAAGACCTTTGATGCTCCCACTTGGATCGCGTCAATTCTGTATGGCGGTGTGATTGAGGAGGTCATGCTACGGCTTTTCTTTATGAGTCTGCTCGCACTTATCGGGTGGAAGCTGTTTTGTAAAAAAGAAGATACCGTTCCTGAAAAGGTTCTCATCGTCTCAAATTTACTTGCTGCTGTGTTATTTGCTGCAGGTCATCTGCCTGCAACAGTCCAAGTTTTCGGACATTTAACGCCCGTGATCCTATTCAGATGCTTTCTGATGAACGGCGCGTTCGGTATCGTATTCGGACGGATTTACCGCAAGTACGGAATACAGTATGCGATGCTTGCACATATGCTTACTCATATCGTAAGCAAAACAATATGGCTTATCCTTCTGTGAGGTGGATACTATGGATATCAAGGAAATGAAAGTCATGATCAAAGGAGAATTTCCCCTTGGCGCGACTATCACATACACGGACGATAGCAAAAAGTCTGCCAGTTGATCGATGAAAATGTCAGCAAGACAATGAACCTTTCAGAGGCATGGACGCGCAGAGGAATAGATGAAGCAATTAAGATCATCCTCGCTGAGAAGAATACATTGTTCGATTCGCTGACAAAGAATCTTAATAACTATCCGGATTTGAAAGCCGCCATTCGCAGTATTCTGATGGAAGGAATAAAATTGACATGGAGTCCGGATAATAAAGAAATTGTTCAGATGGAGATGTACGGTCTTGTAAGAAACGACCATAATTCAGTAAGAGTGGCAAACAGAATCTTTGAGACCAGACTTTATAATCTCTTCCTCTCAGATGAGGAGTTAAAGAGTAATGTTTTTGCCCGTGAAGGCGAGCTTAAAAAGAATATCTTCATTGAAGACGGAAAACTGAATATGCGTCTGATAATGGAGCGTTTTATAGAGACATATACACAGGTTTGCGGACCGCTCAAAGAACGGTTTAAGGAGAAGGATGGAAGAGAGCAGTTTCTCCTGTATCTGAAGCCAATCATAAATGGAACAGGTAATTACTATATAGAAGCACAGACCAGGGATCAGACACGCACAGATGTGATCGTGGATTATCTTGGACAGCAATACATTATAGAACTGAAGATCTGGCGGAGCGAAAGGTATAACGTTGCCGGAGAGAAGCAGATCAGCGAATATCTGGATCATTGGAATCTGGATACAGGTTATATGTTGAGTTTCAACTTCAACAAGAATAAGAAACAGGGTGTTCACCTGGTTCATGTTGAAGATAAGCTGTTGTATGAAGGGACAGTTTGATTCTTCCTTAAAGAGTGTATTGAAATTTGGTGTCAGAAATTTGGTGTCAGGCACTCGAAAGGCACATTCAAATAGACGTTGCTGTCAGGCACTCTAAAGTGGAAATCATATATTATTTTCAAAATCCCTTGCACCCACTACAGCTCCACATTTAACTTTCGCAAAAATGCTTCCTGCTCTTCTTTGGTATAAAAATAGTCCATGCGCTCATTTTCTTCATAGTACAACTGAACCTGTGCCTTAGGAAATACGTATTTTTGTTTTAATTCTTTATATATGTTTGCTATATTTTTTTCAGCAGCATTGTTAGTATGAAGGATTTTAAATTCAGGACATCCTAAGAAATCCTGAAGCTCATTCTCCAGTTTGTTTAGATCCTCCAGCCGATATAAAAACAAATCTATATTATCTTTATGATATATGGTATAACCTTTTTCCTTGTCAAATGGTGTTTCATATATATCAAGCCCAAATTTATCCTTGAATTCATTATCAAACCATCCGAATTCCAAACCATACGGACTAGGCTTCTCGTTAAATAAGAATTTTCCGTTTTTATACAAGTTTGTCATCATATTTTGAAGACGTTGCTCAAAATTTCCCTGGCTTACTACATATCGGTTATAGGAAGATTCTGACTGGAAAAATAACGACAAATCTCTGGACAGTGGCTCTCTGACACCACTGATTATCTTTACTCTTTCAGGCATTGTTTTTATCGTTTCTATAATTTTATCACCTATTATGGCATGCAGATGGCGTGCATTAATTCCTGCCGCAAGAAGTGAATCGAATATGCTTGTTGTACCTACCTTTGCAGTGCCGTGAGCCAGTACGGGATTTTTCTCTTTCATTTCATCCACATCTGCATCTGAAAGGACAACAAAGGTCATATATTCCATACTTCTGTCATAGGAATCCAACTTTTCATCATAGATTTTTTCTTCCAAAAGGTGTCTGTTCTCATCGGTAAAAAGCGCTCCACCGGAGAGAGTCACAGCATAGTGAAGCGCTCCAAGTGTGGATACCCTTATTTGTATTTCTTCTGATGTTTTATCTAATTCATTTAAAATATTTTCCCATTCACTCTGAGCGTCATTTGGAACAAAAAGCCATGTGTTATTATCTGCGATCCATTCATCAAAATAACTTTTGTCAGGGGCTATTGCAATTTCAAGTTCACTTCCCTCCAGCCAGTTACTTAGCTTTTGTGTCAGGGGATTTTCTCCACATAGAATAATGCTGTAGTTCTTTAATTCAGTTAGGTTCTCAGCCAGTATTAAATCATTAATCATTGATAATCTCCTTTCATGTGTGCTTGTGAACTAAATAATTATTTTTCAACTCCGTTTTACATATTTATTATTATACATTATAAGCACCTACGTTGACAACTACTTGATTCATATTCATGCTGTTAAAATATAAAAACTCCGATGCCATACCGCTTATCATACGTATTCCGATGTGTTCGGAGGGGGACTGGGTATAATCAAACAGTTTAACATATTGCTCAGGATCAAACAGATGGCAGTCATCCCGTATGCGCAATTTCCACTTTTGCCCCTGTCCGGTTACACGGATAGATATGTGATTATTACGCCCGGGCTCAAAACCATATGATATAATATTGTTTGCAAGCTCTTCTGCTGCAAGGGCAAGCAGGTAGCTACTCCTTGCATCAGCTCCGTTATCATAGCAGAAATGACTTATTTTATCTGATACTATTACTATATCCGACGCATCATCTATCGTAAACCTTGCATCAGGCGTTTTATCAGAGTCTGTTATGGATAATATGTTTTGCAACTTATAACTCAACTTTCTATTAAGTATACATATTATCGCAAAAGATAATAGCATTGCTGCAAGACTTCCCAGTGGAAATGACATCCATACTCCCATCGCTCCAAAAAAATTTACAAGTACATAAGAAAGGATACATACACATATCAGCTTATCAAGTAGTATAATCGTGATAGAAATGCCAATTTTTCTTTTGCCCTGATAGTATCCCGACAGTATCATATTCCATGAGAAAAATAGCATCATAGACGCATATAACCGGATTCCTGTAACCGACATCTCGTATGCGCTCGTACCGGATTTTAAGAACATAATCATAATAAGAGAAGAGCATGTTATGATAACTATCATTGCTATTATGTTGAGGAGCATTCCGCGCTTTAATGCCAGTTTCATAAGCTCATACTGACTCGGCTCATCTTTCTCACCTTCAAAAAGACTTACCAGAGTAACCAATGTTATCCTCAACGCCAGACCTATCGTTGTACACAAGGCACTCGCTGTATTTACCGCAGCAAGTGCAGCAACAGCATCTTTTCCGACATTTTGTCCGAGAATTCGATTCAGAAAGAATATAGTAAGTGTACCGGCAAAAATCATAATGGACGCTGTCATGCCATATGAAAAAAGCATCTTGATATATTTCAGGTTAAAGCTTTTCAACGAGAATTTCATCAAATGTTCTTTTCTAAATACATTCGTCATCATAATAATAACAGCCAGCATACTGCTAATCGATGTTGCCATAGCCATACCAAACATTCCCCAGTGGATAACCAATCCATTTAGGACGTCAAGTATTATATTACATACTGTCATTACCAGCATGGCGATAACAGACAGATGAGGTTTTCCGTCAAACTGCATGACAGGGCTTAACAGCACGACAAGAAGTGCCGGGAGCATATTAAATCCATATCCTATCAGGAAATCCTTTACATGAACCATGATCTTAACTGTGTCCTGATTTGTATTTCCGGTCAGAAATGCCGATATACTGCCTGAAAAAACTTCCAGAACAAGCAATCCGATAAAGCCTATAACAATGCCTGCAATAAATATTGAGGAAAAGCAACTACTGATTTCTTTTTTGTCTCCGGCGCCGATAACTCTTCCACATGAGCCCGATGTACCGGCACCAAAAAGAATTCCAAGTGCCAACACTATCATAATGATTGGTGTAACATAGCCGTAGGCCGTCATTTCTTCAATCCCAAGACAGCGTCCTATCACTATTCCATCAACAATAGAGTTGATAGTGCCTGACAGCATCGACACTATCTGAACGGAGAAGGTTGTCATAAACATTTTTTTTAGTATTGAGTTCATAGAAGACTAACTAATCCTTTCGTGAATCAGATGGTGGGGAAGTTTCCACCGCCATCTCTTATTGCGCCGGCACCGTATGTAACCGTATCTTCTCTTGTTCGGTCATATATATCGGTCACTCTGAAGGTTACACTTCCTTCCCCTACTCCATTTACTGCTTCAAAGTAGTTATATTCTTTTCTTGGTAGTTCCGTATAGTTACCGTCGCTTAGCTTTACTTCAAGCTTTTTAACAGGATAGGTAGTATTTCTAACCTGTATTTCAGCCCACCAGGGATTGCAAGAATCTTTGAATTTGTATTGTACCGGACCATTTGAAGGAAAAGCTATCAGCTTCCAGGATATGTTTACTTTTCCGTCTTTTGGGTTAGCAATTTTTGCAAATGTGTTTTCATTGAGATCAAGTGCACCTCTATAGCAGTTCGGCTCATTTCCCTGGTAAGGCATAAGGTCGGTAACCAGAACATTTACAGTCCCATTAGGTCCTGTAACTTCAAGGTAAGCCCCTGCCATAAGACCTGTATTATAATCATATTCATTGATTGCGCAAACATCGTAAGCAGACGCAATATCATCTAAATTGCAGCATGTGTTTGTGTATCCATTATCGTAAAATGTTGCGGTGGAGTTATGAATTGCAAGGGGTGAAAAATACTTTGCAAAATCATTAGAATCCACCGTGCTTGCATCATACTCAGTTCCCGGGGTATTAGTTGAGCCCGGGGTGACAGTTGAGCCTGGGGTATTAGTTGAGCCCGGGGTGACAGTTGAGCCTGGGGTATTAGTTGAGCCCGGGGTGACAGTTGAGCCTGGGGTATTAGTTGAGCCCGGGGTGTTAGTTGAG
>JAEEJA010000067.1 GCA_016281605.1 Lachnospiraceae bacterium
TGATCTCTGTCAAAAGATTTTACATAATGCATATAAAACACCTCAAAACATAGTAATTTCGATGCTTTTATTATACTACATTTACTACTTTTAATCCATGATTTTATACACTTTATTCAGTTGTCAAGCTACATTTTTTTATGTAAAATATTTATCTTTTGATAAATATTTTTACCTTTTTTGTTTTAAATTAGTTTAGTTTTCGGACAGTCCCACCTACAATCTAGCTTAGAGGTGGGAGATTTATCCGACTGAGTTAAAAAAATGATTAGTCAATTAACGGTTGCATTTTAACATCTAAAGTTGTAAAATAAGTCAGTATGTTGTACTAACAACAACAATAATTTAGGTCACTTTAGAACCCCCATAGGTTAAGATTAGAATCTACTTTCTAACAGAAAAAGTGGGGGATAACAAAAGGGGAGCTTGCTTTAAGCGGGCTGAGAACAGACTGTTTCGTCTGGACCCATAACCTGATTTGGATAATGCCAACGTAGGGATAATATTGCTGATTGTTTGATTTCAAGCAGATATGCCATACATTGGGATATCTGCTTTTTTCTAGGTTTTATTTCATGTATTGTGTGGTTTCATTTCAGGTAGTATCAAGTAAATCATGAAAAATGAGTCAAATTGCGATCATCAAATTGCGATGAGTATGAAAGGATTTTAGTTATGAAGTGCAATAAAGAGAGCTTAGAGCTTTATGCAGTGACAGACAGACACTGGCTTAATGGACGCAAATTATCTGAAGTAGTAAAAGAAAGCTTAGATGGCGGCGTAACATTTGTTCAACTTAGAGAAAAAGATCTGGATGATGAAACATTTCTCGAAGAGGCAAAGGAGTTAAAAAAACTTTGTAAAGAGTACCGCGTTCCGTTTGTTATAAATGATAATGTGGAAATTGCCATTAAGATGGATGCAGACGGCGTTCATGTGGGGCAAAGCGACATGGAGGCGGGTGATGTACGTGCAAAGCTTGGTCCGGATAAGATTATAGGAGTATCTGCCCAGACAGTCGAGCAGGCTATCATGGCTGAAAAAAGAGGAGCAGATTACCTTGGAGTAGGCGCTGTATTTCCCACCGGTTCTAAGAGTGACGCAAACGAAATATCCATAGAAGCTTTGAGAGACATTTGCAATGCAGTTTCGATTCCTGTTATTGCTATAGGTGGAATCACTCATGAAAATGTTGCAGCTCTTGAGGGAAGCGGCATAAGTGGAATCGCAGTAATAAGTGCGATTTACTCTAAGCCTGATATAAGGCAGGCAGCACAAGACCTAAAAAACATCACAAATAGTATTATAAAATAATCTATATTAGTCAATAATCCTTTACGATTTTACTCAGTCGGAGAAATCCACTAAATTTAAGAAAAAGTGCAGGTGTGGAATCGACAAACAGAGAGTAAAGGATTAAAAAGCGGTATACCGGGGGCACCACCTTATATCGCTATAAAAAATTAAAGCAAAAATCATGAAAGAGAGGAAAGATTATGAACACTGCTTTAACAATCGCGGGAAGTGATTCTTGCGGAGGCGCCGGTATCCAGGCGGATATCAAGACTATGACAGCAAATGGAGTTTACGCCATGAGTGCAGTCACAGCTCTTACCGCCCAAAACACTACCGGCGTGACGAGTATTATGGAGGTTACGCCGATTTTTTTGGCGGATCAGCTGGATGCGGTATTTACAGACATCTATCCGGATGCAGTAAAAACCGGGATGGTAGCTTCCATAGAACTCATTGAAACAATAGCTGAAAAGCTTAAGGAGTACAATGCAAAAAACATAGTCGTGGATCCGGTTATGGTTGCCACAAGTGGAGCAAAGCTTATAAGTGACGATGCTATCGATACGCTGAAAACTAAGCTCCTTCCTGTTGCGAGCATTATAACGCCCAATATTCCGGAAGCCCAGGTGTTGTCCGGCTTAACTATCAACACCGAGGAGGACATGATAGAGGCAGCTAAGAGTATATATGAAACTATGGGATGCGCCGTACTCTGTAAGGGAGGGCATCAGGTAAATGATGCAAATGACCTTCTCTATCGCAATGGTGAATATGTCTGGTTTAAGGGAAGAAGGATAGATAATCCAAACACTCATGGAACCGGCTGTACCCTGTCAAGTGCGATAGCATCTAACCTTGCGAAGGGATATGACATTGATACATCCGTAAAAAATGCTAAGGAGTATATATCCGGGGCTCTGTCAGCCATGCTCGACCTTGGAAAAGGGAGTGGGCCCATGAATCATGCCTATAAGTTGGCTACATCTGAGAGAATTTGAGGCTTTTCGTGCAGTACCTCAGAAAAAGCATGGCATGCAGATAAAAAATATAATGCAAATAACAGGAGGAAATAATAATGAGTAACGAAGGAAAACAAAAATTTGATGGATATGCAAATCAGTATGATGAGTGGTTTATGAAAAATGAGCACGTATTTACCAGCGAGCTCAGACTATTTAAGAAGGTACTTGGTGATATAGAAGGAAAGAAGCTTCTTTCGGTAGGATGCGGAAGCGGACTTTTTGAAAGCTACATTGACTGCTCAGGAGTTGAGGGAATAGAGCCATCTGAGGATATGGGTGCTATAGCTGTAAAGCGAGGAGTAAACGTTATAAAGTTTGGTATGATAGAAGACGTGGAGCTTCCTGAGAATACTTATGATATAATATATTTTAATGGCAGTTCAAGCTACATGGAGGATCTGACACCTGTATATGAAAAGAGCTTAAAAGCACTTAAGGAAGGTGGAAAATTAATTCTTTTAGATGTGCCGAAGGAGAGCGCATTTGGCTTTATGTATCTTCTTGGAAAGAGTCTTGGTACCTATAACCACGAATATTTAGAGGGGACCATGCCGGAACTTCCATACCCTATAGAGCTTGCATCTTCGGGAGTATGGCACTCTACAGAAGAAAAGATTGAAGTATTAAAAAATCTTGGAATAAAAGATTTTTCATTCTATCAAACACTGATTAAAAATCCGATGTACACAAACGAAGAGCCGGAAGAAGTATCGGAAGGCTACAAGAGTGGTGGATACGTAGCAATTATCGCAAATAAATGAAAATAATCATATTTATGATATCCAAGGGGGAATACTCGGATGAAATTATCTAAAATACTCTTCGATTCAGTTAAGGATATGTGGGAAGAAGCAACCAGGAAGGAATTTGTAGTCAGTATGGCTCTTGGCGATTTGGATAAAGGCAGATACCGTTATTATATGATACAGGATTACTATTATATAATAGATTATATCGATATACTTGAGCTGATCGATGAGTACACCGAGAAGGAATCACTTAAGAATTTTTTGAAAAGTATTATAAAAACTACAAAAGATGAGCTTCAAAGAGTACATATTCCTTTCATGAAGGAGCTTGGAATCACTGAAGAGATAGTTGCTGCCTGCAAAAGAACGGCTGAAAATATCGAGTATACACAGTACTTCAAAAATATTGTTAGTACCCAAGGCGTGATCCCGGGACTTGTAGCTATGCTACACTGTTCCTGGATTTACGCCTATGTAGCACAAACTATGCTGTACAGATTTCGGGACAGCATAGAAAAGTCGGACTATAAAGGATGGTTTGAAGCCTACGCCTGTAAAGAGTATGTAGAAGCAAACCAGATGTGGATTGATGTTATCGACCGGGAAACCATCGGTATAAGTGATACCCAGGCGGAGAAGATGTGTGACATATTTAGAGACTGCGCAGGGTACGAAAACAAGTTTTGGGATATGCTAACACAGGTGACTAACGCAAGTGGTGAATAATGCCCTTAGTTAGCCGGAAGACTTTTATTGAATAATCAGTCATTTTTTAGTATAATAATTCAAAAGTACAACCAAATTCAAAACTACAACCAAATTCAAAACTACAACCAAATTCAAAACCACAACCACACCAATAGAAAGTAAACCTTGGAGATTACCATATGCAGATAATAAAAGACAAAACAATGGATGAAGAAAGAGCACTTTATGGCAGCGACGGGCTTGAGGTTGTCTCTTGTCGCTTTGACGGACCGGCGGACGGAGAGAGCGCACTAAAGGAAAGTCGTAATATAATTGTCAGAGATAGCTACTTCAATCTTCGTTATCCTTTTTGGCATGTAGATAATCTTGACATCATAAATTGCGATATGACACAGCTTTGCCGAGCGGCGCTCTGGTACACCGGTGATGTACAAGTAAAGGATTCTATGTTTCACGGAATTAAAGCACTTAGAGAGTGCTCGGATATAACAATTGAAAATTGTGATATAGTTTCGCCTGAGTTCGGATGGTTTAACCGTAATTTGATTATGAAAAACTGCCGTGCAGAGAGTGAGTATTTCATGATGAAATCAGAGAATTTAAGGTTTGAGGATGTTTATCTTAAAGGGAAATATTCATTCCAGTATATAAAGGATGCTACATTTATCAATTGTAATTTCGACACAAAGGACGCATTTTGGCACGCAGAAAACCTGCTTGTTAAGGATAGTATAGTCAAGGGAGAGTACCTTGGCTGGTACTGTAAGGACGTAACTTTTGAGAATTGCACTATTATCGGTACTCAGCCACTTTGCTACTGCAAGGGACTTAAGCTTATAAATTGTCGCATGGAGCAGGCGGACCTTTCTTTTGAAAAGTCAGAAGTAGAAGCTCAAATCACTACAAAAGTTGATAGTATTAAGAATCCGAAATTAGGTACCATAAATGTAGTAGGAGTGAAAAAAATGATAATAGACGACCCTGAATCCAAGGCAGAAATCATTATCAAACAGGCCACAATTTAATTCGCAAAAAACTTGCAAACCTCTCTTTTTTTGTTTATAATAATTGTTATTAAAACTGGCGACAATTGAATAAATGATGAAAGAGAGGTACTTTTATGCAAAAAATGAAGAAAACCGGACTTTTATCCAAAGCGATGAGGAGAAAAAGTATGGCATGGCTTCTCGCAGTTGTCATGGTTGTAAGTATGATTACACCTTTTGGCAGCAGTGATGAGAAGGCGTATGCTATCGGTGATACTGTTTCACCGGAGGAAGTATTATTTGAGAGCGACTCTGAGGGAGTCGATGAAGATAACATTCATTATTACGGCTATTCAGGCCAGACCATAAGGCCTAAGGTAAAGCTTTATTACTACGATAATGAAGAAAATAAGGTTTACCTTAAAAATGAAGTTGATTACTATGTTTCTGAGGGAGAAGTAGAAGCAAGTGAAGCATCAAGTGGCAGTGATCACTATTCCATAACATATTCTCCTTGTGCTGATTCCAAATTAACAGGCCCTGTCACATATGACTGGAAGATAAACAGAAGCAATATTGAAGGTCTTAATATAGAAGATGTATCGGTATACTATGACGGAAAACCGCATACAGCAGTTATTCCGGAAAATGATGATATAAATATCACTTACATTGTTTCTGAGAACGACTACACAGAAGAAAGTCTTGGAGACTATGAAACTCCGGTTTTTTCAGATGTTCTTCCTGAGTTTACAGATGTTTTAAATTACGATAAGGGCGACACAGTCAGTCATATACGTAGAGTTTTCTACTTTGCGCTTACCAAAGATTTACAAGCTTTTCAGATAGGAAGCTTCGATGTAGAAATATTACCTAAGAAGGTATCATTAAATATATGGGACGATGATAAGCGCTACGGCGAAGATGATCCGGAAGTATTTTACTGGAATTACGGGACTGAATCCAGACCGGTTAATTCTCATGATTTCGATTCTGTGAAAATAATCAGAGAAGAGGGAGAGAATACCGGAAATTACGATATCTATCTCGATCCTGAGAGCATAAGTGACCTTACTAATTATGATATTAATTATACGAAAGGCACATTTTCCATATATAGAAAAAATATTAATGTCAAAGGTAAAACTACAGAAAGGGAGTACGGAGATCCATTCCTTGAGACCTTTGAGTATATCGTTGATGAGGAGACTCCTTTAGTTGGGGATGATGAGCTTACGGGAAGTCCTGATTACGATGCAGACGCAATTGATCAGTTCAGTGATCCGGGTACTTACGAAGGTGCACTCCTACAGGGAAGTCTTAACAATGCAAACAATCCAAATTATAATATTCATTATACAAACGGCGATATAATCGTAAACAAGAAAGATATTGGCACAGTTACGGTTACATCCGAGTTTAATGGAAAAAAAGGAAATAGCTTCGTATATACAGGTGATGAGATAAAGCCTACATTTACCCTGAATAATAATGGCGAAGTTATAGATAATGCCAGCTATACAGTATCAGGCGTAGAAAAAGCTACAAGTAACGGTTCTTATAAAGTTACATTTACAGCAAATGAAAATGATGTTCACTATACCGGCACTGAGGTTTATGATTGGTATATAGATCCTGCCGGAGATACTACTCTTACTTATAACGGACTTGAGCAGGAAGTTGTTTTCAATGCAACTGAGGACGAAACTGTTAAGTATTCCATATGTACTGAGGAAGAGTTTGAAGAAGACAACTACCAAGCTCAGTATGAAAACACCGGTAAGGTTATAAAAGTAAAGGATGCAGGTAATTATGTAGTATCCTTCAGATTATATGACAGTGCTGGCAGATTGGTGAATGACTATTTCTTTAAAATAAAAGTTAGCAAGAAAAATATAACGGTTTACCCTGCAAGAGAACTTTCTAAGGAGTATGGTAAAGATGATCCGCTTCTTACATATGTTGTAAAAGAGGGTTCATACGATTATTACAATGATACTGAGACCGATAAGGGCGCAAAGAATGCTGATAAATACGTATTTCCTGAGGGAGATAATCCACTTAATGGTTACACAGTAAAGCGTGAAGAAGGCGAAGCTTGTGCAAATTACCTTATGGAAGTTGTAGCCGGAGAGGGTGACGAATCAGCCAAGAATTATAATATAAATCTGAGAAATGTATTTGATGATGAAGAGGATGACCTTGAAAATTACACAGATGGCAAGAGCTCATACTTTGAGATTAAGAAAGCTGCATTCTCTGAAGACGATCAGAATGAATTTAATGATGAACTTATTGCTGATCCGGATGATGAATATATATCTACATATTATGCTGATGAAATAATAGAAGATTATAGTGAATTAATCAATGTTCAATTATCAATAGATGAAGAAGATATAGAAGATCCTAAAAACATTATCAATGGTTACAATATCGATAATTCCAGATATCGTATCAGATTTAATTATAATCCTGATAATACAGCTAAAAAAGACGATACAGCTACTGTTGCAGTAACTGTTTCGAGCGACAATTATAAAGATTTTAAGGCTAATATAACCATAAAAATGATAGCTGGATTTTCATTCATATACATAAATAGTAACGCAAGCTATGAAAAGGTTTATGATGGCAAAGCACCGGAGCTTGAAGGAGAGCTTGTTCTCTCACCTCTCGGAGATGTATACGTAACTGATATTTATTCTACAAGCAGAAAGGGAGATATTAAAATAACCTACGCTCAGATTACAAACGAAAATAACAATCTTCCTCATAAGGAATTAGAGTATAGTGAAGAAGCTCCTGTTAATGTAGGTAATTATGTAGCAAAAATAGAATTATTAGAAACTGAAACAGAAGAGGGCTATGAAACTTACTTCCCATTTAGCATTAAACCAAGAGAAGTAGTGATTAATATCTTAAAGACACCTACCAAGACCATGGATGGATCCAATGAAGTTATATTAGATACATTTAGGATAAATAAAAATAATGTGTCTTATATCGAAACAGACCAAAATATAATTTCAAATGGTCTTGAAGTGTGTGAGGATACAGATTATATCGAGGTAAACGGACTTGCTTTGCTTTATGAAAATGCTAATGCAGGTGCTTCAAAGCAGGTTGTAGCTATAGATGAAAGTAGTGTAGGGTACTCCATTCCTGAAGAATCAAATCTGAATCTCGACAATTACGTTTTTTTCTATAATTACAGCAGTGCTAAGGGAACAGTAGAAAAGCAGGAAGCTAAAGTTGAGATTACATTCGAGGATAAAGAGTATGATGGAGATGATTATACCGAGGGTTCAGGTATAGTCTATTCCGGAACTATCGGAGAGGATGACTACATAGAGTACGGTGTTATAGAGTATATCTATGGTGATTTCATTCAGACTCCGGGATCAAGCGTAGGAGCAGCGGATGTTCTGCTTGATGAAAACAATAATCCGATGCCAAAGGTTTTAGACAACATAGACTATTCATATGCTTATTTTAGAAGTAAAGATGGTTACAAATTATCAGATTTTAATATAGATATGGAGGCAGCAAAGGAAGGGCCATTCTATGCAACCATCACACCAAGATCATTAGATGCAAAGCTTGGAATATATGAAAAAACCTACGATGGAACTACATTAGCTGTAGATATAGAGGCATCGGTAGATAATGATTATATTGATGAAGAAATAATCATAAAGGGCCTTAAGGGTAATTATGATACACCTGACGTCTCTTACGTGGATGGAGAAGTAGCTCCAAAGACAATTACTATACTTGGTGGAGCAAAGTTCTACTATTCTGCAGGAGCTAAAGCTTCTAACTATATTATAAATATACCACAGGAAACCACAGGCTACATTTATCCATGTAGAGCTAATCTTGTATTTGAAGCTATAGATAAAGAGTATGATGGAACGAGTGATGGCTTTGCTCATGTAACAGTAGAAAACTTACCAAATGAAGAGACTATAACAACAGACGCGCTGATTCCTATAACATTTGCAGGTAGTGATGCAGGTAAAGATATTCAGACATATGTTGATATCAAAAAGTTTACAAAGGCAATAGAGGAAGGTGAAATAGAGTTTACCTTCTCAGGCAAAGAAACCAATTATATTTTCGATACCAGCGGTGATGCAGGACTTGCAAACATCAACAAGGTTTACTTTAAGGCACCTGACAAGAATATCTTTAAGGTTACTTATCCTGATTCTGCCGAGAATCCAAACGGAAAAGTAATGATTAAGAAAAAAGCCGATGCTGAGCTTGATTATAGCCTTGAGTATGTATTTATCCCTTCAACAATAACAAATCAAGAAGAAAGAATGGAATTCTTTAAGAACTGGACTCCATTCCCTGAGGATAATGAAAGTATCACAGGTTTAGATGCAGGCGATGTATTTGTCAGAGTAGTAGCTGATGATAATCATCTCGAGGGCGATGCGCTTGAGTGCATGACTCAGCTTGTATTAAATTATAAGAGTGAGCAGACTCCACTTGACAAGGATATGTACTCATTTGATTATGCAACAGAAAAGGGTTCTAAGGATGGTCATATCTGTCCTGCAGAAGAAGGAAAGTTTATTAACTACGATGATTTTATCGTAGAGTACTCTGTGGATGAAGGTGAGACATGGACTAAGACAAACAAAAACGATATTCTTATTGAAAATCTTGAAGGAAATGTGCTCTTAAGAAAGGCTGCAAAATCAAAGTATCTTGCAAGTGAGCCAATAAGCATCTCCGTCGAGTATCTGTCGGACGTTAAAGAGAGCATGATTGAAGATCTTAAGTTCGGCAAAGAGTATATTATGCAAAAGGCAGAGGCTAGCGAAGTCTATGATGATGATACATTAGCTGAAATGGCAGATGACTTGGAAGACGATTACAACTTTTTTGTAAATAAGGTAAATGAAGCCGAGACTTATGATATATTAATGCGCATCTTTTATGAGTATTATGAACATTTACTTATCGTAACCGGTAAGATAAATGGTAAAACCAATAGTATGGTTGTTTCAAAGATTATAACTACTAAGGCAGTTTCTGACTCTGCGATAGAGGCTAAGGAGAAGATTTCTGCAAATAAGAATCTAAGCGAAGAAGAGAAGATGAGCTTTGCCGGCGAAGTAGATGATGCTTTTGAGGATATTATAGACAGTATCTTTGGAAAGCTTAAGACAAGTGAGTATACTTTTGCAATCGGCGATTCAAAGGTTACATTTGGAAAAATAGTAGAAAAGGCTGAAAATAAGGGCAAAGAGAACTTAGATAAGTACAGAGTAGAAGTACTTGACTACACAGATGGGCTTAATGCTGAATTGGCAGAAGCTCTAAAAGATGTAAATGAGTATTTTTCACCTGATTTTTGTACAAATATTGAAGTTACATTGGATGAGCACTACAACAACATGATTACTCCTATAATACACGCTACCAATATTCCTGAATTAGAGTATATCAAAGAGGTGATAACAAATTCTTATAATGAGCTCACTATATACATGCTTCAAATGATGATTGATGAAGTAGACAAAAACTTTGACAGAATTAATGAAAACGGCGAAAGAGTTGTTGAATTTATAACAAATAGAGCAAATGAAAACAAGTGGCTTACTGAGACCGACAGAAAGTATATTATAGCTTCAGGACAGGCTGTAGTTGCAGCTGTGACAGGAGAAGCAGTAGAAAAGAAACTCGTGAATAAGACTTATCAAGAGTACAGTGAAAAGCTTAGAGATGTTGACAGAACATTTGGAAGAGAAATAGATGAAATAGCCAAAAATAATAAAGCAATCCTTACCGGAATTATAAATGCAGAGATTGAGTATGCGAATTCTATTTACTCAGCAGGAATAACAGATTCAGGTCTTTATAGTAGAGAAGAAATACTTAGCATGATGAGTGATTTCACGAGCTTCTGTGTCAGACTTCAAACCAGGCTTTCGAAAATAGACTCTCTTGAGGAGGCCCGGAAATATCGAAAAGAAGTAGAAGATATACTTACTGATAAGATTGGTGAGATAAGTGATGAGGTAGATAGAGGCTTAGAAAACTACAGAAACATAGTTTCCGGAAGTGCTGTAGAGATGGTGAATAATTATGTAGAGGGACTTGATGGAGACAAGCTTTATCTCACCCAGAAGGATAAGGATGATTTAGAGGCAGAGTGTAGATCAGAACTCGACACATTTTTAGAAGGTTTGGATAAATTCGATAGAAAAGACGATATCGAGAAATCCTTAGATGATTTCGTTGCTATACTTACACGCGAAAAGGGCGATGCAGCTAAGATAAGTCTTAAGAATTATCAGGAAGAGATTGATTCTCTAAATTCTTCGCTTGCATTAATAAGACAGTATGTTATCAACTATTCAATTGATACAGACACATTTACCGGTGAAGAAACTAAAGCTTATAGAGACAGATATGATACAATAGAAAAGGATTATTTTTCTAAGATAATCAATGCTAAGAATTATGATGAGATGGAAAGCATTGAGAGGAAATGTGCAGATGCTACAAGAGAATTAATAGATGAACTTCAAATAGCAAAAGAAAATAAGGTTAACAGTGCTAAGGAGTCAACCCTTGATAATATTCAGAAAATAAAAGATGAGTTTGATGAACTCTTAGAATCCCTTGGTGGTTTTGTAGATGAGGACAAACAAGACTATATCACCAGGATGGATAATATACAGAGTACTGCAGAAGACGCTGTTGATTCAGCAAAAACAGTAAGAGCTTGCGATGAAGCATATTCAGTATTTATGAGGGAATCAAAGAAGCTTATCAATGAAATGAAGGTTACATCTGCAGCAAATGTAAACAATGTAGCTACAAAGGCATACGAATATGCCCAGAACGAAGTTCAAACCAAGGTAACACCTAAGCTTGTAAATAATCCTTTGATTACAGATGAGCAGAAGGAAACCATCTATGATAAGGTTGAAAAAGCAGTTGCAGACCTTTACGCAGCAGTAGATAACGCAGTATCTATAGCAGAGGTTGACGAGACACTCGAAGTATTCCAAGGCGTAATAACTGAAGTAGTAGCAGATATAGATGAAGTTGACACACAAAACATCGCTGAATTCAAGAAAAATCAGAAAGAAAGGCTAGATGAATATCAAGCTTACTTAGAGAATCAGTGGCTCACAGAGGCTGATGGTTTTAGCAGTGAAGAGATAAAAGGAGCTACAGAATTTATTGCAGATAAAGTATCAGAGGGATATGCGGCAGTTGATACAGTTAAGAGTATTGAAGATGTTGATAATTGCACAAATACCGTAGATGGTTTGCTCATGGATATGTACGACATGGCAGTTGAGATCACAAATAAGCTTGAAAATGACTTAAAGGTACTTATCGATACAGGAAGGGAAGTAGTTTCAAAGAGTGCTATTTCAGCAATTGCAGAAGTTAGTGCACTGAAGAATCTTTCAGAAGCAGAGAAGGCAGAGTACATCGGAGATATCCAGAATACAGCAGCTCGCTTTGAAGAGGCAGCAAAGAATATTATATATAAAGGTAGTCGCAATGATGTTTCCAGAGTAGTTGAATCTGCTACAGCATCTATAAGACTTTTAACTAACGCAGCTAAGGATAAGGACGAACTAATTACCAGAAAGACAGCTGAAGCTGTAGCAGCAAAGGCTTCTGACGCGGTTGTTAACACTATAGTTGCTAAGTATGGCGTGGATGTAAATGTAGCGAAGAGTATTGCAGGACTTGTAGGAACCGGTGGAATAACAGCTGAAGCGATTGCAACTACAGCAAACGACATATTAACAGCTACAACAGATGAAATTACAACAGGTGACTACATAGCTCTTAAGGCAAATGTTGTAGATAAGAAGAAGCAGCTTATAGTAAACTGGAGTAAGCAGGATGTAGCTAACGGATATATAGTAATGGGAGCAAAGCTCGGAGATAAATACGAGATACTTGCAACCTTCGATAATCCGGACACACTTAGCTACACATACACAGGTGCTAAGAAGAATAAATATTATAAGTTCATAGTACTTGCTTACAAGAATATAGACGGAAAGCAGATTACAACTGCAGTTTCAAAGACACTTTATGCTTCGCTTAAGGGCAGCAAGAAGAGCAATACAAAGAAGCTAAAGATTAGAAACGTAAAGGATGCAAACGGTAAAGTAACGGGTGAGAAGAAAGAAATCACATTGAATGTTGGCGATACAGCTAAGTTAAATATTAAGGTTGTAAATGAAACCAAAATTGCTAAGAAGATTAGAAAGGTTAAATTCGAATCCGACAATACCGGAATTGTAAAGGTTAATGCTGCATACGGAACCATAGAGGGTGTTAAGGCAGGAAAATCTACTGTTTATGCATATGCACAAAATGGTAAAGCTGTACAGGTTTCCGTTACAGTTAAGTGATTTGATAATTTCACATAATGTTTTTTTTGCAGGGGCGACTTTTGCAGTCGCCCTTGTTAGTATATTAGCTTTATTTAATGTAAAAAATGTGATAAAATAGTATCCAATAAATACTGAAGAGAAGAATTAAATTATACAAATTATGACAATTTTCATGTATAGGAGGAAACTTTAGATGAATACCAACAGTCGATTTGCAGAAGCTACTCTAGAGATTATGGAGGCGGTTCTGGAGGTTGAAAATATAGACGATGCTCTCGCCGGAGGCTTAGAAGTAGCATCTAGATTACTTCAGGCCGAGGCAGGTGCTATCTGGTTTTTAAATAATAAAACAAACAGACTCTGCCCCGTATATAATATTGGAGAGGTAGATGTTTCGACTATTACCATAGAAAACGGAGTAGGTATAGAGGGAAAAGTTACCCAGAGTGGAAAAACCATTGCTTTAGAAGATGCTTCAAGTGATCAAAGGTACGGCGGCAGCGTATTTGATGAAGTAGGATTAAGTACCGCTGCCATAGTGTGTGTTCCCTTAGATAATATGGAGAAAATAGTAGGTTGTATCGAGCTGATTAACAAAAAGGACGGTACTGCATTTACGAAGGATGAGATTAAGCTCCTCGAAAGAATGGCATCTTTGGTTGCCATGACTATGCAGGAAAAGGGCTTTGATATAGAAGAGGAAGAACATAGAGAAGTTTTAGCATCTTTGGTTGACATCACTAAGGAATTTCAGTCAGGAGATGAGATTGTACAGGTACTTCGCGGCATAAATCTCGATATATATAAAAATGAATTTTTGGTAGTGCTGGGTGAATCAGGCTGTGGTAAAACAACACTTATGAATATCATAGGAGGGATGGATTCCCTAAGCTCAGGTACACTTATGGTTGACGGAAGAGATTTTTCCAAGCCTTCAGACAGTGAGCTAACTATGTACAGACGAAATTTTATCGGATATATATTTCAGTCCTATAACCTTATGCCAAACCTTACAGCACTTGAAAATGTACAGTTTATAGCTGAACTTGTGGATAAGCCCATGGATAGCGAGGAGGCAATAGACAAGGTAAAGCTTTCCGACAGAGCTCAAAACTTCCCATCTCAGATGTCGGGAGGTCAGCAGCAAAGAGTATCTATTGCCAGGGCGATTGTAAAGAATCCTCGTTTAATATTGGCAGATGAGCCTACAGCGGCACTGGACTACACAACAAGTATAGAGGTGCTCGAGGTTATAGAAGATATAGTTAAAAACCAAGGAACAACAGTAATGATGGTAACTCATAATCCTGAAATAGCAAGAATGGCAGACAGGGTTATAAAACTCCGCAGCGGAAAGGTGTCGAGTATAAAGAGAAACCTTAACCCACTGGCGGCAAGAGAGCTTGTATGGTGATTAGAATATGAAATTTACACAGTTTAAAGAATCAATACGAAATATAAAAAAGAGTTTTATTACATGGCTTTCCTTGGCAGTCGTTACAACCATAGGTGTGGGGACATACTTTGGTGCATACTATTATTCGGTTTCCATGGAAGAGCACACGGCAGATTTTTTCACACAAACAAATTATTCGAATTTTGATATTATTTCTACAGTCGGATTAAAAGAAGCTGAAATCAAAGACCTAAAAAATGTAGAAGGTATAAAGGATGCGGAAGGCACAGTAGTACTGGATAATTCTTATTTTATTACCGAAGATGATAAAGAGGAATTTGATATAGAATTAAGAGCAATTTCCGAAAGAGTATCCAAGGTAGATTTACTGTCCGGAGAGCTGCCACAAAAGCAAGGCGAATGTGCTATATTTCCTGAGCTTATGGAGAAGTCAGGAGTAGAGATAGGTGATTATGTAACACTTAAGCCTGACAGCAAGATGCCTAATGGTTTTCAAAAAACATCAAAATTTAAGATTACCGGAACCATAAATCATCCTGATGGTATCGAAGTTAATGCAAAGAATTATGTATTTGTCCATAGGGAATCCTTTGATTTATCAAAGGCAGGAAATATCTATTCTTATATTTTGGTGGATGCAGAAGTCCCGGAGGATGCAAGTTTTTTGTCCGAAGAGTATTCAAAGGCTGTAAAAAAAGCTATTGATAAAACCAAAGATAAATTAGGCGATTCAGGATATGTATGTGTATCGAGGGATGAGAAAGAAAGCTATATTACAGTTAAAACAGACATAGATACCATAAGGAAACTTGCTAAAGTATTTGTAACAGCCTTTTTGGTAATAGGTGCTGTGGTCGTGGTTTCAGCTGTTACGATTCTTATTGATAATAAGAAAAAGCTTCTCGGAACCATGAAGGCCTTTGGCTTTTTCAACAGAGAGATTGTTTCGAGTTTTATGTTGTTTAGCTGTACTTCTGTTTTACTGGGAATGCTCATGGGTGTAGGCGTCGGTATCGTTTTACAGATTATCATGAAGATTTTCTTAGGACCATTATTTAATGTAGAGATTTCATGGTTTGAGTTTTATCTGAAACCATTTGTGATAATCACTCTTGTGCAGCTTCTCATGGTAGTGGTTACAACTATAGTGGTTATGATGAAGCTGGTTATCGAAAGGTCTGCCATAGAGCTTATGAGTGGCGAGCAAAAGAAACGTCGCAAGAAAACAAAGAAGAAAAAATCAAAATCAAAAAGCCTATATTCACGCCTTATACTCAGAAATATGCGAACTGATTTAGCGAGAGTACTAACCTCTATCATAGTAATAGGCGGAAGCTGTGCCATGATAGGTTTTGGTATTACCATAGATCAAAGCTTAAATAAAATGACATACTGCTCCTCAACAGAAGTTTTATGTTATGATGTAGAAGTGGCTATGACAGCTTTAAGTAAAGATAGTGACGCTGATAAAATCAGGGACAATCTAAAGAAACTTGGATGCGATTACAAGGAAGTCGTGAAAAAAACCACTATATACAATTATAACGACAGAGAAAAATATGTTACTATAGTTGGAGGAAGTGAGGATGTATATAAGGATTATATAAAGCTTCATGATATGAAGGGTAGCAAAGAATTTACCCCGAGTAAGGGTGAAGTATATCTTGGAAATAAAATATCAGAGACCGGCGGTGTAAGTAAAGGTGATAGTATCGGAATATACGACAATAATTATAAGCTTAAGGATATGAGCGTTACCGGTATATGCAAAAATTATATGGGAAAAGTTGCATATATATCCGAAGATGAATTTAAAAATATATTTGGTTCTGACATGGGTGGTGAAAATAGCTATAAAAATACTGAGAACTTAAAGTTTTTGGTTCGCCTAAACGGTAAGAGCGAAAAAGAGCTTAAGAATTTAATGTCAGACTCAGGCTTAAGCCTTAAGTACGATTCCACAAGAAAGCTTACAGGAATCTACGCAACCATGGCAAATGTTTATCACCTTACGGTATACATCATGATAATTCTGGCAGCATGTATGTCGGTATTTGTTCTGATGAATCTTGTAAATATATTTGTGAGTAAGAAAAGTAAAGAACTCATAATAATGGGTGTAAACGGCTTCAGTTATAAACAGCAGATAGGTTACCTTATAAGGGAAACGATAGTAATTACATTATCAGGGCTTAGCGTTGCAGTTTTGCTTGGAGTAACATTTACAACGCCTTTGATTAAAATAATAGAAAGTGAAGATCTCATGTTTAAAAGAGATGTAAATATCTGGGCATGGATATTTGCTGTATTTTTTGAATTTATATTTGCTTTAATTATTAATCTGATTGCCTTTAAAAAGGTTAAGAAATTAAGGCTTTTCGATATTATGGACATGTAAATATTTATTAATATTTTACAAAAAATTACACATGGAGAATAAGCATGGAAGAACATAATTTAAGGATAAAAGATATTATAAATATTGCGGCGCCCCACACCTGGGCGGCGTCCGTAATGCCATCTATACTTTCCATAGCCATTAGTTATCTCTATGTTGGAGATATAAGACTTGATCTTGCAGTGGCTATATGCTTAATCTCAGTATTACTTCAATCAGCTGTCAATACATTTAACGATTATGCAGACTTTAAAAGAGGAACGGACACTCAGGCAAATTCGCCGGACAGTGACGATGCTGTGATAGTGTACGGTATGAAACCAAAGAACGCTAAATATACAGGAATTGCTTTTTTGACAATAGCTATGATGACAGGAGCATACGTAGTATGGAAATGTGGACCGGTTCCACTGGTGATAGGGCTTATAGGTGCGGCTGTTGTGCTTCTGTACTCTTTTGGAAGGGTACCGATTTCATACCTTCCGGTAGGTGAGATAATTTCCGGATTTGTCATGGGAGGACTAATTCCGCTTGCAGGGGTGCACGTGCTGACCGTAGATTATAAATGGGGAGAAAAAGTAGCTTTACCCGATATATTTACCCTGGTTTTGGCATTACCGGTGATAATTGGTATCGGACTTATCATGTATTCCAATAACGGCTGTGATATAGAAAGAGATACTGAAGCCGGGCGACATACATTAACCTGTCTTATGGGAGAGAAGTTGACAGATATTATTTATAAGGTTATGCTTGTGGTATGGTTGCTTACGCCTGAAATCATATTTTGTGCTCAAGTACAGTGGAGAGCGGCTGTGGTATATGCTCTGGAAATCCCTGTTTTTATTTCGATTTTTGTAAAACAGCTAAAGCTCCACTTGGGACCTAAAAAAAGAGGGATGATTATGATTGGAATTAACACCCTGAATATAATGATTGGCTTTGCTTATATAGTAGCTTTGCTTATGGGTTAAAAGAGGACTTATAATATGAATGACAAAATGACAGAAAAAGAAAAATATGTTTTTGAAGTATTTCAAAAAGTTGCGGGTGGGTACGATAATGCAAATAAAAGGATAAGCCTTGGAACACACATGAGGTGGAAAAGAATATCAGTCAGGTATTTATGCAGACATATAAGCACTCAGAAACCTCTGATTTTGGATATAGGTTGCGGAACAGGCGACATGCTGAAATTATTAAATAACGAAATACCTGATGCAAAAATAACAGGTGTGGATTTTTCACCCAATATGCTTAAGGAAGCTGAAAAGAATTGCAGTTATATAAGAAATTTAGAGCTTATTAGAGCTAATGCATCGCATCTTCCTTTCGAAGATGACACATACGATGGAGTCACGATTTCGTTCGCATTAAGGAATACAGATGATTACGACAGAACTATGAAGGAGATATATCGAGTATTAAAGCCTGGAGGAATGGTTATGTGTATCGATTCATTTGTACCTTCTTCAAAGCTTGTAAGGCCGTTTTACAACATCTATTTTTCTAAAATTATGCCTCTTCTGGGAGGAGGATTTAGTAGAAAAAAAGAGTATGAATGGTTAAATGAAAGTACGAAAAGTTTTGTTTCGGTAAAAGAGTTAGCAAAACGTATGTATAGGATTGGATATAGAAACATAAAAAAGAAGAGCTTTTTATACGGAGCCAGCGAAAGTATTGTAGGTAGAAAAACATGTTAAAAAAATTTGAATGGTTGAAACCGGAAATAGAAGAAATATGCGATATAATCAGCGATATGATAGCGAGCAGCGACGGACACCCTGATACAAAGGAGCTGATATACCGTGTTATGGAAAACAAAGGAAAGATGATTCGCCCTTTATTATTATTACTCGTAGCGGGTGACATCGATCCCGAATGCGGAGAAGAATTGTTATCATTAGCAGCTTCCATAGAGCTGCTACACAACTCCTCTTTACTCTTCGATGATGTTATAGACAATTCGTCCATTAGACGTAGTAAGCCCACCGTAAATGCACTCTATGGCAATGGAGTAGCAATTACCGGTGGTTTGTATATACTTGCGACTGCAGTAAGATATATGCAGGAAAGAGGATTTTATGATTCTGCTATTGATTTGGTTAGAACTATACAGCACGCAAGTGACGGGGAAATGATACAGAATAAAAACATAAATAATACCAAAGTGGATATAGAAAGCTACATGTCTGCCATAAAAGGTAAGACTGCATATATATTCAAAACATGTGCTTATGCTTCTTGTCGTATAACTAAAGCCTCGGACGAGCGCCGAAAGAGGATGGAAAAGTTCGGAGAAAACATAGGAATTATGTTTCAGATAAGGGATGATCTTCTTGATTGGACAATGGATGAAGAGTCTATCGGAAAACCTACAGATGAGGATTTTAAGGAGGGCATATATACGCTTCCTGCCATCTACACTTTTTCACAGGATAGGTTTGGAGATGAGCTTAAGGCTATGATAAAATCCGGCAATTATAGCAGCGATGAAATCAGAAACACAGTAAGAAAAGCAGGAGGAATCGACTATACCGTAAATTGTCTCAATGATTATGGCAAAAGAGCAAAAGAAATTCTTGAATCGGAGCCTGATAATAAATATACGCAGGCAATGAGAATAATAGTTGATTTTCTAATGTTGGAAGAAAGTTGAAGGATAAAGGTTAAAAAATGATATCAGAAAAAATTTTATCTGAAACAGTAAAGGTGATGAACAAGCGTTATACGCATATAAAACCATATAAAGCTAAGACTGCTCCACATAAAAAGCATGATGGACCATATATGCTTTATGTACATATTCCTTTCTGTGAGAGTCTTTGTCCTTATTGCAGCTTTAACAGATATGTATTTGAAGAGAAAAAGGCAAGAGATTATTTTGATTCTCTTAAAAATGAGTTGACTATGATAAGGGATGCGGGATATGATTTTGAGAGTATGTATATAGGCGGTGGAACTCCTACTATTTTGCCGGATGAGCTTTCAGAGGTTATCAGAATGGCAAAGGAGTATTTTTCCATTAAAGAAGTGTCAGCCGAAACCAATCCCAATCACCTCAGTAAAGAACATTTGGGAGACCTTATCGGAATGATAGACAGGATGAGTGTAGGCGTGCAGTCCTTTGATAATAATATACTAAAGAGTGTCTGCAGATACTATAAATACGGTTCAGCCGGGGAAATTATGGAACGATTAAAGGAGTGCAGTAAGAATAAATGGTTTAAAACTCTAAATGTGGATATGATATTTAACTTTCCACTACAGACAGAAAAGATGCTTAGAAGGGACTTAAAGTGTATACGGGAGTGCGGTTGCAATCAGGTTACATTTTATCCGCTTATGGCATCGCCCTCAGTTGAAACGGATATTGTGCGTAGTGTAGGGAAAGTAAGCTATAAAAATGAAAAAAAGTACTATGATATTATCTGTCAGGAGCTTACAGGCGGTAGCAGAGCTGAGTTTTCCCATGGCTCTGCATGGGCTTTTAACAGGACTAAAAACTCCATGATAGATGAATATGTAGTGGATTATGATGAGTATATAGCAGCAGGGTCAGGTGGTATGTCGTTAGTTGACAATAAGTATATTATCAATACATTTGACTTAGGAAGATACAAAAGAAGAATAGAAAAAGGATATGTGAGTATGGCAGGGTATGTCGGATTCACAAAAAGAGACTTGATGAGATACAAATTTATGATGCAGCTTTTCAGCCTCCGTCTTGATAAAGAAGAGTGGATGAAAACCTTCGGGTGCTCTGTTGCAGCAGGGCTTCCGGCTGAGTATATGTTTTTCAAGATGGCAGGAGCTTATAAAACGGATAATGCACACGAGATTACAATTTCACCAAAGGGCAGATATCTGATGGTTGCGATGATGAGACAATTTTTTATAGGTGTCAATACAGTCAGAGACATGGCAAGGAACAGCAGGCAGTCATCACAGAAAAAGAAATAATGATACTTCAGGGAGGAATATAAAGTGAAAAAAACAACAGAAAAAATATTCGGACTTCGAAGAAAAATCGTCATATTAATCATGATTGTAGTTTTAATTCTTAATATGATTACCTTAACATCAACCATGCTTGACTCCGAGAGTATGCTTAGAAATCAGGCTAAAGAGCAGCTTAGTGAGGCGTCCAGCTCCACTGCTTTTAAGGTTTCTTCCGAAATACTTAAGTTAAAGGGTATCATGGAGAATATCAAGACCTCTGTGGAGAAGACTTGTGATGATAAAAAAGAAATGAAGAAGTACATTGAGAAGGTTTCCAAAGCTTATCTTGATATAATACCCGGTGGAATTTATGCAGGCTTTGAAGATGGTGATTTTATAGATACAATGTGGAAACCGGATAAAGATTGGGACATGAAGGAAAGACCATGGTACAAAGAAGGCTTAAAATCGGACAAAGTAACCTTCGGTGAGATGTATATGGATGACAAAACAAAAGAGTTCATAGTCTCTGCATTTTCCAATATTCATAACAAGGACGGAGAAGTTATAGGAGTAATAAGTGCTGATGTTATGCTGGACGGAATAAAGAAGGTAATATCGGAAAAGATTATTTATGATACCGGTTATGTATATGCGGTTGACTTAAAGAGTGGTATGGTTTTTTCAAACAGTAAGGATAAAAAGGAAAACGGAGAAGACATACATGACTTAGATGACGAAATAAGCAAAGCCGCTGTTAAGTGCATAGATAAAAAATCCTTTAAAAAAATAAATGAGACATCTGATAAATTTTGGATTATTGAAGACATAAGAGATACGGATTTTGCGCTTATAAGTGTATTAAATAGAGGTGACATCATGGAGCGCTCTAAGCCTCTCTTAAACTCAATATGCATAGGATTTATTGTAAGTACGGTACTTATTTGTGTTATCATTTACTTACTCTTATTCTTGCTTTTAAAGCCAATAAAAAAGATTACAAAGTTTATTGACAGTATGCATGACTTAGATCTTCGCGAAAGGTCAGATGTTAACACAAAAGATGAGCTTGGAGTTATATCAAGCAAGATGAATCAGTTTGCGGATGAGCTGGGATACGTAGTTAAGGATATAGATGTAGCTATAGACGAGCTTGATCAGAAGGCAGAAACTAACGAAGCTGCTGCTGATAAGCTTGAGAGTCTTGCAAATGAACAGAATTCGTCCATACAAAAGCTTAGTAACACTATGGAAAAGATGTCTGCTTCAATCGGTTCTCTCGCAGATAGTGCTGCAAGACTTGATTCAGATATATATTCTGCCAATGCATCGGCAGATGAAGTAAAGCAACATATTGATGAGATGCTTAAGGATATAGATAATGGTCATAGTGAAATGGCAAATATGACAAGAACCATGAATAATATATCCGATCTTTTTACAAAGCTTACTGCTTCTGTTGATGACATGCAAAATGGTCTTCTTGGCATAAAGGAGATGATAAATGTTATAAATTCCGTAGCATCGCAGACTAATCTTCTTTCGTTAAATGCATCGATAGAGGCTGCCAGAGCGGGAGAGGCAGGAAAAGGATTTGCTGTGGTTGCAGATGAAATTAGAAATCTTTCGGATCAGACCTCTGAGTCTGCCATAAATATTGTATCAACTACAAAAGCTCTTGAAGACCTTATGAAAAATGTTGAGAAGGCGGTTGATGAAAATCTTGGAATTATAAATGCAGGTAATGAACAGGTTATAAGAACAAACAAGACATTTTCACAGATTCAGGAAAAAATGTATGATATAAAGGGACTTCTGGACGGAGTAGTAGTGTCTCTCGACGGTATAGAGAAGGTTGCTTCAGATATGGCTGAGAAGTCCGGTGCTCAGAGTGAAAATACGAAGAGTATACTTTCGGATTGTGAGCAGATGATAGTGATTTCTTCGAGATTCAGTGACGAGGGAAGAGATGTGGCAACTTCCGGAAGAGAATTAAGACAGCTGTCACAGAAGCTTGACCAAACAGTAGAGAAATTTAAGATTTAACTCAGTCGGAGTTTGAGCTCCGACTCAATAGGAGATATTCATGAAAAGATCTGAAATTAATAAAGCACTTAAAGAGATGGAGCAGATGCTTAAAAAACACAATTTTTACCTTCCGCCCTTCTGCTCATTTACACCAAAAGAGTGGAAGGAAAAGGGTCACGAGTATGATGAAATTCGTGACAATATGCTGGGCTGGGATATAACAGATTATGGCATGGGAGACTTTGATAAGATAGGATTTTCTCTGATTACTCTTAGAAATGGAAATCTTGCCATGCAGGATAAATATAAAAAAACTTATGCAGAGAAGATAATGTATATAAAAGAAGGACAGCACTCGCCGAATCATTTTCACTGGTCTAAGATGGAGGATATTGTGAACAGAGGCGGTGGAAATGTTTTAATTAGGGTTTACAATTCTCTCTCCGATGAGAGCATAGATTATGATTCGCCTGTTACGGTCTACTTAGATGGTGTGGAAAGACAAGTTCCCGCAGGGACTCAGGTAAGATTAAAGCCAGGCGAAAGTATATCCATACAACCAAAGCTATATCATGATTTTGATGTAGAGGAGGGGACGAAAGCTGTGCTTATAGGAGAAATAAGCCAGTGCAATGATGACAATACGGATAACAATTTCAATCCGAGCGTAGGAAGATTTCCTGAGATAGAGGAGGATGAAGAACCTTACAGATTGCTTTGCAATGAGTATCCGAGTGCATAATATAAGACTTTTTTGCATTACTGTAGGTTGCATAAAAATATTTGATAAGTTATAATTTATTTATATGAATTATGATCGTAATAATATTTTAAGAGGTTGTATATATGGGGATGATAGAGAAGCGGTTTGCAATTCTGGTAGGACATGCAAATGAAACCTATCAGAGACAATTTATCGAGGGATTCTTAGAGCGCACATTTGATGAAAATATAGATGTATGCGTATTTTCTATGTATAGAAAGTATCAGGATACCGAAGAAGGAGAAAAAGGCGAGTCTAATATATTTAGGCTTATTAATTATGGACTTTTTAGTGGAATCATTTATCTGAAAGACAGCATACAGACTACGGGAGTAGCAGAAAAGCTTGAGAAACACATATATGAAAATTATAGAGGGCCTGTGCTGGTTATAGAGGGCAAAAGCGAGTATTACAAGACTACAAATACAGACGGATACTATGGTACAAAGATTGTTGTTGACCATATGATAGAAGAGCATGGAATGAGCAAACTGGCTTTCCTAAATGGAAAGCGTTGGCACCCTCACTCTAAGATGAGATTGAAGGCATTTAAGGACTCTTTGATAGAGCACGGACTGACTGTTAATGAGGACTTTATATTTGATGGAGATTTTTGGTATACCAGTGGCGAAACCTGTGCAGATGATATAGAAGAATTAAAAGATGAAAGACCTGAAGCAGTTGTTTGTGCTTGTGATCAGATGGCTATCGGACTTTGCGAAGCATTGGAAAAAAGAGGTATAAGAGTACCTGAGGACATAGCAGTAGTAAGTTATGATTCTACAGAGGAAGGTAGGACAGGACCTAAGAGTATAACCTCTTCACTTGCCCCTGCAAGGGAGTGCGGATTTTTTGCGGCAGAGTACCTTCTGAGAGAAGATAGAGAAAGCTTGGATTTTGATGTTAAGCCAAAGCTTATAATAGGTGAAAGCTGTGGATGTAAGATTTGCAGTATACAAAGGCCGGTGCTTAAAAGAGCAGAGTGGGCAACTCCAATTTCTGAAAAGGCATACAATTCAATTAACGACACCATCAAAGAAAGCATAAATAATTACAGCGATATGCAGGACTTTTTGGATGCAGTATACTCTTTCACATATCAGTTAAAGGGGGCAAAGAGCTTCCATCTTGCACTAAATGAGCCATGGTTAAAGATGGAGGAAAAGCCTGATATAGAGGTAGCTAACTTTGGTTATTCTCATAAGATGATTTATGCTATAAGACATAATTCAGATAATAAGGATGGAATAGCAGGCACCAACAGAACATTTAACAGTTCGGATATACTGCCTTTGGTACTCAAAAAAAGAGAGAAGTGCCAAGTGTTTTTCTTCACGCCTGTTTTCTTCAATAAGTATTGCTTTGGATATGCAGCAGTGGCCTACAGCGAACCAAGATGCTATGATGAAACCTACAGACTTTGGATATCAGATCTTTGCGTAGGCTTAGAAAGTCTAAGAGTAAATCTTGCCAATAAAATATTACAAAAAAAGCTGGATGCAATCATAAATAACAAGTTTTCGGCGATTGATTCAAGATTTGAATTCCTTTCAAGAGAAGAAAAGGATGAGTATGAGCTTGTAGAAAAGATATTAAATGAAAATCTTTTGACATATCAATTCCAGCCTATCGTAAATGCTACGGACGGCGAAATATTTGCCTTTGAGGCTCTCATGAGAGCAACTACCGACAAGATGATATCGCCTCTTAGAATTATCAAATTCGCAGGTATGCAAGGAAGGCTTTCGGATATTGAGTTTGATACATTTATGAATGTACTAGAGGTTGTTGATAAGACTCCTGAGGTTTTCTGTAAAACGAAAATCTTTATAAACAGTATTCCGGGAGCCAGAGTAAGTGAAAAGCAGTTTCAGATGATTGAGTCTCTTTCAAAGAGAAATGGAAAGTCTATTGTTGTCGAGCTTACTGAAGAAGCGGAGTTGGAAGACGAGGACATAGGCGCTTACAAAGAGTATTTTAAAAAGCTTGGCATAGAAATAGCCTTGGATGATTATGGTACAGGATACTCCAATATAGGAAATCTGCTTAGATATATGCCGGACTATGTAAAGATTGATCGATCACTCTTAAGCGGTATACAAAATGCTCCTCAGAAGCAGCATTTCGTAAAGGATATCATTACATTTTGTCATGATAATAATATCAAAGCGCTTGCAGAGGGCGTGGAAACCATAGAAGAACTTCGAATGGTTATACAGCTGGGAGCAGATTTGATACAGGGTTACTACACAGGTAAACCATCATCTTCGTTTATAAAGAGGATAGACAGAAAGATCAGAAATGAGATAAGAGCCTGCTACAGAAAGAGTATGAACGGAGCTCTGTTAAAGATATATGAGAGTGGAAGAACCAACAGGGTACCACTTAAGTCTCTCAGTAATTCTAATTATACAGAAATCCTCATAAGTGATGAAAATGTTGTCTACAAGGATTTGGTTATAGCCGGAGCACCTGCGCTTGAAACCGACATACATCTTAAGTTTAAGAATGGCTATTCCGGTATGATAACCCTAGAAAATGCATTCTTCTCCAATATTAAAAACAGGCCTTGTATAGAGCTTGGGGAGAACTGTAATGTAAACCTGGTTCTGCAAGGTATAAACATCCTAGATGGTGGTGGTATAATTCTCCCCAAGTCTTCGAAGCTAATAATAGAGGGAGAAGGAGACCTTATAATCAGAACTCAAAACAATGAGAATATCGGAGACGATGAAGAGAAAAATATTAAAGAAATGGTTAGAGGCGATGTGAGTTTTAACCAGACAGGAAGTGTAAGTGTAGAGTAAGATTTGTAATATTTATCCGGGTAGGATGGAAGTGTAGAGTAAGATTTGTAATATTTGTCCGGGTCAAGATATAAGTGTGGAGAAAAAAATAGGGGCTGCCGCAGTTAGTGCGACAGCCTTTTTTCATCGCTGAATCGCCGAGTGGAATATGTCAGCTAAAGCTGACCGGCGACTCGCGGCACACGTTTCTAATTATTATAATTCTAAGTGATTTCTGTTTGGATGTAGTTCGATACGAAAAAATGTTGTAAAGTTGTGCTCGAAAATTACTCCTTCAGTACAAAGTCATCCTTGCCATGCTTACATATTGGGCATACCCAATCAGCAGGAAGATCCTCAAAAGCAACACCCTCCTTAGCTTCATCATAGACATATCCACAGATATTGCAAACCCAAACCTTACCTTCACTCTTAACAGCCTGAGGCTTAGGTTTAACATTAGCATGATAATAAGCATAGGTCATGGAAGGCTTGTCAGAAATCACATCTCCATCAACAACCTTTGCCAAAAACAGTATATGAGTGCCCATATCTATCGAATCCATCACTTCACAGCAAAGGTAGGAATTACAACCTTTGGTGATATATGGAATACCGTTAGAAGCGATGGCGAAACTTTCTTTATCGAAGTCGGCAAACTTATCCACATCACGACCTGAACGGAAACCAAAGTGCTTAAACAGTGAAAAGTCAGCACTTTCATCAATAAATGAAATATTAAATACACCCGAAAGCTCGATAAGCTTTTCAGTGTAGTTTTGTTTATTAACCGTTATAGATATACAATTAGGCTCTGTAGTATGTTGCATAGCAGTATTCACTATACATCCGTTTGGCTTTTCACTATCCTTGGACGTAAGTACAAATAGACCATAGGTAAGGTTATACATAGCTTTTGAATTCATAGGCTACCTCCATTATTAATTTAATTTTTTCGTCTCTAAGTGATTTAATATTATCACATTACGTGGGATTTTGCAAGATTTATAATAGTTGGGCGGACCAGTATTTTTTGCGGTTTTAGTCAAAAGTTCTGGCTGTGGGACGGAAATTAAAGCTTCCGAGCCATCCCTTTTGAGAGAATCTTCAATTTTGGATGGTTCTCTCCCCGCCGAGACTCTCGCAGAACCATCCCTTTTGAGAGTTTCTTTAATTTTGGATGGTTCTCTCCCCGCTGCGATCCTGCCAGGACCA
>JAEEJA010000068.1 GCA_016281605.1 Lachnospiraceae bacterium
ATCCATCCTGAATTCGGCAAAACCACAGAACAGTTTGCATTATCTATGTCGCCGGATTTAAGCCCGATGACATATTCAATCGTATCAGTTGTCCAGTTATAGCCTAAACCCCTAAGCTTTTCTCTTCCATATTTTTTGGATAATTCATCCCAAAAAGCACCGATCGTTTCATATTGCCGATTGTCTTTTGTTGAAAACACCTTACTGATTCCATTAAAAACCATATGACCCCCTCCAACTTAAAGCTAGTAGTATAATCAGGTCTTCTTAAATATATTCTCTTTCCGATGCCCTATTTATCTTGTTTTCTGGCTTTTATCTTTTTATACTCTTCGCTGTCAAGATAATCTCTCTTATCTTCTCAACAGTCTTGTAGAATTCATCTACGTCAACCGTGAGACGCACCGTATAATCAGGCGTTGTCGATGTTGACCAACTGAACCACCGTCTCGACGATAGTTGGTTTTGTCAACATTTGCTTAACAAAACCACAGGGTCTGTCCCCGTGATTTTTGATTTCGCTACATATTTATATCATCTCAAAATATCTCATGGCATCAAAAAGAACACCACAAGTTCCTTACAATGTCAGTTATTTTTTGCAAGTTTATTTAAAAATCGTGCATATCTTTCAGGTTGTCTTGAAATAAATCCGCAATGGCCAAGTCCGCCCGGACTACTATACTTTGCGTACGGATAATACTTTTTTACGTTTTTATACGACTTAAAGGCCGGTTCATTTTTTGACCATATAAAGATATACTTCTTCTGTTCTTCTATCGGTACTGACGGATAATCAAATGTATAACAGGCATCACTCTCATTATTAATCGATTCGTCAGACATATATGGTGCTGCATCAGCAAGTCCTTTTATGAACCATTTATACGGAGAAATATCCCCATGTATCATCCACTGTACCATTCGGTTATTTGAAAACCGCTCTATTATTTCTTCTAAAGACCCGTATTGTGCCTGATGCACCATACTTTTGAATTTGAACCGCATAACCAAACGAAACCATTTAGGAAAGTGAAAAAATGGTCCTCCATCAAACAGATATTTATCCACTTGAATATTCGTTTTAATTAACAGTGCTGCCAAATTAAGGGCGACCTCCGCACCCATAGATGCGCCTTGAATCAGCGCAATATGTTGTATATTCTCTTTCTTTAAGTATTCAATAATTTTCTTCGCCTGCTCTAATCTTGTTGTAAATATTCCCCCACCTTCGTGATGTCCGTCATATGTAGGAAGAATGATATAATATTTATCAGATATCATTGCTGCTATATGACTTAATCCTGCTCCGGTAGAAAAAGAACCGTTTAACATAATAATTACCGGATTCTTTCTGTCACCTATGGTCTCAAAAATCATTGTTTTCCTCCATTCTCGTCAGTTCTTCGTCTATAATATGCATCAAGCCTATTATATTATCACGGCTTTTATCATCTATTCCTTCGAAGAATGCACTCAACCTACTATTCATTACATTGTGAAGTTTTTTATGTTCCTCATACGCAACTAACCCTTTCTTTGTAAGGGAGATATAAACCTCATTTATTCCACTTCCTACAGACTTATCAATTAGCCCTTTCCCATAAAGCTTTGAAACGGTCTGTGAGATACCACCTTTTGTAATTCCAAGATTCATAGATAGTTTAGTAGTAGTAACATCATTATTATCTCCGATTGCATCTATAACATGAATTTCTGATGGATAAAGTAATACATCTACTCCGTAGTAGTGAGCCTTCTTATTGAGGTTATTATATTTGTTTATCAATCGCATTCCTACTTGAAGAATCTCGTTTTCCATACAACTCTCCTATTGTTTAGTTACTAAACAACATTATAATTCAATTGTAATCAAATTGCAATTTTTATTTAGAACTCGTATATACATTTTACGTTTGCAAATCACGAAAAGGAGAAAATAAGCACATGTGCCAAGAGTTGCCAACGTCGAAACGATAGACTTAACTGATAAAAGAACCTTTTTTCTTACCCGGAATAGCAATAAAAAGCGGCATAACCGATTCCAAATACAGATATTTATATGCCCAAAAAGTAATCTTTCCGTTTATTGCAAAATGAACCGCTGCTGAGATAACAGGCAAAACACATAGGACAACAGCAACAGCATATTTATCTTTTCGTATGAGTTTTGGACATATAAATGCAAGTGCAACCGTATAAAGCAATATTATAATTGAATAAATCCCACATGAAGTTTTTGCAGTCAGGTAAAGTATATACATTTCCTATCAACCCCTTTTAATTTTTTGTCTGTTTTAAAGGTAAAGCTCCAAAGAACTTTCTGATTCACTATCGTATTATGCAAATCTAACTGTATAACTACATTAACAAAGTTATAACCGCGGAAATTATCGCTGCCAATATCGGAAAACCTACAAGAGTTCCCAACCATTTGACTGCAAGCGTTTTGCCATAAATATATGGCATAAATTCTTCCGTACCCGGAATAATCCATGCTTTGGTGTGTCCTACCCACCACCAGTCGATAAACATGCGGTCAAAAAGTCCTGCTATCAGATAAATGATAGCCAGTTGAATAAAACAATCCATAAATCCGCTTGCTCCATTATAAAAATACACAATTACCGGAATAACTGTCACCATTGGAAGAAACAGCGCTATACTTGAAATGATGCTAATCTTCTTTATCTTCTCTTTTGAGGTCAATCCCATTTCAATAGCTCTGTCCTGTACTTCCTGCTCATAGAAAATAACAAGTCCTACCGGCCCGTCTTTCGCTATACCAACAACACATATAAGCAATAGCCAAAAACTTAAAATCAATCCTTCAAAAACAACAATCATTTTTTAGTCCTCCCATCAAATAACAACATAAAACTCTATTCTTATATATACTCATTTACCTATATTTATTCGGTTTACACATCATCTCATTTCCCTTTTGGATTTAGTGTCAATCCCCGTCGAACCAGTCACCCGGGGTTATACGTTTATAAGAACCATCCCTTCTGTCGATTCAACAAAGCCAAGCTTTTTGTATAAAGGCCTGCCTTCTTTTGTGGCATCCAGACTAATCTCTGTAACTCCGCGTTTCCACGCCTCATCTATCAGCATCGATACCATAGTCTTTGCTATCCCATGTCTTTGCCATTCTTTCATCGTATATACATTCATAAGGTGAGCTCTCTTTCCTGTAGGATGAGCAAATGTCGGCATAATGTACATATAACTGATTGACGCACAGCCTATGACTCTTTTCCCATCCAAAGCAAGAATTGTTGTATGATTTCCTTTTTCAAAATATTCTCTGCTGCTCTTAACC
>JAEEJA010000069.1 GCA_016281605.1 Lachnospiraceae bacterium
GGTGGGAGTTATAACAAGCTTCACTCAGTCGGGGTTTAAGCTCCGACTGAGTTAAACGCTCCGCGAGTGATGCGAATAGTTAGCTTTGCTAACTATTGGATTCGGATAGGTAAATGTCAGCTAAATGCAGCCAAGAGATGTAAAACATCTCTTTGAATCCGGCGCGCAAGACTCGCAAGCGAGTCTTGACGTTGTAAAATCAAAGCTTTTTTATATTAACTGCGCACACCTTATACTCCGGAATTCTTGCAAACTCGTCTAACTCTGCATTGGTAAGAGTATTAACCGGAGAATCCGGGAAGTGAAAAGGCATCCATGTTTCTCCTTCACTTACCTTTCTTCCTACTCTTGCAACCGCCTTAATAGTCCCTCTCCTGCTGCTGACCTGGATTTTTTCGCCATTTTTGATACCTAACCTGTCAGCATCCTTATAATTTACTTCTATAAAGCCTTCGGAAGATATACTCTTTAACCCCTTCGCTCTCATTGTCATAGCTCCGGCGTTGTAGTGATAGAGTATGCGTCCTGTGGTGAGTATATATGGATAATCATCATCCGGAAGTTCCTTTGATGGAGTAAAGACAGCCGGATAGAACAGTCCCTTTCCTCTTACAGGATGCCCTACATGAAGTATATCTACACCCTTGCTTTCCTTATCCTTGCAAGGCCACTGGAGGGTCTCACCATTATCAAGCCTCTCATGAGATATACCTGCAAAGCTGGGTGTAAGTGACGCTATCTCATCCATTATCTCTGACGAAGTAAGGTATGGTTGCGGATAGCCCATAGCATTCATAAGATCTATGATAATATCTGTATCCGGTCTCATATCTCCCTTAAGTTTAACTGCAGGCCTGATTCTCTGAACTCTTCTTTCTGTGTTGGTAAATGTACCTTCCTTCTCAGCATAACTTACGGCCGGAAGTATCATATCCGCATACTCTGCGGTCTTTGTCATAAAGAGATCCTGAACAACAAAGAAATCAAGACACTTTAAAGCATGCTTTATATGCTCAGTATCAGGGTCGGTAACTATCGGATCCTCTCCGCATATATAAAGTCCCTTAATCCTTCCTTCTATAGCAGCAGGAAATACATCGGTTGCTTTAAGTCCCGGATTAGAATTAAGCTTTACTCCCCATGCTTCTTCGAATTTTCTAAGCACTTCAGGATTTTCTACTTTCTGATATCCCGGAAAGTCAGTTGGCAAAGCGCCCATATCACAGGCTCCCTGTACATTGTTCTGACCTCTTAACGGATTCACACCGCATCCGCTTTTACCAACCTTTCCAACCAGAAGTGCCATATTGGACATGCTCATAACACCCTCTGTTCCGGTAGAGTGCTCCGTAACTCCCAGACAATATATAATTGGCGCCTTCTCAGCCCTTGCATACATTCTGGCAGCTTCTCTTAATTTATCCGGATCTATGTGGCAAATCTCACCCACCTTTTGGGGTGTGTAATCTTTAACCAGATTCTTTATTTCTTCAAAGCCTTCTGTATTCTCACTTACAAATTCCTTATCATAAAGTTCCTCTTCTATGATTACGTGCATCATGCCATTGGCAAATGCAACATTGGTTCCCGGTCTTAACTTGAGATGTATATCTGCTGAGGCAGAAAGCCCTATATCTCGAGGATCCACTACTATCAGTCTGGTTCCATTCCTTACTGCCTGTCTTATATGCATACCCACAACCGGATGAGCTTCCTCCGGATTAGAGCCGATAAGCATTATACAATCCACATCGTGTGTTATATCATAAATAGGATTTGTCATTGCGCCGGACCCTAACGTTTTAGCGAGTCCCGCCACAGTTGCAGAGTGGCAAACTCTGGCGCAATTATCCACATTATTGTTACCAAAACAGGTTCTAACCATCTTCTGAACCATGTATATATCTTCATTGGCAGACCTTGAACACGCGAATCCCGCAAGACTTTCGACTCCATACTCATTTTTGATGGACATGAACTTATCTGCCACAATCTTTATAGCTTCATCCCAGCTTATTTCTTCAAACTCTCCGGAATTCTGATTCTTTATAAGTGGTTTTGTAATTCTATCCGGAGCCTGTACAAAATCAAAGCTGCCTGATCTTCCCTTTACGCAAAGCATACCATGGTTAGATGGGCCGTCAGCTGCTTCAACACCGACTATCTTATTGTTTCTTGTTACCAGATAGAATTGGCAGCCTGTAGCACAGTGAGGACAGGTAGTAAGAACTCTTTGAACCTCCCACTTCCTGTATTTCTTCTGCCTTTTGAGAGTAAGGGCTCCGGTAGGACAAACAGATGCGCAATTACCACAGCTCTCACAACCGCTTTCCTTCCAATCATCCCCAAAAGGAGCCTCGACCACATGAAATACTCCGGTTCTTGAATTTTTCAGAGATCCATTACAGCTAATCCTGTGACAAGCACTTATACAACTCTGACAATGTATACATTTTCCCGGATCATAAATCATATATGGGTTTTTATCAAGCAAAGGTAGTTTTCCCTCTATCGCTACTCTTGAACCCACATATGCACTTCTTTCCACTTCATATTCGTTGCACAGATGCTGTAATTTGCAGTCTCCGTTTTCAGCACAATTCATGCAATCCACAGTATGATTTGCATATATAAGACTTAACATCTGCCTTCTGTACCTGTATATGCGTTCTGATTCGGTCCTAACGACCATTCCTTCTTTGATTACAGTCTTACATGCAGCAAAAAGATTTGAAAATCCTTCTATCTCTACCATACACAGTCTGCAGGAGCCGATTTCATTTACCCCCTCCATATAGCACAATGTAGGAATCTCAATATCATTTTCTCTGCATACCATTAATATGGTTGAGCCTTCATCTGCTTCGTAGTTTTCGCCATCAATAGCTATGTTAATCATAAGCATCTGCCTCCTTCCATACATCCGCATCCGAAATGATCGCATCTGAGACATCTGCCCGACTCTCTCTTAGCTTCCTCGAGAGTCATGGGCAATTCAACATCTTTAAAGTCTTCCTTTCTTTCAAATGGATCTCTTTCTTCTATTTCTGTTCTTCCTGTAGGAATACACTTATTAGGTACTGCTTCCGGAATCTTAATATCTGATACAAGCTTATGATGATAACCCAGATACTCATCTATATTGTGAGCAGCTACCTGTCCGGCTGCAATTGCATTTATAGCTGTGGAAGGGCCTGTCACACAGTCTCCTCCGCTGTAAACTCCGGGATTCTCAAAAACCTTACAGGTTTCATCAGCCTTGATTCTTCCTCTATCTACACTTATGCCTGCATTCTCAAATACACTTACATCGCTTCTCTGACCGACACCGAGTATAAGATAATCACACTTAAATCGATAAGGATAGTTAGATGAGTGCTCTGTAGTCATCATACCAAAAGAGTCATACTCACCTACGATTTGTGGCTGAAGCCAGACAGCACATATCTTATCAGGGTCCTCCTTATCCTGTTCGAGATGAAGAAAACTAAGTAATGTACGAAATCTAACGCCTTCCTGCATGGCACTTACAATCTCAGTTTCAAGAGCTGTCATGTCGTCCCTCTTTCTGGTAAATACATTGACAGTCTCAGCATGCAATCTTACTGCAGTCCTGGCTGCATCCATAGCAACATTACCACCTCCGATAAGAACTACATGCTTACCGGTAAGATCATGTTTTTCACCCTTTGCTATATTCTGTAAGAAATCAGCTGCAGGTATTACATTACTGCAATTTACATTGTCGGTTTTCATACGGTTACCGAGCTGCGCTCCGATTCCAAGATACAGGGCATTGTGCTTTTCTCTAAGCTCTTCAACCGATATATCCTTTCCTATCCTGGTACTGACGCAGGTCTCTATATCTCCTGAATTCAGTATAGCTCTTATATCCTTATCCAGCATTTCTTTGGGTAATCTGTATTCAGGTATTCCGTATCTAAGCATACCTCCAAGCTTTTCATGCTCATCGTATATAGTCACAGAGTGTCCCATAAGTGCTAGAAAATACGCTGCTGTAAGTCCTGAAGGTCCGCCTCCCACAACTCCTACACTCTTTCCTGTTTTTACATTTGGTTCCGGAGTTTCAACGGTATCAGCATAAACCTCATCTACTGCGTACTTTTTTAAGCCTCTTATGTTTATAGGCTGATCTATGATGCTTCTCCTGCATTTTTTCTCGCAAGGATGCTCACATATGTAAGCACAGGCTGTAGGCAGCGGATTTTTTTCTCTTATAACCTTAATTGCGCCTTTATAATCCTCATTATGGATAAGTGATATGTATCCCGGCACATTTACATGGGCAGGACAAAGGGTTTCGCAAGGTATGGTTTGTGAAACATTCTCTATACATCTTCTGTGCTTTATATGGCTTTCATACTCATCCGGAAACTCTTTAATGCTGTCTAATATAGTATTTGCTGCCACAATTCCTATGGCGCAGTCAGCAGTTTCGGAAATCATGGTACAAAGACTTTCCAATTCAGATAAGGCATCTCCCGATACATCCCCTATAAGGATGCTGTCAAGTATACGAAGCACCTGAACTAATCCGTCACGGCAGGGTACGCACTTTCCACATGACTGGTTCATAGACATCTGTAATATAGACCTATACATAACCAAAGGACACATACCAGGCGGATAGGATGTCATCCTGGACTTGAATTTATTAAGGACAATATCCATCCTGTCATTCATGTTTCCTCTCTTTGATAATCTTTTTTCCATATGAACTCCTTTTTTCTAATTATCCAAATACTGCAAGAGACTCATGTCTTAATAATTTTGGAATTACATCGCTTTTTTTCCGGTAATTATCCAATTACTGCGAGAGAAGCGTATCTTATTCTTATGTCCGGAAGTTTTTTCAGTACTGAGTAGCTGTTATAAAGGCAATCCTCGGTATCTACGTTAGCATTCTCTCCACTTGCGGGAGGTGCGAAGATATTTAACTTAACAGAAGTATTATCCTCTAAACTCTTACCGTAAAATGCAGTCATTAAATCTATGCACTTAACACCCGGAGCTTTATAGAACCACTTTCCATTTATTTCCATCATAAGATTTATATCTATATCTTCATCATCAAAATAAAGCTCAAAAAATACAGGATGCTTTTCTAATTCCATAGAAATACAGATTCCGTCTGAATCCTCTGCGCTTCCCCATCTAAGTCCTGCATCTATATTATCACTCACTCCCAGCTCTTCACCTATCTTTAACTCAGGCTTAAAATAATCATCTTCCAATATTTCTTTATAATCATTTAATATTGGCTGTTCTATACCGTTTTCAGCATTATTCGGATCTTCTATCTCGAGTCCGAGTCTTCCTCTGTCTCTAAACTGATACATGGTGAAGGCTCTAAGACTGCCATTATCTCTTTTCTTTATTTCTTCAGCCAGTCTCTTTACACTTTCTCCCTGCTCTTCTCCACCTGTTACATCTCCATCATTATTAAATTCGGTTATTACGAGAGGGCGAAGCTTTCCGCCTGTTATCTCATCATATCTTTTATAGGTAGCTTCTATAAGGTCAACAAATGAACTTACTGATTCCTTTACGGAATAGGTGTTAGAATCCTTTTCGCACACATCAAATGGCCATCCGTAATGAAGAGAAAGATAGCAATCTGCTGACCACTCATCTGCTATTTTGTATGCATCCATAAAGTCTTCTTCATGCTCGAGGACTCCTGCAGGAGTTAAAAAACCTGTATCAAAGATGGTCGTCACATTGGGCGCATACTCCTTTATGATTTTATGAAATCTTACAAAAAAATCACCGATTTCCTTAAATGAGTATCTCTGATTGTGTGTAAACCAGTCTCCGGCGCACTCATGATTAATCCTTAGCTTCATACGACCGAAGGTTTTAAGCTCTTTAGCTATATTAATAAGCTTTTCATCATCACATTTACAATCTATGGTCAGTGTGAGTGTAACATCCTGTCCATGTCTTCTTATGTCTCTCATTTGATTAAATACATCCTGATCACCTGCAACTCCTGTTCCGCCGGTATAAGGAAAATAGTCGTCATAAGGATAATCCCACTGGAATGTTATCTCCATATCAGCACAGGCAACGCTTATTCTCTCGGGCCACTGCTCATCGTATGGGTAATATGTATACATAAGCCCTACATTTCTATGAGGTCTACCAAGTTTTGTAATGATATAATCCTGGTTTACGTACTCTCCTCTTTCGCTTCCATCTCCAAGATCAAGAGAGCATTTAGCCTCTCCTAAGTGAATTTTGTTGATTTTTTTGATTTCTTTAATCATGATAAATATCTCCTTTTTTTTAATGAACACTATCTATGGTCTTTTTGGGTATTCATGATATAAACTTTTATACCTTTTCACATTTTGAACATGGTTTTATTTTACACTATTATTCAAATGTTATCAATGGACTTAGTAAAATAATAATAAATATTTATCTTGAGATTCAGTGCACTTTTTATTATACTAGAGAAAAGAATTTCTTGAGAATCCACAAAAATTTTAGAAGGGTGATATTAAATGATTTTTATTATAATAATAATTGCTGTGCTGTTTTTACTGATGCTTGGCTTCGTTTTTTCATACATTCACTTTCAAAAAATCTTTGTTAATGGGGGAAATAAAGAGTATTATACAACTCACAAATGGAAAAAAAGACTTATAACACTTGCTTTCTTTATACCATTTATTGTTTATATTGCATTGGATTTTGTAAATGGCGTTATAGTGTCTCTTCATGTTGTTGTAATATGGGCGCTTATAGAATTAATCTTTAGAATTGTAAAAAAAGCAGCAAAGGTGAGTTATAAGTCGTTTATTCCTGCTATCGTCTCATTTACAATTGCTATAATTTACCTTAGTATCGGCTGGTACAACGCTCATCATGTGATAGAAACCGACTACTCCCTTACCACAGATAAAGATCTTGGTACGGATAGCCTTAGAATCGTACAGATTTCCGATTCTCACGTAGGAGCAACCTTTGATGGAGACGGATTTGCTAAACATATGAAAAAAGTTCAGGCTGCAAATCCTGATATACTTGTGATTACAGGGGATTATGTAGACGACGGTACTACTAAAGAAGATATGATTAAGTGTTGCGAGGCACTGAGTAAGATTAAAACAAAGTACGGTATCTACTATATCGAAGGAAATCATGATAAGGGTTACTATAATAGCCGAAGCTTCACCTACTCTGATCTATGTAAAGAACTTGAAAAAAGCAATGTAACTATCTTAGAGGATGATGCAAAGCTTATTAATGACAGTTTCTACGTAGTGGGACGCTTAGATAAGAGCGAACCTTCCAGAAAGTCTATGGATGAATTGATAAGTGGCCTTGATTCATCCAAATACATGATTGTTCTAGATCATCAGCCAAATGATTATGATGCTGAGTCAAAAACAAATGCAGATTTGGTGCTTAGCGGACATACGCACGGAGGACAACTCTTCCCTATAGGACCTGTAGGCGAAATCACGGGTGCCAATGACTTTACCTACGGCATAACCAGCATCGACAACACAACATTTATCGTTAATTCCGGTATTTCCGACTGGGAAATCGATTACAAAACCGGCGGAGCCGTATCGGAGTTTGGTGTTATAGATGTTAAGAATAAAAAATAAAATCAAATATTTCAATAATAATTCAAAAAAGTGCTTGACATTCATAAACTATATGTATATAATGTTACTTGTCTGTTGAACAGGTAAGCATTGCACGAGTGGCTCAGTGGTGGAGTATCGCCTTGCCAAGGCGAGGGTCGCGGGTTCGAATCCCGTCTCGTGCTTAAAAAAAATAGCACCCATTTGGGTGCTATTTTTTTTAAGCACAAGCCGGGTAATGAAGAACGAAAACAATAGATTTATCTATTTTTTCTAAAGATAATCTTTGATTATCTTTTTCGAATCCCCGTCAACATATATCGTTATTCCCATTTGGGTGCTATTTTTTAAGCACAAGCCGGGTAATGAAGAACGAAAACAATAGATTTATCTATTTTTTCTA
>JAEEJA010000070.1 GCA_016281605.1 Lachnospiraceae bacterium
CGGACCAGAATTTTTGGCGGTTTTAGTCAAAAGTTCTGGCTGTGGGGCGGAAATCAAAGCTTCAGAACCATCCCTTTTGAGAAAATCTGTGATTTAGGATGGTCCACCCCCGCCAGCAGTTACTTCCACACCATCCTTTTTGAGATTTTCTACAATTTAGGATGGTTCTCTCCCCCTCTGTGGATCTGCACGGACCAGAATTTTTCACGGTTTTAGTCAAAAGTTCTGGTTGTGGGGCGGAATTATTAGCTTCAGAACCATCCCTTTTGAGAAAATCTGTGATTTAGGATGGTTCACCCCCGCCTGAGGTTACTTCAGAACCATCCCTTTTGAGAAAATCTGCGATTAAGGATGGTCCACCCCCCTCTGTGGATCTGCACGGACCAGAATTTTTGGCGGTTTTAGTCAAAAGTTCTGGCTGTGGGGCGGAAATCAAAGCTTCAGAACCATCCCTTTTGAGAAAATCTGTGATTTAGGATGGTCCACCCCCCGCCAGCAGTTACATCAAAACCATCCCTTTTAAGAAAAACTGCAATTTAGGATGGTCCACCCCCGCCAGCAGTTACATCAGAACCATCCCTTTTAAGAAAAACTGCAATTTAGGAGGGTCCATCCCCGCCAGCAGTTACTTCCGCACCCTCCCTTTTGAGGTTTTCTGCGATTTAGGATGGTTCACTCCCGCCAGTGATCTTTCCTAACAAAAAGACAGGGTAAGCCGGAAAAAAGTTTCCGACTTACCCTGTCGTAGGAAATAAACTCTTTGTTTTTTACACTAACTTAAGCTTTTTCACGTTTTTACATCCAGATTTTTTCAGCATTTTTTTGTATGTATCTAGCTTGCTCTCAGGTACATATACAGTTGCCTTTTTATTAATTCCTGAAAATGCATTTTTCTCAACTATAGTGTTTTCACCTGGAATCTGTATGGTTTTAAGTTTCTTGCAACCCTTAAATGCAGACTTGCAAACAAGCGATACACTTTTAGGTATGGTAACAGATTTGAGTTTCTTGTATCCCTTAAATGCCTTCTTTTTTATCTTTTCTACTTTGAAATTATTGTTTTCATGGATTACATTTTCTGGGAGAGATAGCTTCTTAAGCTTCTTATTTTTGCCTGCTATCACCTTTACAGCGCCATTTTCCACACTCTTTCCGTTGAAAGTACCGGCTTTTGTAACCATGTACTTAACCTTGTTAACAGTAAATGTTGAGCCTTCTCCAAGAATTAAGGCGGTGGCTGTAGCAACAGGAGCTGTAGGACGCGTTATTATAGCTGGTGTAGTAACAGTAGGATTCGGAGATACCATTGGAGTTGGTGTGGTGTCTCCCGGATCAGGTGTTGGAGTAGTATCGTCGTCATCAGCATTTACTGTAACGTGCAGCTTTACTGATAATTCCGGATTGTCATTAAAGATTATAAATATCGTTGTGTGGCCCGGCTCGAGTGCCTCTAGCACCATATTTTCGGAAACAGTTGCAACATCTTCGTCAGAGTAAAGGCACGTAAATGTATAATTAATAACTCCTAATGGATCCGTAGTGATATTTATCTTCTTGTATTCACCTTGCTTGAGAGTAATTTTTGACTCTTCGCACGAAACACCGGATAGAAGGTTTTTAATTGACTCTTTGTCAGCGACATGAACCGTGCAAGTATCGGTAAGTCCATTTGCCGTTTCAACAGTAATGATTGCATCACCCGACTTTGCTTTCGGTGTTATTAATCCATTATTATCAACTATTGCAATATCAGGGTTTGAAGAAGTAAATTTCACTTTCTTTATATTGATATCTTCAGGCGCAAATTCGTATTCAAGGATGGATAGCGAATCATTTGGCACATAACAATCCTTGAATTTAAAGAAAATTCCCTTAGGATAAGTTGCTTCGCTTTTTGGAACCCAAACTGCGTAAACATCCTTATCTGAATCAACATACATGTTGTCGAAAAATTCTTCCTCGCAAGTTTCACCTTCATAATTTTGTGAGTAGGTTTTCCAGCCGACAAAAATCTTATCTTCTTTATCCTCAAGAGTTGGAACGCCGACAAACTTTTTTCCTGCGTATGCCGTCTTCTCGGCTATCTTAGTTTCACCATCGTAAAATGTAATGGTATTATTTTTTAAAAGGTATTTGTCAAAGTTATCATCCATCCATTTTGCACGGGTTTTTATCCAGTTCTTAAGTCTATCTATTTCTTCTTTATAATCTTTACATGGACAAGTAAATATGTAATTTTGGTCTTCGTCGAAAATCAAATCCATCTTGGTCATGCCGTATTTATCGAAATTATTTGTCGCAGATAGGGCGAGTTCCTCGTAGTACTTGTCGATAATTCCACCATCTGAAATTGCCTGTTCTAACCAGTATCTTAGGGTTCCCGGCTCATCCTTGCTTCCCCAATATTCCTTTAATTTTTCGAAAAATTCCGGATCGCTTTTTACGACTTTAGTCCACTCAAAGTCAGAAAACACCGATGAATAGGTAATTTTGCCATGTTCACTTTCTGGGTCCAGCGTAGCATAATCATGAGTATCTCTCCAACCGTTATAGTTAGCAGAGGCCCATGCAACATAATCAAAATCCCAAAGTGGGCCAAAGTAAAGCTTACCCGGCACACCGTCCTTGTCCTGTTTTTTGTACAGGTAAGTACTTGGAGTGGTGAAACCATCAGAATTCATGGTGAACTCTTGGAAAAGGTAATACTTTGCAAATGAGTCGATATCAATATAATCTTTATAAGTCATTCCGTACTCGTCAGCTGCAAAGTCATCAGTATACAATGCGGCTTCCGCCTTATTTACATAATCAACAATATACTCTCTCATTTCGGCAAGTCGTGAATCAGGGTCGCTACATTCACTGAGCTCATCCGGAGAGTTGATCTTAAAGCTTACATTTTGCTTAGTCCTGAATTTATACTCGGTGTCGGTACTGTAGGGTTCCATTGCAAGCAGATAACCACCGGTTATATCGGTATCCGTGTCGGTAATATCCTCTAAATCATTGATATCTAAGCGGTTTTTATCGAGTCTTATCTGCTCACAAAGATAATAACTTCCGAGATAATCGCCATTCATGACAACATCCACCGGCACGAGCTGAGGTGTGTATGCCATTCCCATTTTTTCACCAATGTAGTAGGTCAGTCTGTTGCGGATAAAACTGTTATCATAATAATTTGCAATAAGAACCCAGTGCTTGTTTGAGCCCATGCCAAACAAATCTGAAGACTCTTTAAGTTTGACTTTGTAGGGCTTTTTTTCATTGTTCCAGGTAGAGTTTCCCCTACCTCTTATGTAATCGAGCACATATTCATGGGTTCCGGTGTAGTCTGAGCCGTATTCATCCTTAAAGTCTGCCGGCACATTTATCTTCATGGAACCATAGCACTCAGTTTCTTTGGTCTTATCACTATTCATGGCTTCTATGGTGTTGATTTCTTCATCTAAGTCAAATGTGATGGTAGGGATTGATTCTTTGTAAAACTTTATACTTCTTATAAGCATGGAAGTTTTCTTGGAGCTTAACGTGGTTTCATCGCTTATTCCGAGCGTGATAACGTGTTCTCCCGTGAAAAGACCTTTCGGAAGTTCGACAAATGCAGGCTTAAAGTCGGTCCATGTGTCTTCTTTGCTTTGATTTTTGATTCGAACCTTTAAGATTGGGTCAACCATATTATCAACGTATATATTTACATATGATTTGGTGTTGAGAAGTCCAAGTGCATCGACTCTTATTCTGTTTGCATAGCCGCTGCCGAAATCGAACGTCTTGCTGATGGTAATGTAAGTGGGCTTTTTCGGATTATTCTTTCCGTTTAAATACAGTCCGTCAGCTACGTCATTGTTTTTGTTGAGACTTACCTTAACTGCTCCCTCGCTTATAATCAAAGGATTAACGTCTGCACCGAACTGTTCACTAAGAAGCTGCGCTGTGTATGGATCGGCGGTTTCTTCGAATGAATTATAATCATCTTCTGTGTAATATCCTGCACTATCGGCCTCCTTTGCAGAAGCAAGTTTTGCAGTACCGGCCTGTGATAAAACCTTTGAAATCGCCCCTGAAAATGAGCCGTCAGAGCCATGTGTTACAGCTGAACCCGACAAGCCTTCGAATGGCAGAACGGTGCTTCCTAGTACAAGCGCTGCTGAAAGTGTAAGGCATAAAGTCTTTCTTAGTAAGGTTTGTTTTTTTCGCATGAGAATTACTCCTTTTCGTCGATTTAGTTGTAAAAAAATGTATCCCGTAAAAATTGAATAGTTATATTAACTGTTTGTATTTAAATATTGTATCATTTTGATATGTTTTTATCAATTGAAAAATGTGGCGGGAGCGAGGGAGGAACCCTATATCGTTAAAGCCGGCGCTTTCGGTTCTTTGAAAAATATGGGCGGGAGCGAGGGAGGAACCGTCAAAATCACCGAAATCGCTAAAAAGGAGGGTTCGGATGTAACTGCTGGCGGGAGTGAACCCTCCTAAATTGCGGAAAATCTCAAAAGGGATGGTTCGGATGTAACCGCTGGCGGGAGAGAACCCTCCTAAATTGCGGAAAATCTCAAAAGGGATGGTTCGGATGTAACCGCTGGCGGGAGAGAACCCTCCTAAATTGCGGAAAATCTCAAAAGGGATGGTTC
>JAEEJA010000071.1 GCA_016281605.1 Lachnospiraceae bacterium
CATGCTCATGCACATCAGTCTTCATAACCTGTGCAGCTCTCTTTCCATAGAGTTTTCGGTCGATATCTCCGAAATCCATCCTTGGAAAATCCATCCAGTCATCCAATAAATTCTCTCCAAAAATACTAGGTAGTAACATAAGTCATTCCTCCTTCTCAATAAAAATATAATTAAATATGTTTCATGAGCAAGGGAAGGAGCGTTTGGATTCTTACCCGGAATCTTCTCTATTCCTTTGTTCTGACTATGTTATAGCACAAATTGTTAGCACTGTCAAGAGGTGAGTGCTAATTATACATACCTTTTTATATTAATAAATAATTTATCTTTCCTTGTACTGCCACCTTCGCCAGCAAATATAAATTTGCCTTTTCCTCTTACAGAAACTATATCTCCGTTTTTCAGTGACTTGGCATTTTCTGTTATCTGGCTTCCTGATAGATAAACCTTTCCTTCAGATATATATCTTACAGCTAATTCTCTGGACAGCTTATATACTCTTGCAATGACAGCGTCCAGTCTGTTACTGCTGACTATCAAACTCTCATCAGCAAATGTTGGTGAAATCGCATCCGGTATATTCTCACATCTTTTAACTTTAACATTTGTATGTTTTACTTTCGTTAAATTCGACATTATATAATCACTTATACCCTCTGTTACAAAGATATACCCTTCATTATCCTTTACTATAATATCTCCTACCTTACTTCTATCTATACCTAGACCTATCACTGTTCCAAGGAAGTCACGATGTGTTAATTTATCTGAGAATTTCTTCTGTAGTGGACAGATATTAAGTAATATAATTGGAAATTCTTCATTATATCCTAAAGATTCAGGAGAACCAAATCTAACCATACACCTCTCACATCCATCTGTTCCTCCTGACACAGACGTCCCGACATATTCCAAGTCATTTTTCATATTATAATATATAGATAACTGAGACATATCAAGAAAATCCGTAAAGAGAAATCTATTCTCATTATATGATCTCTCTGCTAATTCATTTAATCTGTTTATTAATGCATTATCCATCTTATGGACCTCATCTAATTTCAAATATGTAATAATATTTTATTTCATTTTTTTAAAATCATGCCAAGGTTTCACTCATTACTCATAATTAGAATCCTTATCAGAAGTTTTTATTACGCGTAATACATTTGCTAGAAGTGCACCGGATATGTTATGCCATACCGAAAAAATAGCTCCAGGCACTGTAACCATGGACAAATTCGAGAAAGCTGTTTGAGCAAGAGATGTAGCCAGTCCGGAATTTTGCATTCCTATCTCTATAGACAAAGCCTTCTTCTTACTTAATGGAAGTTTAAGTATCACTCCAAGTAGGTATCCTGCCAGATAACCAAATAAATTGTGAAGGATAACTACTATAAATACTATAACACCTGTCTGTAAAATCCTTTCAGAGTTGTGTGACACAACAGATGCAACAATCAAAGTAATAGCTAAAACTGATATTAATGGTAGCACATCAGATATTTTCTCTGTATACTTTCCCCATATCTTGTTAATAATAAATCCTAGTACGATAGGTATAATAACTACTTTAATTATCGATAAAAACATAGCAAGTACATCTACTGAAACAGTTTTCCTAAGAAGCAGATATGTTATAGCAGGTGTCAGGAGCGGTGCAAGAAGTGTATTAACGCTTGTCATGCCAACAGAAAGAGCAACATCCCCCTTGCTTAAATATGTAATCACATTGCTCGAAGTACCACCCGGACATGTTCCAACCAGTATTACGCCCGCCATAAGTCCTGCTTCTAATCCAAACACCTTTCCTAATCCAAAAGCCAAAAGTGGCATAATGGTAAACTGGGCAATACAGCCGATTATGATATCCTTCGGTCTTTTGAAAACTATAATAAAATCTTCCAGTTTTAATGTAAGTCCCATCCCAAACATAACAACCATAAGAAGATAATTTATCCAATCCGTATCTATCCAAAGGCATGTCTTAGGAAGGAAAAGTGCTACAATCGCTACAATCAATACTATAATCGCCATAAATTTACCTATAATTTCACTTATCTTTTTCACTATTATTGACACTCCTTACTTTTTATCGCTATCAATTATATTCTGAATATTTTCAAATTCACTTTATCATCCTCTGTATTTAAGTAACCACCACTGAAATAATACATAGTAATTCCTGTCAATGGCAGTTAAATTTTGTATGTTTTTAGCGACTTTAAATAAACCAATATGGTATCTGTAAAACATTATCTCTAAGAGCCCCAGGCATACTACACATACAAACCACAGCGCCTGTACCTCTTTTCTTTTCAGGAATCTTATCCAATATTTGAAAAGCCGATGTCATATCTGCGGTAACATGGCTATTTTGTTTAATTTCAATTGGATAAAGCACACCGTTTTGCTCGATAATAAAATCAATTTCAGACTCTTCAAATACTTCTACACCATTTTTATTTATTTTCTTTTTATCTTTTCCTCTATAATAAGAAACAAAATATCTGTAATCCAATCCTCTATTAGAGTAACTCTTTAATATTTCTGATATAACAAATGTCTCAAAAAATTCTCCACTCATAGCTCCATTTGCTAGTGTTTCAGGTGTTAACCAACGAGTTAAATATGCCGCCAACCCGGTATCTCTAAAATACAGTTTTGGCGTTTTTATCACTCTCTTCAAGGCACTATTTGAATAAGGTTCCAATATATAAATCACACCCGATGCCTCAAGAACTGAAATCCATCGTTTAATTGTATTAGCATCCTTACCAACTTCATTAGATATATTGGAATAATTTAGCATCTGACCGGTTCTAGCTGCACATGCAACCATAAATCGCCTAAATGAATCCAAATCCTGTACCGCAGCTAGTTCCCTAACATCTCTTTCCAAATATGTTTTAACATAACTTGAATAAAACATTGTCCAATCTACGTCTGGATTTTGCATCTCAGGATAGCCACCACGATGAATTATTTTCCAAATATTATCCGGTTTCTTCGTTTCTTTATTTCTTTTCTTTACATATTCCATAGTTGGAAGAAATGGCTCTTTGAAATTACTTTCCATAATTTCTCTTAATGACAAAGGAGCAATTTCAATGATTGCTGCACGACCCGCTAGAGAATCCGAAGCCATTTCCATTAGTTTAAAAGGTTGTGAACCCGACAAATAATATAAACCTTTCTCATCATGGAAATCACAAGATTGCTTAATATATCTAAATAATTCAGGTACGTATTGGATTTCATCCAAAAATACCGGTGGTTCATTTAATGACATAAACATTTCAGGATTATTCTTTGCCTGCTCCTCTACAAACGGATCGTCAAAGGTTACCTCTTTAATATCAGAATACTGATGTCTTATTAACGTTGACTTACCCGTCTGTCTCGCTCCAGTAATTAGTACGGTTTTGAAAGTATTTGCAGACTTTTCTATTATATCTTCAATCGCTCTATTTATATACTCCATATGCACCTCACTTTTATGACTAATTCGTATTCTCATTCCGAATTAGTCATATTTTACTATGTTTTTCTATTTTTTTCAACCACTTCTCAACTGTTATTCTTCTATTTGTTTTATTCTTTTCCCGGTGGTTTACTTGTCAGCTCGACCCGCTTCGCTTTATCTCGCTGTCATCTGACCACCAGAAACCTGTGGAACTAGAATAAAAATATATACCCCACTTCTTCGGTTCCATAAATAAACAGAACAGCCTACTTGAGTGTAAACACTCATAGGCTGTCCTGTTTATTTATTACAGTGCTAAAGCACTGATATATATTTTTATTCTAGTTCTATATTTGCATCTGTATGTTTCCTGCTGTTCAATTTTCTTAATTTGTTCCTTCGATTTTTTTCTTTTTGGAAACGATGTTTTTTTATATTCTTTATAAACATCATCCTTGACATATTCAGACAAATTTCTTCTATTTCTGGTGATGCTTTCATTACTGTTATGAGTAACATATCTGAAAAAATAAAAAGACTACCTGCATAATAACGCATATTATTTGCGGTGCCATATCTTAGAAATTCTCTATTCATTTATAGATTCAATTCCCCATTGTATCTTTATGCTGAATACCATTTTCGAGAACTTTTTTTGCATGTTTTTTTGCTATCCCTTTGGTTATACCAATCCGTTCACTCATTCTTCTTTTAGCATGTTTTGTCAATAGAACAATAACGCAAAAAACCGTATTTTATCCACATCCATAATAAATCACCCAAGTAAATTTCGGAAACATTCTCTTTCTTCGCAATTCCCCCTAAAGTTATACCATCTTCTCCTAAATTTACACCATCAAAGTATTTTCGAAATTTTTCAAATTGGAACATCTCTGGGACATTGGCAACAGTTGCAAACATAACATATTTTTTTTGCTCGAAAACAAAATCTACACTAGATTTTAGTTTGTCGTCAACATCCATCTTAAATATATAATCACTCCCAGTCAAGAACGGATTATCGAAATCAAGATACCTACAAGTATCAAAATATGCTTCTATTTTTTCTGTTTCTATTTCTACTGTAAATTCTTTATTTTCATTTAATTCTATATCCTCATTTTTATAAGAAGCTTCTAAAAATAAAACAATCATCAGTAATTTCGATTCCCATGTTAATTTTTCGAATCCTTCGATAGAATCAATAATCTTAGACGGAATACATAGTACTGGAGTCATCAAATACATCTCTAGCATTTTTTCTTCTGACACTTTCATGCTGACATTATCACCTTCTATTTTAACATCTCCAATAATTTCATCTTCGATTAATTGTTTTATAAGCTCTTCTATTTGCTTATTGTCTTCGTTCATATTATTCTTCTCCTTTAGCATCAAGTCAACTTTCGCTCCCTCGAATAACTCTTCTAATCCAACTCCCATCGATTGCGCCAAGACAATAAAGTTCCGTACACTGTCTGTTTCACCTGCTTCATATCTCTGTAAAGTCCTTAAGTTAACTCCAGATATACTTGACACTTCTCGCTGTGTCATATTTTTCTTTTCTCTGATTTCTTTAATTTTGTTTTCCATGTTTCCACCTCTCATAACGATATTACCATTTTGATGAGAAGAAATAAAGCGACAACTTTGACGTAATTATTAACTACACACACACACAAAGGCACGGACACTTCTGCTTGGTATTATACCCAAAGATAGCTGTTATTCTATTTCATATCCAGTAAATCCATCACCAGCTTAACCATGATATCCTTTTCGTCCGGATTCGATTCCGCAATCATGAGCGTAATAGCTACCAATTCACCGTCGCCAATACGCTTACTGCCATCTTTAAACAAAGCTTGATTCCTCTCCAAGAATTCCAGGAACAAGGAAGCTGCGATTCTTTTGCAATGCATGTAAGCGTATCTCATTTATTACATTACCATCAATTATGTACTGCTTTAAGATTTTACTGTCCCATTGACGAAATTCGATGCCACGTTTGGATTTTACGCGGTAGCCTACGGATATGATGACATCTAAATTGTAATATTTTGGCGGTCTTGATGCATTACTTGTACTTCTGTCGAAAATATCGACAGAAGTATCTTTCTCAAGTTCTCCCTCCTTGAAAATATTTCCGATATGGTATGCTATAGATGATCTGATAGTAGCAAATAGACTACTCATTTGTTCTTGCGTCAGCCATACGGTGTCTCCATACGGTGTCTCCATCCATTGGCACAGACAAAGTCACTTCCTTATCAGATGTTTCAAATAAAACAATCTCATTAATACTTCCCATATTGCATCCTTTCCAAATCTATCCGCTCTATTTTCCAAACGAATCCTTTATCCTTTGAAGTTCTATTGCTTTACAATACCGCGTA
>JAEEJA010000072.1 GCA_016281605.1 Lachnospiraceae bacterium
TGTCTTCTTAGCCTTTTCAGGGAAATCAACATCTATATAATTGCCAAGAACATATCCGGTCTTGTTTTTCCCACTGTAAGAAACTTTAACCTTATACCAATACTGTCCCGCAGTTTTTGTAATACTTAAAATGGTAGTCTCCGTCTGTTTTGGAATCTTTAGAAGTGACTTTGCATTCTTTTTTGCTTTCTTCCTCACACATAAAGTGGAAGAAACCTTTCCGTTCACTACGCCCTTTGGTTTCGATGCTTTTTTTACATAAAGTGAACTGATATATCCTGTCTTTTTGCTTCCGTTCTCAAGCAATGCTTTACACTTATACCACTTCACTCCACCATTTTTTACATATCCGAGAATAGTCACCTCAGTTCCCTTTAAAACCATTCCATAGCTTTTGTAATTAGTACCTGCTTTCTTTCTCATATTAACATTAGCTTTTGTAGTTCCGGGATAAGAAATAACAGATTTGCAGGAAACTGCTGCATGTGAATTCACACCACCAAAAGCAACCGTCAATGCAGCAAGCATTAACATTACTATATAAAGTCTTCTCTTGAGATTAATCGAAATACTATTCATCCTTTACTCCTATTAATTAAAAGACCCGCTTTCTCCTATGATTATCTATGAAGCTGAACATCTCCATCCGAGTAATAAACATAAAAAATTGACATAACATAGTTACATAATACTATATATTTCGACCATTTTCAACCAAAACTTTAACATTATTTTGAATTTACTGTCTGCCTGGTATATAAAAGATCATATTCATTCTTTCCATCTATGTCATTAGGATATTGTTTCATAAACTCATCCACTTTTTCAAAGGCAGTATTATAATCGTTCATTTTCTCATAATAAACAACCTCATCAAAAAGCAGTTCTTTAATTCCCGACTGATCCTCTAATTTCTTGCCGGCCTCTATATATTCTATCGCCTTATCAAGGTCTCCTTCATCAAGTGCAATAGCGGCATACTGCGCATACATGAAGCTGTTCATTTCATGCTTCTGCAAAAAAACGTTATAATAAAGTTGCATATTATCAAGGTCACCTACCTGTCCATAACAGCTTCCCACATACAAGACAAGATCAGCATATCCATCCTCATAGGCAGACTGTAATAGCGGTAAAGCCTGTTTGTAGTCCTTCCACGAATATAATAAAAGTCCGTATGCTATATTTCTATAATACTTTGCTTTCTCATTATTGCCATCAGACCAGAACCCGATCATATTATACTGATGACATGCCTGTCCATACTCTTTGAGACTGACATAACAATCTGCCATATAGAATCGTACATCATTATCAAAATCATTAAGTAACGGTAACTGTGGCTTTAATGCTTCATCAAAGAGCTCTACAGCGCCCTGATAATCACCGGAAAGGTATAGTGTCATAGCCTCATCCTTCATACTGTACTTAACACAATATGCTACGATATACGCAAGCACCATCAATGACAGTATTAAAAATAACAGTTTAATAACTCCACCGACAGTTGCTTTCTTTTTCTTCTTTTTCTTTTTGGTCGATGCCGTATAATTCGGTATCTCATATATTCCATATTTATCATGCTTATTACGACGTCTTTTTCTGCTCATATATATCCTCATTTCAATCTTACTGCTTATATATAACAGTTACATATTATAACAAATTCCTAATAAAGTCAAAAGAACCGGTTTTCATCAAACCGGTTCTTTCGATTAAATACTTTTAATTCGACAGTCATGATGCAGAGGCCATATCTTTAAGTGCCATTCTGCGTTCAACATAATCCTCAACATCTTCCTTAGCAAGCTTTAAGCTTACTGCGAACTCCCCATAAAGGTTGTCCTTCGCCTGTTTAAAATAGCGCTCGTCACATGCTGACATCTTCTTTCCTGCTGCTAAGCGCTCCTCTCTTCTCTTAAGGACTGTGTTGATAATACGGATAAATTCCCGGCAGTCACAGGACTTGATAGCTTCACGATAAGCTAATTCCCGTTTCTTGTCGTCTGTAACGACAATCTCTTCGATCTCTTTCATCTCATCAATCAGATTGCAGGCTTCCTGCTTGCTGATTACAGAACGTAACACGACTTTCTTGTTGTCCACCGGGGTAAAAACTCGACTGCCCTTTGTGTAAAGCGGTAACAAAGTGTAGTATTGTTTGTCGCTTTCCACGCCACTAAGTTCCATCTTTCCAATCTTCTCGACCTTGCATACGCCGTTAGTACCATTAACGACATATTCTCCGACTTTGAACATGTTACTCCTCTCTTTCTTAATCAGCCATTTCTACTCTTTTCACCCCTATATAATAACAAATTTTCATCGTTTTTGTAAGTCGATTTTTATTAAAATTTGAATTTCTGCATTTTTCACACTACGGATATTGCCAAATTGTGCAACTTAACAATGAGTACTTTTTCACTTATCGTATTTTTTCACTAAACCTATGCCTAACGGGTACGGACCGGTGTGCACACCGATCATTGCCCCTATCTGAAAAATTCCAATATCTGTCTTTGATGAATATTCTGATAAGGACTCAATAAGCTCTTTTCTAAATTCTACAGCCTCTTCATAGTCATAGCCGTAACCTATTACTATCTCATAATCATCAGGGGATTCTCCAATTTCCATAAAATGTGATCTGGTCTTTTCTAATATCTTCTGAATGGATTTCTTTCTGCTTCTTGCAACTCCAAAAGGAAAGATCTCACCTTCCTTTAAAATTATCATCGGACGTATCTTAAGCGCATTGACCGCAACTTTCATAACCTTGCCTACCCGGCCTCCGTGGATCAGATAATCCATACTACCTACAGTAAAAATGATCCTTCCTGTTGTTTTGATGCGCTCAACATTCTCAACAACCTCCTCATAGGAAAGCCCGTTTTCCTGCATTCTCACCGCCTCTAATACCAATATACCCTGAAGCACAGTATTGACGGTTGCATCGATAACCGTAATATTGGCATCAGGATATTCCTCTAACAAAACATCCTTTGCTGAAGATGCGGAATTATAAGAACCTGAGAATTTAGTTGTAATACAGATACAAATTATATCCTTACCTTCTTTGATAAATGGTGTAAACGCCCCGATATAATCATCAACAGACGGCAGCGAAGTCTTAGGGAACACATCCGGATTATCAACCATCTTCTGATAGAATTCCCTCACTTCGATATCTATATTCTCCTTATAATAATTGTGATTATCAAACGATACATAAAACGGTACAACAAAAAGACCCTTTTCCTTAACTATCTTTTCCGGGATATCACACGAACTATCCGTAATAATCTGATATGACATAATACAATCTCCTATACGATTCTCTTGATATAGTTTTGAAAACTACCTAACATCAGATAATATACCACATTTTACTGCATAATAAAAGTCTAAACTTATAAAAATCTAACCAAATATCCTAAAACAATCACCCTGATATGATAAAAAAAGAACCTTCATACCACAATGGAAATGTACCGACCCCAAAAAGTTAGACCAAAAAATCTAACGATTGGAGGTCGGTATTTTTATGTCTAAATATTCCTTTGAATTTAAAAAGAATATTGTAAACGAA
>JAEEJA010000073.1 GCA_016281605.1 Lachnospiraceae bacterium
AGGGACGTGTCCCTTGCAGGTTCTTAGGGCAGAGCCCTAAGCTCTCGGAGAGCTTTTCGCTATCAATATCTACAATTTTCAAGGTTCATTTGAGCCTTTTTCTTTCAGCTCATTCTTTCATAGGTCACTTGACACTACCTTACTTATTGATTCTTGACCTGAAAAAATCTATATTATTTATATCATATTTTACAATTATTTTCAATGTATCTTGGCTTAATGGACAGCTTTAAATTGTTATCGGTCTTTTTCATTTGGGAATCTCGGCGGACCAGTATTTTGGGTGGGTTTTGTTAAAAGTTCTGACTGTGGAGCGGAAGTTTCAGTCAATTAATTATTCCAATTCAAACTATCAAGTGCTATAATAACGTATATTGGATTTAAATTTAGGAGGTATAAAGGTATTATGAAAAACCAATTTAAAAAAGCAATTTCACTTACAATTGCCGGTGCACTTACACTTTCGGTATTTAGCGCAATCGGAAATGTCGCCACATTTACAAAAACAACAGCAAAAGCTAATGAGATAGTTTCGGAAGATATTCAAACAATTTACAAGGTTATGCCTCTTGGTGATTCTATAACAGCAGGATGGTGCCCAAGTGAGACAGAACTTGCATACGGTGGATATCGTACTTACCTAACTAAGGCACTCGAAGAAAACGGATACTCTAAAAACTTTGATTTTGTCGGCAAGTGGCAAACCGGTAAAGGCTATGATACCGATAACAACGGGACAAACGGAGCATGTATAGCTTATGATCAGGCATGGGCAAACAGTATTTTGACCGATGTTGTGGATGAAAAAATATTAGATACCTATACACCTGATATAGTTTTACTGCAAATCGGAACCAATGATATTAACAGTCAATCCAACAGAATCGATGCATTAAAGATAGATACCATCAATGATCGTCTTGAAAATTTGATAGATGTGATTTTTTCAAAGCTTAACGAGAACAGCATGCTTTTCTTAGCATCGATTCCAAATATGCAGGGAGAAAGCAGTAAGTATAATGAAGATGTTAAGAATTACAATGAATTTATCAGGGAAGTAGTTGATAATAAGATTGAGGAAGGAAAGAGAATAACCTTTGTTGATGTAAATGCAGTGGTAGCAGATGATCAGTTCGACGATGCTCTTCATCCAAATCAGTCCGGCTATGAAAGCATGGGTGAACTTTGGTATGGAATCTTAACGGATTACATGATGCAGGAAGAACAGAAAAAAAGAGAAGAAACTCCTCAAACACCAGCTCCTACGTATGAACCTGCGACAACACCTGCAATTACATCTACTCCTACACCACAGCCGGCAAAGACCGCTGCACCTGTTGTAACTAATCCAACCAATAAGTGTCAGAGTGTGACAGCTTCTAAGAAAAAGGTTACTATTAAGAAAAATAAATCAAAAAAGATTACATTTAAGATTACAAATACAAATGCAAGTGAGAAGACAACCGATGTATTAAGCGTATCTTCTAACAAAGCTTTTGTAACCGCAAAAATATTAAAGAGTGAAGCAACAACAGTTACTGTAAAAGTAAAGGTTAGTAAAAAAGCTAAGAAAAAAGCAAAGGCAAATGTTACACTTAAAGTAGGAGAAAAAAGTGCAACTACCAAAGTAATCTGTGCATAAGTGTTTTTATAAAAACAAACGCACAGATGCTCTTTAGGAAGGTTCGCCCCCGCCGCTTCGGCGCTAGGATTAATCCTCTTTTCTCCGCAAAAAAAAGACCCTCTGGGTCTTTTTTTTTACGGAGAAGGAGGGATTTGAACCCTCGCGCCGATACTCTCGACCTACTCCCTTTCCAGGGGAGCCCCTTCAGCCTCTTGGGTACTTCTCCAAAGCTGATTACATAAACATATTAATCAAGGCTATTAGTCAAGGCTGAGTTAAAGCCCATGCCTTAAAAAAATTTAATCAGAAGGATTAACTTCTGATTAATGGAAGCGGAGAGGGAGGGATTCGAACCCTCGCGCCCTTGCGGACAAACGGTTTTCAAGACCGCCTCGTTATGACCACTTCGATACCTCTCCTTAAATTTTCGATTGCTTGAGCATTATAACAAAGGACTAAGTGCAAGTCAAGGACTTTTTTGATTTTTTTGGAGTTTTTTTGTTTACCTTTTTACTCAAGCTTTTTGGGAATTATTATTTTTATGTATTTAAGAATTCTCTGTTAATTATATATATAAGTCTGTCATTCTTGTGACGAATTGTTTATCTCTTCTCTCATCCTGTTTATAACTCTCTTTTTATCGGCACTCCAAAGAGGTGCTATAAGAAGCTTTTTATCGCCATCTCCTGTCAGGCGGTGAATGACAATGTCATGTGGGATATGCTTTAAGCACTCCTTAACAATATCGATATATTCATCCATACTAAGGACATCAAATGTTCCAGCTTCATAATCTGTAGCAAGATCCGTTCCCTTCAGCACGTGAAGCAGTTGTAATTTAATCCCTTGGATACCGCTTTTCACGACATAATCCACGGTTTCTATCATATCACTTCTGCGTTCATGAGGGAGTCCCAGTATAATGTGCACTATCACGTCTATATTTCGCTTTCTAAGCGCTTTAACAGCCTCGTTGTAAGAACTAAGCCCATAACCCCGTCTTATATATTTCGCACTTTCTTCATGTATGGTCTGAAGTCCAAGCTCAACCCAGACAGGCTTTTTTGTATTTAATTCCGAAAGAAGTTCGAGTACATCCTCCGGAAGACAATCAGGCCGCGTAGCCACTGACAATGCTACGATATCCGGATGATTTATAGCCTCTGTAAATAATTCTCTCAGCCTTTCCACCGGCGCGTAAGTGTTCGTAAAAGCCTGAAAATATGCGATATAAAGTCCATTTTTAATCTTCTTCTCCACCCGCTTCTTGGCATTTTCAATCTGATCTGTAACACTTAGCAAGGGTGATTCACTAAACTCTCCCGAGCCTCCTGCGGAGCAAAATATACAACCTCGCTTATCTAATGTTCCATCTCGATTTGGACAGGTAAAGCCTCCATTTAAAGATAGTTTGTAAACTTTACAGCCAAATGTATCCTTTAAATATTCATTTAGTGAATAATAACCGTTTTTCATGACAATGCTTCATATATTGACTTTGCAAGCTGATCTGCGCAGGATGTTCCTCTTCCCTTACAGTCATTTCCATTCAGTGTATCTGCAGCTTTCTTAGCGTCGGTCCCCTCTAAGAGCTTTCCAATGGCCTTTAGATTTCCGTTGCAGCCACCCATAAATTCAAGATTGTAAATTTTACCTTCTTCGTCAAGATCATAATCAATTTGCATTGAGCAAACACCCTTTGGATGATAAGTAAAATGCTTCATGTTATTTCTCCTTTCGTAAAACTAATATGAAACTTATTATATCACACTTAATGACAATTTCAAGAAATATGAATGTGTGGTCCACCCCCGCCTGTGAACCTGCACGGACCAGTATTTTTCACGGTTTTTGTTAAAAGTTCTGGCTGTGGGACGGAATTATTCGCTTCAGGACCATCCCTTTTGAGAAAATCTGCAATTTAGGATGGTTCTCTCCCGCCTGTGATTACATCAGGACCATCCCTTTTGAGAAAATCTGCAATTTAGGATGGTTCTCTCCCGCCTGTGATTGCATCAGAACCATCCCTTTTGAGAAGTTTTTCAATTAAGGATGGTCCGTGTCCTAATTTTCTGCCCTATAATAAAATCGTACATTTGTTCGATTTTATTCTTGACTTTTTATTCCAAGGGTGATACAATACATTCACTCGAACATAGTTTCGATTATTGTATTCGATGATGGGGAGTGATGTATGTGAGTATCTATATAGCAATCGACATGAAAAGCTTCTATGCATCCGTAGAGTGTATATATAGAGGTCTTGACCCCCTTAAGGCTAATCTCATAGTAGCCGATTCCTCGCGTACCGATAAAACCATCTGCCTTGCTGTTTCCCCCGCACTCAAGGCTATCGGTGTACCCGGAAGACCAAGACTTTTTGAAGCTAAGCAGGCTATAAGGTATTATGAAAGAGTACATCACACCCGTATTGAGTACATAATTGCTGTTCCTCGCATGGCGGAGTACGAGCGCATATCTGCCCTTATTTATTCCGTATATCTTCGCTATGTATCCCCCGATGATATACATGTTTACAGTATAGATGAGTGCTTTATAGACTGCACTCCGTATCTTCATCTGTATGAGCCCAAAGCAAACGATATTAATACTCATCCTGCCCACACCATGGCTATGACCATAATTAAAGATGTTCTTAATACAACCGGAATTACTGCAACTGTAGGAATAGGTACTAACCTCTACCTCGCAAAAGTTGCTATGGATATAGTAGCCAAAAAAGCAAAACCTGATAAGGATGGAGTCAGGATTGCAGAGCTTAACGAATCCTCTTATAAGTACCTTTTATGGGAGCATCGCCCATTAACTGACTTTTGGCAGATAGGCCCTGGTAAAGCCAGGCGTCTTGCAAAAAATCATATATATACCATGGGAGATATCGCAGAAAGATCACAGTGGGATGAAGAGTGGTTCTACAAAACCTTCGGTATAGATGCAGAAATACTTATCGATCATGCTTGGGGTATAGAACCGGTACGCATGTGTGATATAAAAAATTATAAAACCACAAACCACTCTATTTCTAACGGACAAGTATTAGAAAGACCCTATCCGTATACAGAAGCGCGCGTTGTATTTCACGAAATGATAGATATACTCTGCTGTGATATGTACAAAAAAGATTTAATATCACGTATCTTTACATGGTGGGTGGGTTTTGATTTTAAAAGTTTAGAGCACTTTCCGGAGTACGACGGACCAATCTCTATTGATTATTACGGCAGATTGCATCCGAAGCATGCCAATGGAACAGTTCGCATCAGTGAGGCGACAAACTGTCCTGATGATATTGTCGAGCCTCTCTTAATTGATTTTGACAAGAAGGTCGATCACAGACTCCTCTTCAGGCGCATAGGAGTTAATGCATGCGATGTTTACGAAGATGATGGCATATATCAATTAGATTTATTTACTGATTATGAGCAAAAAAAGAAAAACAGAAGTTTACAGCAAGCTATGACTGAGATTCGACTCAGATACGGCCCTAATGCCGTGGTACGTGGGCTTAATATGCGCTCCGGCGCTACAACCATGAAAAGAAATAATCAAATCGGCGGTCACAGAGCTTAGATTGGGTTAGGTGTAGTGTTTATGCATAACAATAAATATTATAATAATAAATTTTTACATAATTTCAGATATGAAAAGGTCATAGAAAAGGGCAAACCTATTCATGATAAATATGATTCTTTTTCAGCAAAGCATCCTTCCATGGATTTAAACAGACGCGCTAAAATTTTCAGTCCATTTGACGCTCTTAAGGGTTTTAATGAAGCAATTTTAGAAACCGAAGAAGCTGTTGAAAGACAATATAGTAAACATTGAGTACGGTGAAGTACAGTAAACATTGAGTACGGTAATATGCGATAAAAAATCATAGCAGAGATGAGGGGGATAGAGGGGAAATAATAAATATTTACTTAATCAAAGGCAAATCTTATTGCATTGTTTTCTTTCGAATTATATACTAATATTGTATTGTGTTTTTATAACAGGATTTTATAACAATGCTTTACAATATAGTTTCTAACAGCGTTCACCAGGCAGCGTATGAAACGTATGAAGGAAAGATTGAAACGATGGAATCAATAAGATCAAAAAAACAAATATTTTTTACACATATATTTACATACTTCAATTTATTAAACCTTATACTTGCTTTACTGATTATCATATCCGGACAGTATAAAAACATGCTCTTCATGGGTGTTGTTATTTCTAATACTGTTATAGGTATTTATCAGGAGTTGAAGGTTAAAAAGCTTATAGATGCACTTTCGGTCGTTACTGCTCTTAAGGCACATAAGCTTAAACTAAAGGACAACTCGGACAAAATTAATTTAAATAAGCTCCGAACAAGTCCTACCGAAGAAATACCTATAGAGGAGCTTGAGCTTGAGGATATTATACGCCTTTCAACAGGCGATCAGGTTCCTGTTGACTGCGAAGTAATCGCATCTATGAATTTTGAAGCAAATGAATCATTACTAACAGGTGAATCCGTGCCCATAAAGAAAAAAGCCGGAGATATGCTTTACTCAGGAAGCAGTGCTGTTGCAGGAACAGTTTATGCAAAGGTTATACATACAGGTGAAGAAAACTACGCTTCCACCATAGTGCAGAAGGCACGCACCAAGCGCAGAGCTACATCTGAGATGCAAATAACCATTAAAAAGATAATAAAGTATGTAAGTTTTGCCATAATTCCGGTTGGATTACTATTATTTTATATTCAGAGATACCATGCAGGTAATAATATCTCCGATTCTCTTGTTAGTACCGTAGCAGGTGTACTTGGCATGATTCCAGAGGGTTTGGTACTTCTGACAAGCATTTCATTTATACTGGGTGTGGGAAGACTTGCTAAGAAAAAAGCTCTCGTTCAGGAGATGGAAGCTATAGAGGCACTGGCGAGAGTAGAGGTTTTATGTCTTGATAAAACAGGAACAATTACAAATGGTGAGCTAACTGTAGAGGAAATACATACACTCGGCGATGAAAATGAAAATCACTTTGTTGAAGCGCTCGAAAATATAATCTATGCATTTGAAGAAACCAATGCAACCAGCCGAGCTCTAAGAAACCACTTTACTGAAATCGGCAATTGGGATTTAAAGGATACTATACCATTTAGCTCAGAGCGAAAGCACATGGGAATAGAGGTCGAGGAAAACGGAAAAGTTGTTCATTATCTTCTGGGTGCTCCAGAGTATCTTACAAAGGACTCGTCCCTTTTAAATTCTATAGGCTCATACGAGGATATGGGTTTTAGAGTCCTTCTCATGGTTAAATCAGATTACCTTAGGGTTTATGAATCCACACCTCTTGGAATTATAATCATGTCAGATGTTATAAAGGAGGACGCTCCCGAAACATTTGCATTCTTTGAGAAAAACGGGGTTGAACTTAAGGTTATATCGGGGGACAATCCAAGAACCGTATCTATGATTGCAAAAAAGGCAGGTCTTAAAAATGCTGACAAGTATATAGATGCTCGGGAACTACCGGATGATGAAAAAATCAATGAAGAAGCGCTTAATTACACTGTATTTGGTCGCGTCTCACCTGAGAAAAAAAGACTGATAATAAAGGCCTTTGAAAAAAATGAAAAGGTTACAGGAATGATTGGAGACGGTGTTAATGATGTACTCGCTCTTAAGGACGCCGATTGCGGTATAGCAATGGCCGCCGGAAGTGATGCAGCTAAGCAAACCGCTCACATAGTCCTTATAGATTCAAACTTTTCATCTCTCAAGGATGTTGTTTCTGAAGGTCGAACTGTCATATCAAATATAAGCAGAGTCAGTGCTCTTTACTTGACAAAAACTATATACTCACTATTATTATGTGTTATATTTATAATATTAAGGAAAAACTACCCCTTCATCCCTATACAATTAAGTCTTATAGGAGGCTTAGCTATAGGTGTTCCAAGCTTCCTGCTCGCATTCGAGCATCATGAAGAGGTTATAGCAAAGGGATTTAAGAAACAGGTTTTATCCATAAGCCTTCCGGCCGCGATTCTTATGACTGTGCTGCTTGTTGTTGCCGCCTTTCTTAAAGCCCCGTTAGGTATAGGCAGCACTTTAGCTTCCACCATTAATCTTATTATTGGTGCCGCAGTAAGCTTTATGGTTCTTATAAGGGTATGCCGACCCATGACAAGATTAAGATTTATAATGTGTATAGTGCTGATATCTTTATTTGTTATTTCTATACTGATTGCTCCAAAGTTTTTCGGTATAATTGCACTATTTTAGGATATCTGGGGAAGAATCCTCGAATACTTATATGCCAAGATAATACGTCATGCCTGCCCAATGTCGCTACCCTCACCTACACTTTAACTTTGAGGTGAGTGGTTTCTCCGACTGAGTTAACCCCGAAAGGATATATACATGAAAAACCGTAAAATACTTATTATATTAAATATAGCGCTTGTCCTTCTGATTATCGCCTGTCTCATATATGTTTATCAAACCGGTAACAGATATACTCTCCACACCAATATATATATATCCTCAGATACTATGCCTGAGTATAACATTACTTTTGAGAAAGACGGAATCATAAAACTTGAGAGTGCACAGCTTGATAATGAAGAACTGACATTTACATTTACATCTCTAAAAAAGGGTGTAACAAAGGTATATATAAACTTTTCTTATGGTGATGAGAATTATAAAAACGTCATCAACAATCTGGAAATAAGGGTAAATTCTTTAGGTTTAATATCCGAAAAAAGCCTATATTCTTACAATTTTTCAGGCTATCTTGCTGTTATCATAACCTTTTTAATATCTCTCTTTTTAATAATTATCATGATGGTAATTAGTTTTTATGATTATTACAAATCAGGTTCATTTTCATATCCTATGATTGCCTGTGGTGGTATAGGTTTATATGCTTTCATAATACTGCTATTTATAATTTATAAGCTTTTAAATAATGCAATACACCTATTTTCTGTTTTTATAACACTACTAAATGAAACCGTAATGATATCCCTTGTTTTTCTTACACCATTTATGCTAATACTGTCTATCTTATTGGCAATAAGTAACATATGGCTTATGAAGCATGAAGGCTATCGCCCTGTAAATGCTTTGGGAATAATATTTGCGGTTCTGTGGTTTACAGGTTCACTGCTTGTGCTAAAAGCATTTAACTTTAAAAGTGAATTGGCAAATACTGTTTACATTTATGCACGAATGATATGTATGTATATCATTGCCTACTTGGAATGCTTATTTTTATCAACCACTGTATCAACATTCCTTGCAAGTAAATATAAGATAAAGCATAACCAGGATTATATAATAATACTTGGATGTGCCATAAGAAAAGACGGGAGTCTTACTCCTCTACTAAAAAACAGAGTCGATGCAGCTGTAGAATTTGAGAAAGATCAATTTGAAGAAACAGGTAAACATGCTATATTTGTGCCTTCCGGAGGTCAGGGAAGCGACGAGATAATATCTGAGGGCGAAGCTATGGAAAAATATCTTGTTAGTATTGGCATTCCTAAAGAGCGTATATTAAAAGAAACTAAAAGCATAAACACTTTTCAAAACATGCAATATTCTAAGGCGATTATAGAAAAAGATACAGAAAACATAAACAGTGTAAATATAGCATTTTCAACTACAAATTATCATGTCTTTAGAAGTTATATATTGGCAAAGAAAAATGGATTTAAGGCAATGGGAATATCTGCAAAAACAAAACCATACTTCTTTTCAAATGCATTTTTACGGGAATTTATTGGACTTCTTTTCGATCATAAATGGAAGATTATTATTTATTTAATACTTTTGATTCTGGCTGGAATACTTATGTCATTTCATCATTTGTATGGTGGACTAATATAAGGCATGGAGGTTAATATGATTTATATATTTTGTGCTTTATATGAAGAAGCAAAACACATAATTAAGACTGAAAAACTTAAGATTATAAGCACTGATCTTGGGTTTAGTATTTATGAAAATCCTGATATAAGCATACGTCTGATAATCACGGGAACAGGCGAAATAAAAGCTGCTATTGCTGTTGGTGCTGTAACAGCCAGATACTCTCCTACTGTCAGGGATATACTTATAAATTTCGGTTCAGCATCAGGTGGCTGTGAAGATTTGGCGGAGATTGCTGAGGATGGTACCGCTGACTTAGGCAAGATATATCTCATAAATAAAATAACTGAAAAGTGTACTTCCCATACATATTACCCGGATGTACTTATAAAGCATCCATTTGATGAAGCAGAAATTATGACGGTATCTACGCCTATTTCCAATCCGATAATTGTAGATATATCTATACCGACTTCCAATCCGAAAAATCCAAAGATCTCTACACCTATTTCAACTTCAGTAATCACAAGGACACTTTATGATATGGAGGCGGCTGCAATTTACCAGGCAGCTATTCACTTTTTTTCACCGGATAGGATGTATTTTTTTAAAACAATTTCCGATAATGGTGATTTAAGAAAACTGACACCTGAAAAGTTTTCTTTAATAATGAGGATCGCCTCAGAGCGCCTTATGCAGTTTTATAAAGAGTTACCGGCTCTTAATATGTATACTTTTGATAAGTATGCTTTTGATAAGTATGCTCAAGAGAAAAATGATTTTGATAAAAAATTATCAGATTTATTTATGTGCTCGGAAACCATGAAAAATATGCTTATTAATTACATAAAATACTCGAAAAATGCAGGAATCGATTATCAGGCAATAATTAAAAGCATGTTAGAGACAGGTCTGCTTCCTGCTTCATCTCGAAAAGACGGAAAGAAGGCTTTAGAAAACCTTAGAATCAGGCTTTTAAGAGTTGCTCCTTCTACTAAAAATATACAAAATAACAAAAAAGGATATCTTTTTTCTCACATATATGTCGAAAAAAACATACTTGATTTTGAAACAACCAAAAGTATATTGTCCCAGTTTTCGGACAGTAAGATTATAGTCATAGATAATTATAAAGATATATTTTGCAGAAAAAATCAGAATGTACATAAGCAGTCCCGCTCACGCGCACTTATACTCTCAGAGACAAGGGGGACAAATGTATATAAAGGTGCTCCTGTTTGCCAAAGCTTTGGAAATAAGTACTTTTACTATACCTCCTGCGTTATGAATTGTATCTATGATTGCGAGTACTGTTATCTTAAGGGCATGTATCCTTCGGGACACATCGTTATAAATGTTAATATCGAAGCAATCTATGAAGAGGTGAAAAGCATATTAAAAAAACATGATGCATATATCTGCGTATCCTACGATACAGACCTCTTAGCGCTGGAAAATCTGACCGGATTTGTCAAAAGCTGGATTAACTTTACTAAGGAAATAAATGCAAATTCAGATTATCATAATCTCAAAATCGAGATACGTACCAAGTGCGGAAGGACTGATCTTTGGGACACTCTTCCATCTGATGAAAATGTAATCTTTGCATTTACACTTTCTCCTCAAACTATCATAGATTTATATGAAGACAAAACCTCTTCGGAGGTTTTGCGAATTAATTCAGCAAAAAAAGCATTGGAGAAAAATTTCGGCGTAAGGCTCTGCATAGATCCTATAATATATCATCCCGACTGGAGAGCACTTTACGGAAACCTGATAGATAATTTTTTTAATGATACCAGATCGTCAGACATAACTGATATTTCCGTTGGTTCATTTAGGATATCACAGGATTACTTAAAAAACATGAGAAAATCGCTTCCTGATTCCCAATTGGTATGGTTTCCTTTTGAGAATGAAAACAAAGTCTATCACTACCCTTCCTCTCTTATGAGGGAGATGGAAGATTTTGTAGTGGAAAGGCTTTCAAATTACGTTGATAGTAACAAAGTATTTAGATGGGACAATTAATAAATCAAATCATAAATATTAGGCAGTAAATATATCAAATCAGAAAGGTCGGACTATGTTATGAAAGCTATAGTAACAGGTGCTTCATCAGGTATTGGTTTAGCAATCAGCAAGATGCTTATAAATGAAGGATATGAAGTTTATGGCTTTGGAAGAAGCTTTAATATTGATGCAAGTGAGACTCTCTCTCATGCAGCAGGTGAGGGTGCAAGTGAGACTCCCTCTCAGGCACCAGGCGAGGGTGCAAAAGGCAAGTTCCACGCTATGGAGTGTGACCTTTTAGATACGACCACTCTCCTTTCCCATATAAAGCATATTTCAAAAAATCATGATGTAAAAATTCTTGTAAATAATGCTGGAGCTGCTTACTATGGCCTTCATGAAGAATTAAAATCAGATCAGATATCTAACATAGTTCGAACTAACCTCGAGCTTCCCATGATCCTTTCAAATGCACTTCTACGTACCTTAAAAGAAAATAAGGGATTTATAATCAACATCAGTTCTGTAACTGCCACACAAAGCAATCCTCACGGTTGTGCTTATGGCGCTACAAAGGCAGGACTTTCTAACTTTTCAAAGAGTCTTTTTGAAGAAAACAGAAAATATGGACTCAAAGTTATTAATATCCAACCTGATATGACAGCAACCAACCTTTATCGCAATGCAAGCTTTAAAGAAGATGAAGATATTCTGGCTCATCTTGAGCCGGGTGAAGTCGCAGATACCATAAGATACGCTTTAAATGCACGCGAAGGTCTTGTACTTACCGATATTACACTCCGTCCGCAATTACATAAAATCGCCAGAAGATCCTAATGTAATCACATATAATCACCGGAAAATCCCAGTGCAATCACATAAAATCACCGGAAAATCCTAGTATAATCATCAGTATTTCATAAGTAAACTACTCTGAAATTAAGTAATCGAGTATTCGGAGCTCAGACATCCTATATCATGTGACATTTGTCACATCATATTCAACAATCTTTGTGACATTCTTCACTAGCGCTGCAACCTAATAATTGTTATCATGTATCCGAAATCAAGAAAAATATTTCAATAATGCATAGTAAAATGTATAGATGTGGAGGATATCATGGAAGAAATCGTAAGAGTTAATAATCTGGTAAAGCGCTATAAAGATCTTATAGCTCTGGATAATTTCAGTTTTTCAATAAAAAAAGGTGAAATCTTCGGACTACTTGGTCCTAATGGTTCAGGTAAGTCAACAACCATTAACTGTATACTTTCATTATTGACATATGATAAAGGTGAGGTTTACCTTTTCGGTGAAAAAATGAATGTTAACAGAAATGATATCAAAAAGAGAATTGGTCTCATAGGACAAAATGTGGCGGTATTTAATGAGCTTTCTGTCTATGAAAACATTGATTTTTTCTGTGGACTTTATATAAATGATAAGGCCACAAGACGTAAATACGTAGAAGATGCTTTAGAATTTACAGGACTTAACGATTACAGGAAAAAGAGTCCCAAGAAACTATCAGGAGGTCTTATCCGTCGATTAAACATAGCGTGCGGTATAGCACATAAGCCGGAACTCATAATATTTGACGAGCCAACAGTAGCTGTTGACCCACAATCCAGAAACAACATACTCGAAGGAATAAAGGACCTTAATAAAAATGGAGCTACTGTAATCTATACATCTCACTACATGGAAGAGGTTGAAGAAATTTGCTCAAGAATCTTAATTATGGATAAAGGTCATGAGATATGCCAGGGCACAGCGGATGAACTTAAGGGTCAAATAAAAAACACAGAAAACGTAATACTTAATGTCAAGTATATCGATGAAAGTGATCTAGAAGGATTAAAGAAAATCCATCATGTGTATAGTGTAAAATATGCTGATAAAGTTCTTACAATTCGATTCAGTGGCGGAAAGCATAATATATCACACGTTTTGGACTATATCTCCGAGCATAGTATAAATTACGAAAGAATCTACTCAGAGCTTCCAACTTTAAACGACGTTTTCCTTGAAATCACGGGCAAGGAACTGCGTGACTAATTCTTGATGGAGGTTAAAAGCATGTTTATTAGAACTTATATCGCATATCTAAAAAAATTAATAAGAACAAAATCCGTTGTATTTTGGGTAATAGTCTTCCCATTTGCTTTAGGCACATTGTTTTATCTGGCATTCGGTTCCATATACTCTTCTAGTCGCTCAAATCCTATAGAAGTCTCAGTTGTTGTGAGTGATGATGCTATAAAAGAGTATAAAGATATAAATCCGGCTGCTACAGATAAAGTAACTGCTAAAGATTTACCCATATCTCTTATGCTAAAGGAATTGAAGTATGAGGATGACAGTCCTATGCTTAAGCTCTTTTACGAAGATAAAGATAAAGCCAAGAAAAATCTTAAATCAAAAAAAGTAAAAGGAATTATCACTGTAAACGGTATCAATGATATAATTCTTGATATATCAGAAAATGGACTGACTCAGGATATACTTGCAAATATCATAAGTATATATAAATCAAACACTTCCATAATCGAAGAAAAAATCACCTCAATGATAGAATCCGGTAATCTGAAAGTAAGCGACGAAAAAAACACCTCAATGATAGAAACCGGTAATCTGAAAGTAAGCGACGAAAAAAACACTTCAATGATAGAATCCGGTAATTCGGAAGTAAGCGAAGAAATATTTACACCGGATACTGAATACACAGAATATGTTACGAATAAAGCTCTAATGGGCGATAATAATGATCCGTATTTGATATATTTTTATAATCTGATTGCAATGGTTTGTATCATGGGTTCATTATCAGTATTGGACTGTGTGTGCTCAGCTCACTCATCGGAAAGCTACGAAGGCATGCGTATATGTGTATCACCTGTAAATAATATCATTATGAATCTAAGCATATTTGCCGCCTGCTTAACATTTCAGATAGCTGTTACTTTGATAACACTTATTTATCTGATTTTCGGATTAGGTATAAATTTTGGTGGCAATCTGGGATATATCTTCCTGACTGCAGTTCTCGGAACACTTTTGGGTTGCTCTCTCGGCTTTTTTATAGCCGGTATACATGGATTAAAGCTTAAGACAAGAAACAGTATTCTCATGTGGATTATGCTTGGTGGCGGTTTCCTTTCAGGTCTTATGTTTGCAAATATGAAGTCAATAATTGAAGAGAAAATGCCACTTATAAACAGGATTAATCCATCTGCAGTATTAACCGATGCATTTTACTCAATTAACCTGTACGGAATAGGGGACAGGTTTATGAGGGCAATTTACTATCTTGTTATATTGACAGTTTTGTTATTATCAGCATCTATAATTCTTTCAAGAAAAAAGGAAGGTGGCGTTTATGCTTCTGTATAAAGCATTTTTTAAAATTGTAAAAAAGAATTTACCCATGATTCTTATGTATGTTTCCATTATCCTGATGATTACGCTAATCTCTAAGGTATCCCTTGAAAAGAGTGCAGAAGAGCGCAGGGCACTAAAGTATGATATAATAGTCGAAAACAAAGACGACTCTGAGATTTCAAAGGAACTATGTACCTACCTTAGTAAGATTCATAATGTAACTGATAAAAAGTTAACCAGGGATCAAATTAAAGAAAAGATTTTTTATGAGGAAATACTTTCATATATTGTTATACCTAAGGGATTCGGAGATTCCTTTGAAACAGACGGAGATTTAAAACCGGAAAGTCTCTATGATGAAAATATGCCTGTGGGTATGTCTGTAAACATGCAAATAAACACCTGGCTAAATTCCGTAAAGAATTATCAAAAATTGGGACTTAGTTTAAAAGAATCAGTTGAAAAATGCGATGAAACCTTAAATCCGGATTCATATGTACACTTGGAAACATCAAAAAAGAATGAGAAATCTTTAACAGAATCAGTATTTAACTATCTTCCTTACGGAATACTCAGTGCTATACTCTTATCTATACTTCCGGTGTTCTCTTCATTTAACGAAGAAAAGAAAAACCAGCGAATACTTGCAGCCGGACTACCTGCTACAAAAAGAAATCTGTACTTTGCATTAGCTTCTATAAGTCTCGCAATGATCTTACTGATAGTATTTGATGCGATCGGAAGTATAGCAGGCGGTCCGGAAATAATGTTTACTAAAACATGGTGGTTCGTAATTCTAAATACACTTTGTTATGTAATCTGTGCAAGTCTTTTGGCACTTATGATTTCAAATATATTTAACTTAAATAATACCGGTGTATCGATAGTAACAAACATAGTCGGTCTTGGATTTTCATTTCTCGGCGGAACCTTTGTCCCCCTTGAGTATCTTGGAGATGAAGCAAAAATCATCGGAAAATTCACTCCGAATTACTGGTACTCAACTGCAAATGATTACATATTTCAGGGTAAAAATATGTCAAATATTTTACTGTGCTTTGGGTTACAATTAATAATTGGAGTCGCACTTTTCTGCGTAGGACTTACTGTTGCAAAGGTGAGAAAGAAGGCTTAATTATTCTTATAATAAAAAATAGCAAGATTTGTTCTGTCTCTCAAATCCAGTTTAGTGAGTATATTACTTATATAATTTCTGACGGTCCCCTCTGACAGGTATAGCTTTGTAGCGATTTCCTTGTTAGAAAGACCTTCTGCGACACATTCGACGATTTCAAGCTCCTGTTTGGTCAGATCAAACTCTGACAGGCGGGAGCTTTTGTCTTCTTCATAATTAATCATGTTAGGAAGCTTTGATATTACTTCTGTTCCAAACACTGTTTGTCCGCCGTAAACTGTCTTTAGAGCCGGAACTATAGCATCAAAGTCCTGCTTTATGATATAACCCTTTGCACCGATTGAAATTGCTTTTAATATATACTCATCGTCACTGAATGTAGTAAGATACAGAATCCTGGCATGATTGTACTTCTTTAATATAACTTCACCTGCTTCTATACCGGTTATACCCTTCATGCGAATATCCATAAGAAGAACATCAGGCTTATGCTCATCAAAAAGCTTTATAGCTTCTTCTCCTGAAGAACCGGTAGCACAGACACTTATATCCTCATCTGCCTCTATTATGGTTTTTAATGAAACTGCAACCAAATTATCATCATCTATTATCAATACTTTCATTAGTAAATCCCTTCTTGTCTATGAATTATTTTTCCTTTGGAATAGAAACAAAAATTTTAAAATCATCTCCACTTGTTATATATACACTTCCACCTAATTTATCCGCTCTTTCTCTAATATTTTCAAGCCCGATACCTGTGTTTCCTGCGCTGGAATTGTGATTATATTCAGTGTTTTTATTAATAGTTATATTAGTATTATTATTAGTATTTTTATCAGTAATATCCAAATGACTATTGAAATTATTATTAAAATTATTATTAAAACTTCTATTAAAATTTCTATCAGAATTATTACTCAAATCTATTTCTCCTGATTCTTTATCAGGATAATCATGAATAACTATCTGGTAAAATGATGGGTGCTCATTTATCTTTATATCGACATTTGGATTTTTAGAATACTTTATGATATTTGAGATGCCTTCTCTTACTATACCTATGATTGCATACTTTATATCCCGGGATACATCTTCCGAAATATCTATCTCCAGATACACGTTATAGCTTTGATATAACGGTTTTACCAGCTCATTTACCGTTGGTTCTATAAGGATAGAATCATCATGAAGATCGTGAACGCTGGTACGAATACTAGAAAGGCTGGAATCCAGGGTTTTTCTTACATCCTCAAGCTGACTGTGAAGTGGGTCTTCTTTGTAAATAGTAAGTAAGGCTCCCATCTGCAGGAGTGCTCTCGAAAGCATGTGTCCCACATTGTCATGAATCTCACGGGCTATACGGTTTCTCTCTTCAAGCTTTCCGGTTTCAATATCACGGTCCAAGGCCTCCAAAAGATTTCTGTTTTGAACCTTTAGCTTAAATCGCACTTCTTCACCATCGTCTCTGGTTTTTTTGTAAAGCGAGTCTACCTTCTTTAATTTATCCTGCTTATGAGAAAGAATCGTCGCTAAAATAATGCCAAATATACAAAAACCAATATAAAACATTAGAATGCTTTTACCGTTACTCAGCTGCATTTTTTCATCCGGAAGTTGCCCTACTGCTCTTATGCAGGCTATGAAAGATATGCCAAAAAAAACATAATTTTTAAGCAAATATGCTGTATATGCAAATATGGGTAATACGCCTATATACTGGCTTTTTAGCAACGCAAATACACTTGCTAAAATCTCAATAATAATGAAAAAATATTTTAAATTTATTGTTTTATTTGATATAAAAAATACCTCTATGGAAGTAAAGAAAAGAAGGGCATAAAAAATCAATAAAAAACTGCTTTCATCAAATATAAAAGAAATTAAGACTGCCGATAATAAAAATATCAGCAGTCTGTCCAAATAATCACTCATAGCAAACGTACCATATCAAGTCCGGAACGCCCTCATACTCCTTTAGGTAATTATCCGGAACATCATCTGTTTTTAAAAATTCATGTTTATCATAAAATCGAACTGCTCTTACATTGTGAGAACTTACACACCAGTAAACCTTCTCTAGCCCAAGTTCAGTAAATGCCTTATCAAGTATGGCTCTCATGCCGTACCATGAGTATCCCTCACCCATGGCTTTCTTTCTTACTGTAATGGCAAACTCTGCACATCCTCCCTGTATATCTCTCAGACTCACAGTTCCCATATACTCGTCGTCATCTGCTGCTATAGCCATATGAAGATGCCTTGGATTAGCGTCTGAAGCTGCTATAAATGCATTGCAATCATCCAAGGTTTTCTCCATAAAGTTAGTTCGAAGTTTGCCAATAACGTCTTCATCATGCATCCACTCAAGCATGAGTGGTGCATCGGAAGGCTTAAGTTTTCTCAAATACATATTGATTAATCATCTCCATTTATCATATCGGATATTATCTCTGCAGGTGCTGAATCGATGATTACATAGTTAAGCTTTCCTCTGGACAGGTCTTCTAACGCATGCTTTGCAGAACTGTAGCTAACGATAGTTGCCTTCATAGGCCTATAATTAAGTTCATTGTCACCCTTGCAGAAAAGCTTTCCGGTAGTTCCATTCTGAACACCGATTTTTATATCATCATCGAACGTATGAAGCTTCTTCGATACTGCTAAAGCATCTTCCAAATCATCAAACTCATCATCACCCTTACGCATAACAAGTCTCTGAGATGCCTTATAATAAGGTTCTGAAAATGTAACGAGATCTTCTCTGTCTTCGGTTATAGTTAAGCCGGACATGGCTATATCGCAATTGTTGGCGCTGACAGCATTGCAGACCTCGGAAAACTCCATATTTACTATTACAAGCTCCATATGTAGCTCATCTGCAATATTCTTAGCTATCTCCATATCGATACCCATATACTTGCTTCCACTCATATACTCAAATGGCTCAAATGAAGCGTTAGTAGCAACTACCAGCTGATCCTTATCTTCATCGAGCTTCGCAGACTCAATCTCTATCGGCTCTCCATCTCCGAAATAACGGTCGCAAATGTCATCTAAAGCACCGTTTTTCTTAATCTTCTTAATATAGCTGTTTACTATACCAAGAAGCCTTTTTTGATCCTTATTAACGCCAAATGCATACTCTTCATCTGTCAGATCTACATCCAAAACTTCGAGCTCATACTTCTTTGCACTCTTTGAATCCTCTTCAGGATCAAGCTTTGCAACCTTTACTTTTTTACAGCCCACCAGTGAACATATGCAAAGTGCACATACGACAGATGATATCACTTTTCTTTTAAATCTCATATAACTCTCCCATTAATTATTATATCAAATATTTCCACCAACGTGTAAAGCTTGTGTTAATTATAACATTTTTTAGAATATAAATCAATTATAAGTGGCGGACCGGGGTGCCATATATTTATCACCTAAGTAAGGTCGTGAAAATAGCCAGATCGTAGGTGGGGGATTTCTCCGACTGAGTTAAAGCGCCATTTGCATCCTTATTTTTAACAAATACATCAAATGATTCTCCCGGTCTTGCCTCTTCTTTAAGTCAACCTTCTAAAGGGTCTTTAATTCCATTTAAGCGAAATGCTTCCGCTCTGTCTCGACAGGTACCGCAAACTCCACATGGATGCTCTCCACCCTCGTAGCAGCTCCAGGTGAACTCATAAGGCACCCCTAATTCCAATCCAAGTTTCACTATATCAGCCTTTGTTTTATCGACAAATGGACCGACAACCTTGATTTCGTTACCCGTTCCGATATATATAGCTTCTTTCATAGCTTTATTGAAGGCTTCACTGCAATCAGGATAAGCATTTCCGGCTGCATCGTCTCTATGAGCGCCGTAATATATGATTTCACATCCCTTTGACTGCGCGATACTTGCGGCCGAAGAAAGGAAAAGTCCGTTTCTAAAAGGGACATAAGTACTTACGGGTTTACCTTCTCTTCCATCCTGCTGCACTTTGTAGGATTCCTTTGGTATCTCTTCATCAGATTGCTTTAAAAGACTCGAATCACTGTACTTAAATATCTTTGCAAGATCAAGGTATATACTCTCTACTTCATAGTACTCTGCTACTCTCCTTGCAGCCTTTAACTCTTTATCATGCTTTTGACCGTAGCTTATGCAAAGTGCCGTTACATGTTCCTTTCCATGCTCCTTAACAGCCATAGCAAGGGCAGTGGTGCTATCTAGACCACCGCTGGATAAAACTAAAGCTTTCATACTAAATAATCATTTTCCTTTCATTTATGTTTTGAAATAGGCTCTGTGGGTTTTAGTTTTGTGGGTTTATGGTGCTGTGGGTCGTGGTTTCCATCACCAGACGACTCTTAAGCTCCTTATCCTCCTTAAACCTACCTCGAAGTGTGTAGGTTTTTGTAGTTGCTGAAGACTTTTTTATACCGCGTGATGTCATGCAACCATGAGTTCCTTCGATTACTACCGCCACATCTTCCGTTTCAACTATCATCTGAAGGATTTCAGCTATATCGGAGCCGATTCGCTCCTGAAGCTGAAGTCTCTTGCCCACCATATCAGCGATTCTCGCAATCTTACTTAAACCAATCACCTTATTTTTCGGAATGTAGGCAACAGTCGCTGTCATATCGTACATAAGTGCCATGTGATGCTCACAATAGCTAAACATGTCGATATCCTTTACTATTACCATATCCCTGTCATTTTTCATCTCGATATTCTCTGAGAATGTTTTATTAAACATAGCAGCAATCTCCTCATTGGTATAATTCATACCTTCGAAGACCTCTGCATACATCCTTGCGACTCTGTCGGGAGTATCCTTAAGTCCCTCTCTGTCAGGGTCATCACCCAATGCTTCAAGTATTCCTCTTATGTGTTTTCTTATAGCATCCTGATCAATAGCCATGATTATTCTCCATTTCTAATCCAATAGATTTTTTAAGTTAAGATATTTCTTTAGATTTTTATTTTACACGCCCCTCTTTTCAGGGTCCCAGATAAACTTATGAAGCTGCAATTGAAACCTGACTTTATTGAGATTTTTTTGCTTCATATTCTCTACAATTTCAACCGGTTCAATCTGACCAAATACCGGACTATATATGCAATTACAGCGATTTGGCAAGTTGTATTTTTCTAAAATTTCATAACTTTTTTCCAAATCATCTTGATCTGAAATCACAAATTTTACAGTATCACTAGGTGAAATATACTCAAAATTTTTTAGCTCCATATGTTCTTCCATTTTGCTTCCCGGAAGCTTATAATCCAATGTAAATGTGATGCGATCACTGATTCTGTACGGAGCTACATCTATACTTCCGTTGGTTTCTATTTCTATATTTATATTTTCTTTTTCAATTAATTTTTTCAAAAGTATATCTATATCCGGTTGATTCAAAGGTTCTCCTCCGGTAAGAGTTACATTGTTTATGCCTGACCGGAAAATAATCTCTGCGATTTCCTCTTCTGTCATGATTTTAAAGGGTGCATCAGGCATGCAGGCCCACATCGTATCGCAGTAAGAGCACCGAAGATTGCAAAAAGCGAGCCTGACAAATACCGCGAGCTCCCCTGCTTTCATTCCTTCGCCATTTATACTTTCGAATATTTCAACAACTTTATACTCTGACATATGCTATTATAATCTCCATATTGACTTTCACTTCATGCTGTCTTTTTTAGACTCGCCGGGAAGCCTTATTCATCATTCATTTATGTAGGTTGCGCTGTTATTAGGGGTTTCGTAAACCTGAACACTGTAGATGTCATAACCAAGTGAAGTCATTTTTTCAAAAAAGTGAAGTGCAAGATTCTCTGCTGTAGGTCTGAAATTAAGTTCTAGTATCGGAAATCCCTCATCCTTAAGTGCTGCCATGGTGGCACTTTTGAGACTTCCCTTCTCTATCATGAGTGTATGATCATAATCAGAAAGTAGGTTTTTAAGATCTTCTTTAACATCTGAAAAATCCACACACATGCCTCTTTGCTGTGTGTCATCCCTTAAAGCTTCACTCTGAAGTGTAACTACAATTCTCCATCTGTGCCCGTGGATATGTCTGCATTTGCCTTCATAACCGGCCAGAAAATGTGCCGAATCAATACTTTCTTCGGTCGTTAATCTAAACATACTTACCTCCATTTTGATTGGGTGAAAATGATATTAGGCTAAATCAAATTATGCTAAGTATAAATCAGGTTTTATATTATCCGGCTAAATTTGATTTACCTAAAAAGGGCACAAAAAATAAGCCCTAGTTTTTTTTATAGACAGGATGGTGCAAACGAACTGTCTTTGTTTCGGAGTGATTATAGCATAGATGAGGAGGATTAACAAGGGTGAAGTGAATATTGTTAATACTTGCGTCACATGACCTGATATGATAGAATAATTGGCAATAAATCAAGCGAGTCTTGACTATAGAAAACAGATTCATGAAAGAAAGGGAGAGTGCTATGCCAATAAATACAGATAAAATCTTAAATGATATATTTGAAGTTTCAGAAAAAATATATCGCGACATCAGTAACCCTTCTGAGAGAGATCATTCTCAAATATTTGAGCACCTGACAACACTTGGTAGAGTTCTGGTAGGTGCTGACAGGGCAAGCTTCTGGAAGTGGGACAGAGTTAATCATACCCTCTGGACTACGGCTGCTACGGGAGCCGGAAAGATTACTATTCCTGATACTACGGGACTTGTTGGAAAGGCTCTTCACGACCAGAAGGTGGTTATCACCAATGATCCTTACAATGATCCAAATTTTAATTCAAGCGTAGATAAGAAAACAGGTTATGTTACCCGCTCAATTCTTGTTATGCCTGTTTCCAACGTAAACGGCGATTTTATCGGTGCATTTCAGGTTATAAATAAGCTTATAGACGATCAGAAATTCCATGAGGAAGACTGCAAGAAGCTTGCACTTGCCGCTACAATCTGCGGTCTAGCGCTTGAGTCCGATGTATTTCTCGAAGAATCTCATACAGACAAACTTACACTTCTTAGAAATCGTATGGGATTTTTCCATGATTTCAAGCAGAAATACAAGACTGTTATGGAGGATTCCGCAAGATCCATGGCTCTCTTCATATGCGATATAGATAAGTTCAAGCGCGTAAATGATACTTATGGACATAATATTGGAGACGAGGTTCTTAAGCAGGCTGCCGATATCCTGAAGAAAAATTGCCGCGAGTGCGACGGTGTTTACCGCTGGGGCGGCGAGGAATTTATCATGATAATGACCGATGCAGACGCTTCAGTTTGTGCAAATGTTGCGGAGAGAATAAGAAAGGTTATCGAGGATACCGATTATGTCGGTGAGGAGTGCACTGTACACTACACCATGAGCTTTGGTGTGTCTGACTTTTATACTTATAAATCCATAGAAGATAATATAAATGATGCGGACCAGAAGCTTTATACAGCTAAGGAAACCGGTCGAAACAAGGTTGTTATTTAATATTGTATCAGGTAAGACTGTTAAACAAGATACTGTTATTGTATTAGACAGGTTTCATAAGACAATATTATTAATTACCATATTTCATAAGATAAAAGTATAAATAAAACATATATATATGATAAAAAAAAGACCGACTGATGGAAAATCTCTCCTCAATCGGTCTTTTATTATTTTACTGTAATTATACTGTTTTTTATCAACAGCTCATTCCTTTATGAGCCTGCCGACTCCCACTCTATAGTGGTATTTCTCTTTATCGGCGTAGAGAAATCAAAATTCCAGCTTCCTTCCTGCTCCGGTTGTAAGCCCGGAACCTCGGCTTTTTCACCTCTATTTATCTCCTGACTACCGAACTCTTCACCGTTATACATGAATTTTACGGTAAATGGTCCGAATAATATTTTCTTTAATTTTGATTTGGTTGTGGACACGTCACGATTATAATCAGTAAGCTTTATAAGAAGCTTAATAACTGTGTCCGGAAGGCTATCATAGTCGATATCCTTAGGATCCGAAACATAATCCGTAACCTTTCCGTCGTCGTAAATCAGTACTTCCTTACCCTTCTGTACAGAAACAGCTTCCTCTGATATTTCACCATTTGAGTAAACAAGCCTTGTCTCTACTTCACCATCAAATACAGAAACCCTAGTGTACTTGATACCATCTTCCTCGTAAATATAGACTCTGTATATAGTTCCTCTTACGGACATGGTAGAGTTTGGTGTATTTATCTCATATGATGATTTAGACGAAAGCTTATTTTCTATATCATTGGTTATAGCACCCTTCACAAGCTCTATAGTGGTTTTTGAATCCTTAGCTGTACCCGATGCATTTAACACAAGTTCGGTATTCTCTTCGAGGTAAATGTACTTATCTTTGTCAGCACATATTGTAAGGCTACCCTCATCAAGAGCTACGCGATCACCCGACTCAAGGACCATGTTTGCATAAGGCTCTATCTTTTCCGTTTTATCTCTGGTGACGAGCGCTTTGCCGCTTACCTCATATATCTTCAAGAGGCGGTAAACATTGTCTTTTTGAAGCACGAAAAAAAGTATCACACCCACTGCAATTATAACTACGCCACATATAATACCTATTAAAACTTTTTTGTCGACATTTTCCATCTTATTCTCCAAAATATTTTATATCAAAATAACATCAATAAGAATAGCATTTTAGGGGTGTAATGTCAACTGCCTGACACCCATCTGAATTTATTAATCTTGCCGGGAACGAGTAAACAAACAGCACTGTACTCAGTGTAATTAATAAAGTCCTCACATCTTGTGCCAATTTGAATGGGAATTATTTTATTTGTTTCACAATCAAGAAGTCCGGTTACAGCGCGACCGGTGCGAAGTGTCACTTTTTCAGGTCTTACATCGGATTTGACATATCTGTATAAAATCATGCTTCCGTCATCATAGGTAAATGTTGAGAAAATCTTACCGGATACAAAATTTCTGTTGGTAAGAATGCTTTTTAAAACATCCATGACATCGGTAGGAATTTCATATAAGTCAGCAGAATTATCAGGTACTACAAATATGAAAAGCTTCCCATCGCCATAAGAAGTTTTCAGTAAAATTGATGTGTGGAAGTCAGAATCACCTGCATTTACAAGAGACCATGAAGCATTGTTTCCGTGTTCTAATTGTGGAAATACGATGCCCTTTTGATGCTCTATATATCCTGCATAATCATCTGTTACGTGGTACCTTGTGGCTACAATTTTCTTGTCCGAAATCTTGGACTCGGTTATACCGGCTTCATATAATTTTTCACCTGCAGACTTTAAAAATCCTGAAGTGATAACAGCTGTTCCACCGTTTCTAACGTATTTTTCCAGCTTTTCAATCACATGCTTATCAGCGAGAGCACTTTCTGTAAGAAGAATACTCGAAGCATGGGCAGGAAATGCATTCACCGGTTCAATAGGTAATCCAAGCATACCGAGGCGCATTTCCAGGTGGTTCTCTCCTGAAGACACATAGGGCAGGTAAACCTGAACTCCACATGGATTTCCTGTATCAGAAAGCATAGTATCTATCTTTTTTAGCTGTATTCTCATAGGACCCACAAATGGGTTATCGATAAGGTCACTCCACTGATAGTGGGTAAGTTCCTTTTGCTTTGCAAATGCTGTAAGATAAGCTTGCTCGAGGTATCGGTCAACAGACCAACATTGGTAGGTATCGTACCAACCGCCTCCGTTACGATCCGGCCAAGCATTGGAAAGATACCTGGAAAGCGCATAACTTAGATATTCGGGCAGGTGCTGATCGGTGTAGCGCGGGCTTCTGGTCTCTATTCCGGTGTAAGTCATGTCAAATATATTTTCCTGCTCTTCAGGCACATAACCCGTAAAATGGTAGGACTCACGCCAATTGGGATATTTCACAATCATTTTTACTTTGGGGTTTACCGTTTTGGCAGGACCGACTACAAGATTCTCGGAGACATCCTTTAAAAGCTTCCTTCGGTAAGTAACCCAATCTAAATCGCCCTTTGCCTCTATGCATCTCCTACATGTACAATTCGTAAAAAAATAATCGTCAAGAATTATTTCATCAAAAAGCCCGGCTGTATACTCAGAAACTTCTTTTAGTCTTTTTCTGAAAACAGGATCATTATAGCAAAATGTATCGAAAATTCTTTGTTTATTCGGTTCACATCCCGGGATATCGATTATGGTGGTGGTTATACCTCCTGAAACCTCTACACCTTTGCTTAGAAAGAAGTCTCTTACCATATTGATCTGTTTTTCATCTACATAAACCTCAGATCTGTGAGTCTCAAGGTACACCTTATCTACACCTAAAAAATGCTCTAAAAATTCATAATCCGATTGAAGAATTTCGGGAGTAAATCTGTCCACAATCGCAGCAGGAATATAGATTACCATCTTGAAATTTTTATACTTTTTTCTTTCCATAAGAACCTCCTATTTTTGAATTCTTTTATCCGTAATACTCTTTATTTTTTCTTCAAGTTTAGATAAAGGCACGCAAATAAGAATAGAAAAAACAAACGCTAAAACACTCATCCAGATGTAATAATTGTCAGTTAAACCTTCGATATGATAAATAATTATAAACGAAATATTTTGATGTATTAAATACAATGAATATGATTTTTTTGATAACCATTTTCCCGGAAAACAATTGACAATTTTCAGTCTGTTTATCACAGCCAATACAACAAGGAAAAACCCTAAACTATGGCATATTCCTTCTTCTATTCCTCTGACTTTAAATACAGAAATAAAAGAAAAAAACATCAAACATATCCATGTTATTTTTTCATTATTATTTTTAGTTTTTAGTATATTTCTGAGAGCCACACCACATAGCACATTGCCCAAATATCCTCCACCAATAAACAGGGCATAATTTGGTTTTCCACAGAAAATCAATGCATCACATATTATAAGCCAGATAATATATACATATGCTTTATTTCCTTTTTTTAAAACATATGAAATTAATCCATAAACAATAATAATCGAAACAATTGTAGTTAAATACCAATGTGCACCGTCAACGTATGGCCTATCTATAAATCCGTTTATAAACAAAACATTTAACAAATAATCAGTAAAAGAAGCTTCGCGACCGGGCAAACCAAACATAAAAACACAAAGCCATGTAATTGTAATGCATATAAAATACATCGGCCACAATCTTAGAAACCTTCGACAGTAAAATTGTAATAAGTTTTCTTTCTTTTCTTCAGACTTGCCGTCAGAGGATGAAGACTTCAAGAGAAAACCGGATATAATTAAAAATATACAAATTCCAAACTTCCCCATATACATCATCCATTTCGGTTCTAAACCGGGATGATATATTTGCAGATATCTAAAAAAAATGTGAAATACAGTTATTAAAAGTGCGCCGTATCCTCTTAGATTATCTATCGTAACATTTCTCTTATCAGACATTTTTTATCCATTCTTTATTTATTGGTCGAAGATTTGTAAAAATTGTTACCAACGGTTTATCTTGGCATATGATATCATATATTCGGTTCTTTTTCAACTATTATGAGATTTGAGTAAAGCTCATGTATTTGGAAATCATAATAACCTCATGTATTATTAGATTTGAATTTCCACAGGTTCTTACATTCACAAGGACCTTTGTTTTTTTATGAGATTTACGTTAACAATCTTTGCCAAAATCACACCAATCAGAGCACCGATAGTATTTGTTATTATGTCATCAGCCTGACAGAATCCCCTTCCGGTTTTATGTTGGAAAAATTCTATCAAAACACTCACAAAACAGCAGATAATGACAGCTACCAGCGGTGGCATATTTTTTAATGAAACACAAATCAAAAATCCAAGTGGAATAAATAACAAAATATTCTCAATGTTATAAGCATCTCCCTGACTGTCTATCCCCCATGATGAGCCTGGAACTAAATCTACATCAAACCTGCTACCGGGCAGTCTGGAAAAAAAGACTACATAAGCGACAAAAACGATATATCCAAATAAAAGTGCCATAAATAAATCTTCTACATAAAAATACTTTTTTTCTGATTTACTGTTTTTTGCTAATATTATTCTTCTAACTATCAGGACTATCCAAATAAGCGCAAATGTACCAATAGTTTGAGGTAAATATACAAATGTTTCACTTATATCTGTGGTTAATATTGAAATCATATTATCCTCACATCAGTGTGATTGTCACACTATTTCTTTAGTTTTTTAAATTTTTCTAATCTTAACATCTAAAAATTCTATTGTCAACCAAACCTGGTCCGCTTGCGCCAGGGTTCTCTCCCTGTCGTGATTCTCTCAGAACCATCTATTTGGAGATTTTCTTCAGCTTTGGTGGCTTCTCTTCCATGTTTCCCTTACTACGTATATTCGTTTCAAAAGTACGTTTCAAATTATTATAATATCTACGTTCCTTTCATACAATAGTATCGTTAATAATATCGTTAATTATTTGTATTAAAGCTTTACCAATCTCGAAGCAAGCACACTCATATGAAAGGAAGGAAAAATGTTAGAAATATTAAAACGCATAGATCACTATAAGAATCTTAAGGGATGGACGGAATACAAGCTAGCTGCTCAATCGGGGATAACTCAATCTACCATTAACTCCTGGTATCGAAACAATACCTGTCCGTCAGTCCCTTCTATAGAAAAAATCTGTAATGGGCTAGGAATAACCATGGGACAGTTTTTTTCCTATCCAAATACTATTGGTACAGACCTTACACCTCTGCAAACAGAGCTTATGGATATCTCTATAACCTTGAGCGAACCCCAATTAAAAACTCTGATATCCTTCATAAAAACAATTAATCAAGAGAATAATGAAAACCTCTAATCACTCATTTAATTTTCTAAAAGCCGATACATTATTCTTGTAAAGCTTTTTAAATATCTTATAATTTCGTTCATATATTTGTGAATTATCCGTGTTTGGTTTGTAAACATGATTTGCCTTTACGTATTTGTTTGCGAGTTCGAGAACATCTACATTCATGATACCGGCAGCTACGACAAGAGCTGTTCCTATGGCACCGACTTCCTGAGTATTATCTACTGTCTCTATAGTATGCCCTGTGATGTCTGCCAGCATCTGACAGGTAACTGATGAAAGTGCTCCTCCACCGACAAACCGAATGGTGTCGGATGTTTTCACCTTCCTCTTCTCACACTCCAGATTCCAACGTAAATGATAACAAATTCCTTCCAGCACGGCTCTGATCATGTCTCTCTTGTCATTTTCTACTCTAAGATTGAAAAACATTCCACCTGCTTTCGAGTCTTCAAACGGGCAACGATTCCCATGAAGCCACGGTGTAAATATAACTCCGTTTGCTCCGGGAGGCACATGGCTAACTTGTTCTGACAAGTATTCATACAAATTCTTATGCTTATTTTCTACATCTGCTACTTTAGTATGATCTAAGTAAACATTAACCTCATCCTCTGCCAAACGTTTCACAGCCCACTCAAAGCACTTTCCTGCGGTCTCAAGTTCTGCATAATAGTTAAAACAACCCTTTTTTGCAGACATAACACCCGTTATCATCGCATTTATATCTACTGTCTGATAGTCAAGATATGTTGATACCCACCCTGATGTACCAATATATATATGGGTATCACCCGGCTTTACGCACCCTGCGCCTATGTTGACAAATGTAGCGTCACCACCTCCGCCGAATACCGAAATTCCTTCCACAAGTCCGAGCTCTTTGGCCGCTTTTTTAGTCAGTCCACCAATCCTGTCGGTACATTCTACAATTTCAGGCATGTGCTCAGGTTTTACCTTGTACATCTTCAAAAGGCCCTTGTTCCAGCCTTCTTTTCCCTTGCGGGTGTCATATAAAAATGTTCCAAAGGCAGAATCAGGGGTTCTGACGATTCTTCCGGTACAGCGCGATACTAAGTAATCACAGACATCCAACCATTTATATATTTTATTAAAAATTTCAGGCTCATGTTTCTCAACCCACTTGTACTTCCAAACGGGATCCTTAGCGCTGACTGATCCGGCATAATTCACTATTATATTTCTGAAAAGCTTGTACAAACTGCAGCCTGAAACCTTAATAAGTCCCGAGCCCATACATTCTTTATATTCTTTTACACCCTTTTGATCGAGATAATTCATCGGTCTCCTCAGAGCCTGACCGTCCCTATCCACAAAAACAGCCCCCTGCATCTGAGTACAGAAGGCGATTCCTTCAATCTGATCAGGTGTTAGCGCTGACTCTTCAAGCGAAGCATGAGTAGTTTGGCATATGGCATCCCACCATTCTTCCGTATCTTGTTCAGCACCACCATCATCAGAAAAAAAAGTATTATAACCAGCTGTAGAGCACGCCACAAGCTGTATATCCGATTCTATATTAAATAAGCAGGTTTTTACGCTACTGGTCCCAAAATCGTATATGATAATATACACCTGCTAATCCTCCTTCAAATGCACTTTCCATCCGGTATCGATTTTTTCTTTAACCTTTTTCTTGGTTTTTTCATCAAGCTCCGGCCAATCATTTACAGTACTTGCATTTTGGGTTACCAAATGAGCTTTCTCCGCACACAGTGCCAGAGGCGTATCAGCCAAAGAATCCGAATAAAAATTATCAATCATCGGAAAGCCCTGATCCTTTATATACCTGGCCTTTTCCCTTGCATACATCAGGTTGTTAAGAAAAAAACCATGTTTACGATCAAATTCCGTAGCTATGAAGTTCACGCCAAGCCTTCTTGCTATAGGTCCAATGATACAATCCGGTGAAGCGCTGATAATAAGGTCATCAGGTTTTTTCTGTGCCAGATACCATGCAGATATCTTCTTCTCATTTTTATCCCAATAAAGCTCTATCTGCTCTTCGAAATCGTCAACCTCCTTCAAATAGCCAAAGAACTTGCGTTGTACCTTATACTCCGGCATCTTACCTATTTTGCGCAGAAAAATGTTCTTCATCGTTTTTGGAAAAAAAGTAAAAAACAACTTGGGCTGTCTTTTCATGCACCAAAAACAAAAGCCTATGGAGCAATCCCCCGGGAAGATCGTTCCATCAAAATCATATACATTCATAAACGTCCTCCTTTTATCTTATTCCTGATTATAATTTGTTATAGCATTCTTAGTAAATGTGCCTTAATCCTTAAGAACATCCCCTGTACTCAAGACATACCATGGTCAAATCGTCAAACTGCACAGCATTACCTACAAATTCATCTACAGAAGCACGAACAGTTGCCAGAATCTCCTTCGGAGTTACTTCCGGTTTGATGTTAAGTGCTTCGATCATTCTATCGTTGCCAAAAAGTTCATCATTTGCATTGGTTGCCTCCGGAACTCCGTCGGTATATACAAAAAGCTTATCATCCTTAAAAAGCTGTATCTCATAATCTATATACTGCCTGTTTTTCATGGCTCCCAAAGCAATCTTACGTTTGTCCTTGTACAGTTCAAATCTTCCATCATGATAGATAGCCGGATACTCATGTCCCGCACTTGCGCAGTTCATCTTTCCTGTTGATAACTGCAGGATTCCTATCCATGTTGTTACGAACATCTTCATCTTATTTTGAGCACAAATCGCGTTATTTGCCCTTGTTAATACCTCTGCAGCACTTATACCAAGCATCGCAAAGTTCTGTACTATGGTCTTGGATATCATCATGAAAAGTGCCGCCGGTACACCTTTTCCGCTCACATCTGCGATAACAATACCGAGATGATCGTCATCTATCATGAAAAAATCGTAAAAGTCGCCACCGACCTCCTTTGCAGGATCCATACTGGCGTAAAGATCGAACTCCTCTCTCTGTGGAAACGCAGGAAAGATAGAAGGAAGCATGCTCGCCTGAATTTGCGTCGCCATATTTAGCTCACTCTCTGTCGCTGCCAATTTGCTACTCTTAGCGCTAAATATGATAGAGTACATAATAATCAGAGACACCAATATCATACCATACTGAGACCCATTACCAAATTCACCACCAACTGTCACATAGTTGAGCAATGGTAAACAAATAAATGCCATTCCGGCTACCTTCTGACTTACGGGATTTTCACTGCGAATAATCAGAATAGCAGTAATCACCGATGTTATGATAAGGTATATATCCTCTAATGTCGAAAGGGATGTCGCCTTGTAAATTCCTGCATTGTCTATTTGAAATGTTACGGGATAAAATATATTGGACAAGATAACCAGATTTTCCAATATAAGTAAAATTGGAATCAACTTTTCTGCAATATTAAAAAGCTTTCCTTCAAATCCCAGTGTCCTTTCCATGTACCGATAGAAGTGATATATCATTCCAAGATCAAGCAGCTTACTGATCATGACTAATATAAGATTAAAAGTCCTCAGCTCCGGCACTCCTGATGTATACCAAAACAGGAAATTAACAGCAAGTCCGGCACTTACGCAAACATTCAACATTCTGAATGATTTTGCCCAATCTCCTTCCTGTTTCATGCAACCAAAGTACAATGCTGCAGCAATCATCGCACACATAACGTCCACTCCGCAATCAAAGAGTACGTTAATCATCCTTTCATAAGCCTGTTTATCATAGTAAACCACAAAAACCATTATGTACGTAATCAACGCAGCAGCTACAACAAATATTCTTCCGAATACTGTCCTGTTTTTTTTAATCTTTTTAAACTTATTCATCAGCATATTTCCTCTTCCTGTACAAAATCTCTTGCTTTAAGAAAACGCTAAGTCAAAATTCGCTCATGATTAGCACGCCCTCTAGTGAATCAGTTTTTTAATGGTCAGTATGTTCTTGCCGTCCTTATACTCATAGCTGATATTATCCATACTCTTTTTAACCATATAAATACCTAAACCACCTTTTTTGCGTTCTCTGACAGGTATCTTTCTGTCCGGATCCGGCTTTGCAAGCGGATCGTAGGGTGTGCCGCCATCGATAAAGCTTATTATGATGCTTATCGGATTATCTGTCACTTCCATACGAATAGTTGCGACTCCGCCCTCTGAATCATAAGCATAACTTGAGATATTGACAAAAATCTCCTCCACAGCAACATCGATTGCCGTCTGAATTCTCATAGAACACCCAAGCTGCTCGAGCTCTGCATCTACAAAACTAAGCACATCGGATAGTTTTTCCCTGTTTGCCGTTATATCAAGTTCTTTCATATGATGCTCCTTTACTCAATTACAAGGTCATCTATGAATCCGGTAATTTCAAAAACGTCCATAACCTCCTGTTTAACATTGCGAACTACCATAGAGCCCTGCTCTTCCATAATCTGTAGCGCTGTCAGAAGGACACGAAGTCCTGCACTGGATATGTAAGCAAGTTCCGTAAAATCTAATATAAGCTTCTCGATACCGTCGAGAGAATTCTCAACTATCTCCTGTAATTGTGGAGATGTGTTGGTGTCAAGACGTCCCTGAAGTGTTATCGTCATTTCTGCTCCTGCTTTACTGCTATTGATATTTAATGCTCCCATTTTATAAATCCTCCTTTATAATAAATAAGCCGTATAAATACGGAGTTTTTTTTTATTTTATTATGGCACTGAGCCTAACGTTTTCATATAAATAAATTATAATCTTAACAAAAAAGGATGTCAATGATTTTTAGACATCCCCCTTGGTTTCTTATTTATTGGTGGCTGACAGTGATGTTTAGATGTTTCTGCCGGCGGATAAACTACCTGGATTTATGATAACCACACTATCTATAAGCCGGATCAATCGATTTCAGTTCCTCAACCGTATCTATCTCAACAAGCTGTCCTTCAAGAACCTCGTAAACTTCCAAATTCAGTTTATCCAGGTTCTCATTAACAACATCGTCCCAGAAAAGATCCTCAAAGCCTTCTGTTCCATATCGAGCTTTGATCAGTTCTCCCAGCACTCTCGCATCGCCTTTCTTAAACCAAGCCACACCAACCATATTGAAGCAGTCATCTCCAACCTTGCCAACTCTTGTAATTCGACCGCTTCCATCCTGCTCAAATACCCAGTCATCAGAATGACCTTTGACCATTCTGCCATAGTAGCAGGAATGATCAAGCTGTGCATTGAATATGCTACTATCGCTTACATAGAGATCTGCTTCACAAATGAAAACATCGTCCTCTGTGTTTATAAGCTCGTCAGCTACAGCCTTAATTGATGATATATTGTTTATGGTCTGATAATCTTTGTTTTCTACGACCTTCAGATTAGCATACTTTTCTTCAAGATAGCCAAGCTGATTTCCGAGATAACCGGTTACAACAATGAACTGCTGAACGCTTCTATCTCTCAGGCCGTCAATCACAGTTTCAATCATTGGCTTGCCATGAACCTTAACAAGAGGCTTAGGAATCTTCTCAGTAATCGGCCTCATCCTTGTGCCCATCCCGGCAGCCATAAGTATTGCTGTTTCGCTCATATTAATCTTTATCCTTCTTAGCTCCATACTGTTCAAATCCTCTGATATGTATGCAGGTATCACATCGTTAGAGGATTAGCACAGGAGTATCTTATTCATACTTCACAGGAATAGCTACGCCCATTTCATTAAGTCCGGCTTCAAATACCTTCCAGAACTCCACAATATCATCTTCGTCGATCACACCGAGAGCACAAAGTCTAAAAGTACTTTTAGATTCAATCTTTCCTGGATAGATTGTAAATCCACGTTCATAGCAGTAGTCATGAATCCTTTCAAAATCCCAGTTCTGATCATCCGGGTATGTGATAGCTGATACAAGTCCGGATTGAACATCTCTATTCAACGCTTCCTTAAAGCCAAGCCGATCCACACCAGCTCTGATGGCGTTCATCACACGCTGATGACGAGCCCATTTCTTCTCTTCGCCCTCTTTCCAGTATTCAATCAAAGCCTGCTTTGCAGCATAAATTGTCTGAACCGGAGGCGTGAAATGCATCTCACCAGTCTTTTCAAAGAACTCATACTGCATATAAAGATTACAGTAGTATGAACGCATTGGATAGTTCTTACTCTCTTCGATTATTGACTTCTTCCCAACCACATAGGAAAGACCAGTCATTCCCTGAATACCCTTCTGTGCGGATGCCATACAAAAGTCAATATTCTGATCATAGACATTTATCGGTATCATTGCATAAGCAGATGTGGTGTCAGTTATAAAAAATGCACCGTACTTATGAGCTAACGCTCCGACTTCCTTTACAGGATTTAGAAGTCCGGTTCCTGTCTCGTGGTATGTGATATACACATAACCGACAGAGCCTTCGTTCTCTTTGAGAGTTTCTTCGATTATGCTTAAATCAGGAGTAGTATCTATAGGCTGCTTAACCTCTATAAGTGGAAGTCCATACGCCTTGCATACATCAACAGCTCTCTGGCTGTAAGATCCATTATTGATAACCATCGCTTTCTTATCAGCAGCAAGCAGAGAATTAAGGCACACATCTATACAGATTGTTCCTGAACCGCAGAAAAGAACTGATGTGTAATCCTCTTCACCATGAACAATCTTAACTAAATCTTTCCTCATCGGAGCCATGATAGACCGGAATTCCTTCTCACGAGGGCAAATATCTGAAACAACCTGAGCCATCTTCACAGTATCTGTAGTTGTAGACGGACCCGGATTTAATAATATATTTCTTTTGATTTTCATCTTTTTTAAACTCCTTTGATTACACCACCTTCCCCTGTGTCTATCTTTAATCCATAGTTGTGCTGTTTATGAACACACAGCGTGAACTCATAAATACATAGAATGGGAACGGCTGATTTTATTATAATGATGCCTGACACCAATGTGCTACATATTCATTACGTGACTCCTTTGAGTGGTTTTCATTCTAGCATAAAACAAGCCAAGAGTACTCTGCAGCAAAAACAGTATTGCTATAAAAAAACGGGTTTCCTGAATCTGTTCATAATTATCCATCCATCTTTTTTCTTAAATTAAATCACATCTATGGTGACAAAAGGGGGACAACTCTATTTTCAATACAACTCCTTAGACAGCAGACCCTCCGTAAACATAGCCCACGGGTAGTTGCTCATATATTCACCCCTGTAGGAATTGATAGTATGTGTGTCCCCACCCAAAAAACGGTACAGGTCACAGTCGAATTTATCCTTTATGACCCACATGGATCCACGCTGCATATCAAATATCTCCTCGATTCCGGCATCCTTTAAATTCGCCTTGAGCCTCCTGATGACCACATCAAATTTCTTTTGTTCACTTCTCGTATAGTTCTCATCCTCATACAAAGCCGCAAATGCCTCTGCTCTCGTTACCAAAGATCCCTCCCTGTCTACCAGATATGCCAGAAGTTCCTTACTTTTTGCACTGGAAAAATGCACCGGCTCCCCATCTTTCCATACATTAAAGTTTCCGAAAGTCTGGACGAATATATTTCCGTCACTGTCTCCACCGGTCACTCCCGAATCTTTCATGGATTCCATGGCATAGTCGATTTCTTCCTTTAGCTTGTTTTTGTTCACCGGCTTCATAAGATACCCTGAGGCGTGCATCTCAATAGCTTTCAAAGCATGCTCCGAAAAACCGGTCAGAAAGATAATGGCGGTATGGGGAGACGCTTCCTTTATTTTTGCCGCCAGCATAAGTCCGTTCATATCCGGCATATCAATATCCAAAAGGGCTATATCGGCACCACTTGATTTTACATGTTCAAGTGCCTTTAACGCTGACGTAAAGCCTTCCACTTCGTCTATTTCCCCAAGTTCTTCGATAAGCGATATATTATCATCCAGGATTATTTTCTCGTCATCTACACATATTACTTTCATTTGCACGTCCCTCCTTAACATTCTCTTGGCATAGTACCGGCACATTACATATGTGCACACACATCATTCATTTGGGTGATGTGACCTGACATTTAGGGAAACACTGATAAATCAGTGTTTCCCTAAATGCCTCCGGCAGGATGCGCAGAAAATCGCATAGGAAGGCACTTCGTGCTGCGATTTTCGCGCAAGGAAACGCTTTAATCAGCGTTTCCTTAGATGTATATCTGTGTATGGCAACATTATAATAGATTAGCCATCCCTTGTCCATCAGTATCTAAAAACAATTCTATCTGAATACCTTGCATTTACGGGGTCTTTTTTGTATAATATCTCCGTGAATCAAAACAGGACGCAACCCGAGTCTTCCGCCAGTGCCCGGTTGCTCCGGAAAGGGAAAGTCATGACTATTATACTGATTGCAAACAGTTGGATACTGGTCTGCGCCACGATCGGGTTTATTTGGGGCATCAATCTTTTTTTCAAGAAAAAAGGTCCCCTCTTTGCGCAAATAATCGTGTGTGGGATTGCCTGCATGATGTTCGACAGATTTTTTCAAGTCATCTATATCCTGACTCACGGCGAGATGAAGTTTGGATTCGATGTCGCTTTATTGTCACTGGCAGGAGCCTTTCTCTTTTTGATGTCCGCAAACTACGGACAGATGGATTCACTGGTGGACGATGGCACCAGAAAATTCATGCTGACAAGGATAGTTGCTTTGATCGCGCCTGCCATCATGCTCGGTCTCTACAGCATTCCTTTTTTTGCGGTGGATGTTCTAAGCATCCGTGTGTGTCTCGTTATCATGGTCATCGTCGTACTTCCCTGCAGCTACTATAATTTTAAACATATCATCATCTATGATATAAATAACGGGCTGGTCAGGCCACTTCGTCCATACAATGCCCTGGTTCTGATCTATACCTTATTTGTGTGCTTTGAATTTATCACTGAATATATGAATATGACACACCTGTATATGGCTGCCACGTTCATACAGGGACTCACCATACCTTTTCTGGTTCCTGTGCTAAGGAAGGGGGTCAACAAATGGACAATTTAGTATATGCCGTTTTCATCTGCCTGATGGTGCCGATGCTGATGTCTCTCTCCCTTCTTCATCGCAAATCCAGACTGGTGATGGGCTTTGTTCTTATCGGCAGCACGGTCTGTCTGGTAGCATCGGAATTAAACGGAGTGCTGTATCCGTTTGTCGGAGATATGGTATCCTTTTGCACTACAATATCTCCCATCACGGAGGAGATACTGAAAGCACTGCCGATACTTTATTATACTTTCGTGATTTCGGATAACCGCGCCACACTGGTTCAGATTTCCTTTGCTTTGGGACTGGGATTTGCCATCATGGAAAACATGACTGTTTTAGTACAGAATCTGTCAGATATCAATATCATCTGGGCTTTGAACAGAGGCTTCGGAGCCGGTCTAATGCACAGTATCTGCACAGTGGTGGTAGGGCTTGGTATAGCTTCCGTCCATAAAAAGAAAAAATTGTTTGTGAGCGGGACCATCGCCCTGTTGACGATGGCGATAACATATCATGCGACCTACAATACGGTGGTGATGTCAAAATACAGATATTTCGCGGTTATAATTCCTCTTTTAGCTTATATCCCGATAAACCATGCTGCAAGGAAACGAAGAAAAGGATCTTTGCCCATGAAAGATGTCCATCGGGAATCATGATATTTTTACTGTCTACAAAACCTCTCCTTCGTATGGGATCCGGATAGTGATGATGGTTCCCTCATCAATCTTGCTTTCTATCTTCATATCACCCTGACACATAGTTTCGATTCTTTCCATGACGTTGCGCAGTCCGATGTGGGAGCGTTCCCCTGACATCGGCGCATTTGTATCAAATCCCTTGCCGTTGTCACGGATGACAATCATGTGACCGTAGCGTTTTTTTCTTACCTCGAGCTCGATCAGTCCGTGTTCCCTGATCCTCACTCCGTGCCTGATAGCATTCTCCACCAACGGCTGGATGGTGAGTGCAGGGATTTTGAAATCCTCATCCTCTATATCATAGCGGATATCAATAGACGGAAACCGGATTTTTTCTATATCTGCATAAAGTCTGGTATGGTTCAGCTCGTCTCCAAACGGTATCAGGCTCGGCTTATCCAAAGAATCCATATTCTGTCTCAGATAAATGCCAAATTTTTCCAGCGTATCATCCGCCAGTTCCGAATCCTTTTTATACAATGCCCGCACCGTCGCCAGCGTATTGAAAAGAAAATGGGGCTGTATCTGGCTGATCATGATACGTACCCTCTGACCGTCCTCGATCTCCTGTTCATGCTCGCGGATAAACGCCATATGAAGATATATATAATAAAGAACACAACTGCTGACCATTGCCACCATCAAAAATGAGAGGGGTATCGATATCTTTATCACGATATCCGCCGCGACGGAAAAGACAATTAGGACAAAAACAAACAATGGGAGCACATAATCTCCCTTCCTGTCCACGGCAAACTCCTTAAATCCTCCAACCACAGCTACAAGGAGCAAAATACCGCTCACGATAAAACTTGTGTATCCCAGAGGGCCTCTTATATATTGTCCATCCGGTGTATAATCAAAGCATATATCCGAGAAAAATGTAGTCATATGGACGACTGCGTTGAACGCCACAATCCCCCAACTGACTTTCATCGACCTTTCCGGTTTCTGAAGCTTCATAAATAAAATAATCACAACAGGCCGCAGGGAGTAGCCTGCGACAGCCGCTATCTTGTGGGGTATGACATCCAAAAAGTTGTCAAAAATATGCTCCTGCAAAAGCAGGAGGCTGACAACTCCTATAATCAGGAGCATCAGCCTTCTTCGCTTCACAGAGATGTATTCATCCATCATGACTGCTATCCACAGTCCGAAAAGCTGTGTCACAAGTACGCAGTCAAGCATTATGAGCAGTATGGTATCACTTGATATTTTCACTGTTTTTATCCTCCTTTTTGATTCTTTTCCTGTTCAGCGTCTGCCGAAACATGAAATATACCCCTATCAGCTCAAGAACTATAAAAAGCAGGATTCCCCAACCGTACCAGTCAAAGGCAGTCGCCATGAAAACCTCTTTTTTGTTTGATGTCTCACTGAACCACCCCCTGCCTTCATCCACAGCTATAAGTCCGTTTTCCCATTCGTATTCGGTGGCTCCGATCACAGCTTTGTAACTGGCATCGCTGCTTCCTGACTTGGCTATATTTACCCGTGAACCGGGAAGAAGTCCACCATCATATATCCTTGCACTTGTAGCTGTGCCATCCTGCAGATACAGGTTCTCTTTCACATTACCTCCACCTTTGTTTCCATCAATGATCAACCGCCCCTGAATATTGATATCACGGTATGAATCCACATAAACACCACCACCGTTCTTTGCAACATTTCCCATTATATATCCGCCGTCAATGAAAACCTTGTCCTGTCTGACGACGATACCGCCGCCTTTATCATTTGCCTGATTATTTTCTATAGAGCAGCCGTGAAATTCGACATTTTCTCCCTTTATCATGATACCACCGCCGCTCTTTTTTGATAAATTGTTCTTTATAACACAATCGGTGAGCACCATGGAACCATTCATATGTATGATACCTCCGCCGTTATCATCACATACATTTGATTTGATGGTCACCCCGTTCAGTCTTACATTTCCATTTTCGTTCCTGAGTCCGGCACCCTCGTATTTTGAGTAACAGTCAGTTATGGTGCCTCCTGTCATAGTGAGACTGGCATTCTTCTCTATGTGGATCCCGCCTGCCGAGTTTTTGCTGGATCCCCCAGTGATTAGACCGCCTTTATCCTTGTAATAAAAATGGGATGCATTTGGATCGGAATCCTTGATCTTCACATCCGCTCCCTCTTTGATGGTGATAACTTCACCCCTGTCCGCATAATTTATCCTGCTTCTTGCGATAACACGTCCACTTAAGTCAAGGGTGTAGTTTTTTCCGGCAAGCTTCAATGAAGTGTTCCTCGTTGTGATATCCTTTAGAAGCTTGATTGTACAGCCCGGATACTTACCCGCCTCCGAAACAGCAGTATCCAGTGACTTATAAGCCATCTGATCTCCTGACTTGGGAAGGATAATAGCCTCATATGGTGTTATTTCTATTTCGACATTTGCACGGGCTTCTTTCCCGTCTGTCATGCATCCGAATGATAATAATAACGAAAGTCCAAAAAGTATCACGCATCTTCCAATAATCTTCTTTTTCATAAGCTTATCTCTCCTTTTTGTCTTTCTTAATTTCTTTATTGATAAAAAACGCTGCTATGGGGATTACCACAGCGACTCCAAGTATGACTACAAAGAACACTGTAGCCCCTGTACCCCCAAGTACGTTTAATATGGTTCCCTCCATGCCCTCCATGCCCTCGGTGTCATCCTTATATTCACCCGTACCATCAGATGTCATGGGCGCATTTTCATATGTCTCATCTGTTTGTGTATCGAATTCTGTCCCCTCAGATGACTTACCGCTATCTTCATCAGATGGAGATACATCTATTTCTCCCCCGATATCAGTGATGTCCTGCGCATCTTTTTCATCAACAGGTTCTGCAGTATCTTCCGACGCATCTTCTGCGGCATCGGATTCTTTGCCTTTATCACCGCCCTGACCGTCACTTGAAGATGCTGTGAAATATGTTGACAAAAGCACGCTTTTTTTCTTATCCTTTTCCTTAAGACCTTCTTTTTTTGATGCCAGTGAGATCCCGATATCCGTCTTGCCCGGCGTCTGCACACCTTTAATTATGTATTCCTCGTCGCTTTCGATAAATGACTTGTATCCGTCACTGTCCGTGATATATTGTTTTGCCTTGACATCGCTTCTTGAAAGTCTGAGATTTGCAAGCACCTTTGGCTCGACCGTGATGTCTGATGCTTCACCGAAGGCATCCAGATCACATATCGGGTTTCCGATGGATGAGTCCCTCGAAACATACAATACATGTCCTGCAATTTTTTCATCAGATGCCTTCTCATATCCTTTGACATCTGCTGTCAGAGGAGCATTCCCACCATCTTCGGATGTCCCGAGTCCTATTATATCTGTTATGGCCTCCCCCTCGTCCTCTGTTCTCATATATCCTATCATCAAATAGTCTTTACCGTCAGAATAGTTCTTATCTATATAGTAGCTGCATCCTTTCTTTATAAGAGATTCCGCAGCCTCTTTCTTCGATTGTGCCCTGACTATCTTTAAGCCTGAGACGTATGGTTTCCAGTTGTTTTTACCTATGTACATCAGATAACCTTTGTCATCGCCAAGGGTGAAAGATACGACCCCGCCCTTTTTATCAAGCACCGGATAGCCTCCATTATTCGGAATGGGAAGTGAATCTTTATCCGATGAGAAGTATGTACCCGCTATGGGATCACTGCCGGGTCTGGTCACGCCTTTAAGTATCCCCCCTTCATATACTATATCAGTTGCACCCTCAAGACTAGCGGCATCTGTCTTTGTGACATCTACTCCCTGCTTAGCTCTGATCTTTATCACAGGTGACACTAAAATGAAGCTTAAGCACATAGCCGATATGACAGCTCTTTTTATTTTTTTTCTCATGGCGATCCTCCTCACATAATACCATTTCAAATAACTGACAAGATTCGGTTGGCTGAAGATGTAACATCCTCTGTCCATCAACCGGTCATATAGATATTTCCATATTTGAATGTATCTGATACCTCACCTCTCCTGATTTTTGCATTCGGTTTGATTATCTGGTCATAACGATGTACAAACAGATATGCCCTGCAGCTCGTTAAGTGCTTATTGTCATCTGTCTTGGCAAATACACCCGTGTTTATATCCACCACGGAACCGGTCGTGTCAAGAAGTTCCTCCCATGTACCGTAAGGATTGCTCTGACTTTCCTTTGATGGAACGGCATATCCTGTACAAAGCACAACATTACTGAGAGCAGATACTTTTACACTCTTGTTGTCGATGGTCAGCGTATCCGATGTGGTCTCATAGAGATATATCGTCCTGCCGGATGTCCCTGAATTCAGGGAAACATCGGATACAAGACTGTAGCTGACTCCATTGTGCTTTATCTCTTTCTCCGGTGTGCCGCCAACTACACAAATGATATCATGGATCGTATCCTCTGCCACCACTATGTTGTCAAAATCCATGTTAAAGTCTGACCAGTCCTCATCCTCGCTCTCACTGTCTCCATCCGCGAACAATCCATCACTGCTTCCTGCGTCCTCAGCAGCCTCCGCCATGGCATCCTTGTCGATCATTTTATAGACAAGATAGACAGCGTCACCACCGGCATTTATATTGAGACTCGCATTTACAAAATAATTGTATCCCCCCTCCATCATCCTGGACATAAGCTCTGTTTTATCCTTTGCCTTAAAGACATTCATCTCACTGATAGCTGCGTCGTTGGTGTCATGCTTAGTATGGATGAAAAGATTCAGTCCCGGCATGGATGACATATATACAGCCTTTGACTTCAAAACTTTTTCCTTGCTTTCTTCCGAAGAAGTCTCTATATTCACCGATTTCCTGTTAAGTGACAAAGCGGATATACCCAACGCGTTTTTGATGATCTGTGTGAGAACAGATTTCTTTTCAGCTGTCCCGTATTCATCCGGTGAACTGACAGCTACTACCGTGCCGCATCCCTCACTGAGTGCTTCCTTATCAAATACCAGGTCTGTCATCGGCAGTCCCGGACATGCGCCGGGGCTTTTGGTATAAAACATCCAGTAGCCATTCACGCTGTCCCCTGTCCTATGGTACTCAACGCCGTTTATCTTGATCTTTTCATTCGGTCTTTCATTTGACTTATAGAACATAAGACCCGTGATAGCCTGATCCTCGTTGTCTGTACGTGAAACGCCTATATATGTCGCTTCCGAGTTGTTCGCATCATACTTGTTGTACCATACATTTCCCTGCTCGGCTGCAATGTTGTAGTTATATACCTCACCGTCAACCTTTGTAAATAGCCCCATTTTGGCAGCGTCATCTGAAAAACTGTCTAAATAACGCTTCTCATGATCTTCGTACTCGCCGTTCTCTTTCTCAGGTCTTTTATAGGTCGATACCTCGATGGCGGATATGTATTTGGGCTTCTCTGCTTCCGCGCCCTTCAAATATATATACGCCCCACTTGCTTTTTGGTCATCAGACTCATAAGCGATGTTCACGGGACCGGAATAGGGATTGGAAAATCTCTTCACACTGTGAAATCCTGCCATTCCACTGCCGTCCGTAGTCACCTTGATATCTGTGAGTTTCAGCGGAGTACCACCGTCTATGGCACCGAGAAGATAAAGTCCCTGCAGTCTGAACGGCGACTCGTTCCATGATATGTTATCCTCGACCTTATGTTTTTGTTTCACACCTCTTGCCAATGGAGGATTGATATAGGAGAGCTTCGAAGAATACTTCATCATCTCGTCTCCCGTCGGTCTTCTCGAATCATGCTCACTCAGATACAATGGTGAATCAAGGCATGCCTTGTCACTTAAGAGCACTGTCTCCGCAACCGTATAAAATCCTTTCGTATCCGCGATGCTCCTCTGGATAGATTGTGCCTTGGTCGTGGCTGTATATACACCCATATCGTAGACTGCGCGGTAAGGATTGTATGTGTAGCTGTATCCCATCCTGATCTTATATGGGTCATAGTAAAATTCTCCCATGCTCGCAGGCCATGAATCGTTGAATTGCGCGAAATGTTCATCTTTGTTGGGAGCTATGGAGAACGGAGCCAGTTCAACACCGTAGTCTGTAAGTCCCAGCTCGCTCATAAATTGCTCCATGCTCTTTGTCTTCGAGGTCTTTCTCGTTGTGACCATCTGAATGCCTGCAAGGTATTTCTCACCGGATGTAAATGTTTCTTTCGGCTTGAAGTACAGATACAATGGTGTTTTTGTTCTCGAGCCATAATAAATGTTAAAAGCGTTACCTCCGGAGGGAAGGTTGACGGGCTCGTATTCACTTTCCGGCGGAAGAAGTTTTGTCTGCGCATTGAGCCCTGCAAATATCGGCGAACCTGCCGTCTTATATTTCGTCCATACAAGTGCCGATCCGTCGTCAAATGTCCCTGCGGTCGTGTAACTTGCAGAACCGAGACGAACATCACTATTGCCTGCCGGAACGATTCTTATATCGCGGATTGCATCCTTTTCCACTTTCGTGGTTGCATATCCTATATAAGTAAACTTACCGTTAACCGAGAGGTTTCTGTCATAGACCCTGTACCCCTTCATCCTGGTGATTGCAGCTTTCGCTGCCGATTCAGTATCCTCATGAGATATGATTATGTCAAAAAGGTATGACCCTTCATCTATATTCACTGTCCCTTTATTTATTTCTTCTTCTACCTGGATATCACCGGATCCGAGAGCAGTATAGTGAAGATATATAGGCTTTGAACCGCCTTTCTTTCTCGTATAGGAATTTAAGTTTGCCGCTGACTTCTCGCCAAAGCCCTTTACACTGGTATATCCCTCGGGAGTGTTGATATCCTCAACTGTCCTGAAAAACGGCTTGTCATTTTTAACTACGATGGGCGTACCCAGATCCGCGCTCTTTGAATAGTACAAAAGATTCCATCGCTTACCGTCATCAGCGTTCAGATCCTGAGGATTCCCACTGCCGTTTGTCACAGGCAGGTATTTTATAAAAGCACTTTTGTAAACATCATTTTTATATATCTGCTGAACATCATACAATTCAGTCGGCATATATGTGTAGTCTTCCTTGTCAGGATCCTTAAACTTACCAACGATCCAGTGTACCAGATATACTATGCCGGCTATGACCAACGCCACAAGAGTCACCCAGCCTCCTATAACTGCCGCACAGCCGATGACGCCGCCTATGGAGGCAAATATCCCGGTCCCTACGGCTGCCACACATGTCGCCCATACGCTAAGTCCTGTGCCCGCTATCATGATGCCTATGGTGATGCATCCGGTGATAAGAGCGCATGTCGAGCATGCCAGACCTATATACATCATAGCAAGATTCATATTGTCATAAAACTCACCCTCTCTTGTAAGTTCCGTATAGAGGGTACCTGCCTTGTTCTGTCTGGTCGCCTCTGAAGTCAATGCTACAGGGTGCTCGTAGAACTCGTTATTGACACCTGCAAATACATCCACTGTACCGTCGCCATTTCCGACGCTTCGTATCATCTCCTTTGCCTTAGCCATTTTATCATCAAGTTCTTTATAAAACTCATCAGATGGATCAAGGTTCAGAGCCATTTGTACAAATCCGACAATCTTCATGACTCCGTACTGGGCATCCGTCAACGCATGTACAAAAGGATACAGAGTGCGATAGTCTGCACGTTCTTTATAAGTCTTCTCACCGAGCTTAAGGAAATAATCTCCCGCCTTCATGTTTCCTATAGTAAACTTGTTCAGTTTTCCGTATGCTACTTCATACGCAAGGTCGGGAGCGCGCTCATCCTCGTTGCCTGCATCTATGATATCCTGACAATTCTCAGGCGTTATCTCCGTTTCATCCGAAGCTCCGCTCACCTTCGCCAGTGCGACCTCTCCGTTCTTTTTGTGTTTTTCCGCTGCTCTGTAGCCCTCAGCAAAAGTCTGCAATTGTTTTTGTAACTCAACCGCATATTCATAATATGAACTGTCTGCCACGGCAGCTCCGCCGGCCGCCTCCATGGTTTTTTTAATACTTTCCGTGGAATCAGGGATTCTACCTACCCAGCCTGATCCTTCTTCCGTTACGCCAAGTGACAGATAAGTGTAAAGTGCCGTGAGGGCTCCTCCGTTCATACGGATGACAAGTGTCTTCAATATTTCCTGATCGACTTTCCCAGATGACAGATAATCACCGAGGTATACCCTGTCATCATTTTTATTATTGTTTTCCATGCTGTCGCTTCCAAAATTGATTCCCGACGTGCCCAAAGCATTTGCAAGATTTTTACTACTTGATTTCGAGAAATAAAGTGTATTTAAGCACTCTTTGGCTTTTTTTGCAGCAGTGCTTCCTTTTTTTACATTGGCGGCAAACTCCGATGCAGCCTCTACGATATCGGCAACAAGTCCGTCTAACTTGTCATACTGCGACTCAACTATCTTCTTATAATCAAAAAACTCATAACCGTGATTCATCTCCAGCATACGGATATCGGTGATGGCATCGGCTCTGTTTTTTGATATTTTGTAGCCAAGCAGGATGTGGTCCCTTTCTGTCCACTCGTTCAGATCCACAGGAGAATTATTCTCTGAAACAATGGTCCATCCGTCAGCTTTGGCCTGCTTTACAACGGATGATTGATTTTCCCCATCTGTTCTGAAAAGACGCAGCTCCGAGACATATTCTTCGGATGCAGTATTTCCTGTATTAACTGCCATCTGAGTCCCGGTTTCAGCTGCCTTACTAACCTTTACCGCAGCGTTAGCCAAAGCCGAAGTCTGTGTGACAGCTCCCTTCGATACGGGATGCCAGTCGCTCATCGTCGGCTCTGCAATTAGCATTGCTGCTAATCCTAAGGCTGTTATTTTTTTTAATATGGATCTAAGCTTGGTATTCATAGCAATTCTCCCTTCCGTCTTCTGCATCCGAAGTTTGTGGTTACACTTAACTGTGTGCCTGTCTTTTTTTGCGCCGCCTGCTTGTAGTTATCGTTCCGATAAAAACACCTGCCACAACACCTACAGCACCGATCAGGGCAACCACACCGGTGCTGACTGTCGTGCCGGCATCCTTCGCTTCTGCCAGTGGATCGCTATAGTTTGTCTGTGCATCCGAATGCATGAAGAATAAATATGTGCCGTGGTTTTTATCATTATATGAATATCCGTTGTCGCCATCTGCAAATGTCAGATTCTGTGGTACATTCGGTGTACCGAACATATGGAGGGGTGCATATCCCTCTACGGGTGTCTGGGCATTTCCGGTCTTAACGATTATATCGCTTCCATTACCGGGTGCCACAATAGGACTTCCGGCTTTTTTATCCTTTGTACAGTACAATGCCAACCACTGTCTGGAGCTTCCTGCATTCAAGTCACCCGGCCGCCCGTCCTGGTCACGAACGCTCTTATAAGCCACATAAGCTGCCTCTTCATTCTCGCTATAGCTGATATCGACCATATGATGGGGTATCTGTATATGTTCTACATGATAATATTTATACATTGCTATCGAAGTAAGTACTATATCTGTCACAGCCAAAGCAATCGTGAATATCGTAGCTCCCCATTTAAGACCATTATATATATTATATTTAGGGTTGGCAACTTCAACCTGCTTTGTTATTTTTTTACTCTCTACACTTGTCTTCAGTTGATTAAATGCCGCTTTAGCCTCGCTGCCTTCCTTTCCGGCCCGTTCTGCAAATGTTTCAAATTCATCAATAGTATCAATAGTGGTTCCAAAATTTTTATTTATATACGTAACAGCTTTACTTCCAAAATTTTCATTTAATTCAGCTACAGCTGCTGCTTGCGCGTTTTTGCCTCCATCTACAAATGCGGTTGCAGTCTTAGCAATTATATCATTAAATCCACTTATCATTTTTTCTTCAGTACTCATGGCTACGATTTTATTAATTGTATTTGCCGTAAACTTCTGTGCAACAGCAAATCCAACAGCTGCACACGATAACGTGGCTGCGCTTACCCCCAGAGCTATCGATAACACTGCCGGTGCACCATTCTTGAAGAAAACTCCCGACCATGAACCGGATACACCGTTAGAATATTTTTTTGCAGTCGTGGTTACCGCAACTCCACCTCCAAATACATCCCGGTCTACACCTTCATATATTGATATTTTCTCACCGTTATTTAAATTCTTTATTGAATTTTCTATAGTATTTGTATATTCATCAAGTGCTTCCTTGTCTTCTCTGGATGACAGCTTTGACAGAGTGCCTGCCATACCGGCATCATTGTTGTTGCAGATGTTGGCTCCGAAAGCATTCTGAATAAGATTGTATATTCCCACAGACTCACTGAGCGCGGCTATCTGACCTTTGCTCAGACATGCAGCCATTGGATAGAGCACCTCTATACCTTCTCTTTTTATCTCGTCAGCTGTCTTTGCAAATAAGCTTAACAATGTATCATCTTTTCCATATTCATATCCTATCAGTGATATAAGTGTGATCACCTCCTGGTAATCAGCAAATTCTTCACTGTCTATATCCTTATCTTTCACCCAATCAAGAAGTTCTATCAGACCGGCATCTTCAAGACCGTACTTTTTCTGGAAATCACCAAAGTCTGCGACTCTGTCACTGATATCACCCCAGTTCTCAAGGATCAGATTTGCTGTCTCTTTGTATTGTTTGTCCAGTGTTTTTGTGACGTTTCCCGTTGACATGTTCTTGGAAAATGCATTTTTCAGCATATCATAACTTCCGAGCTTGCTCAAACGGTCAAGCCAGGTAGTCTTGCTCACATCGCAGGCAGATGCCAACTGTTGCTGGATGGTAAGCACTACCAAGCCGTTTGCCTGAAGCAGGATATCTGCAAGCTTTTCTTCATCCGCAGTAAGCAGGAGATCCCCCAATAACTGTCCTGAATCATCCTCTTTATAGATATTCATAAAATCATGTGCTTTTACGGCTACAGGCACATTATTTTCATAATTGGTCCTGTACTCATCGATCATCACTCTCATGTTTTTTACTATATCCACGTATTGCTCTCTCTGGTCTTTCAGGAGTCTCTCATATTCTCCCTCAGAGTAATTTCCCCGTTCGTTCATGACACCCAGATCTGTGATGGCTTCGTTGGGATCATTTGTTGTTCTGTAGCATAAGAAAACACCCTGTTCCTTGGTCATGGCTCCCGATGCTCCCGCATTTAAGTCCCCATCGACCACTTTCCACCCGTTACCCTGGGACTCGCACCACGCCCTGGCGTCATCTACAGAGCCCTCCTTTTTGATAAAAAGCCTAGTTTCTGCTATATAAGAAACATTTGTCTTGTTAGAAGCTGCTATTGATTTGCTTGGGCATATTGGCTGTACCGAACCTATAAATCCGATCGCCGCTACCAGCACAACAGCCAGTCCTCTTTTTAATATTGATGTTTTCATACTAATCCACTCCTTTCCATAATGGTTGTCTTTTTTTCCTCTTTATCTTTCCTTAAAACTTACGTTTATCACTTTCTGAAAACATTCTACCAAGCTCTGTCCATCAATTGTCCATCAGAAGCTTCCTATGGTTTTTTCCCTATCAGGATGCCCGTCTTTTTCTTCTGTAGACACCTATGGTCACTCCTCCGATAAAGATTCCTGTCACAAGACCGGCGGCACCGACCAGTATGATAACCCCGGTACTAAAAGCCGTTCCGGCATCCTTAGCCTCTCCCTGTGCCTCACCGGTACTTATCTCCGAAGTATCCGCATGTCGGAAAAAGAAATATGTGCCGTTATGCTCGTCGTTGTAAGACCATCCGTTCTCACCGTCGGCAAAGGTCAGATTCTGTGCCACGTTCGGCGAACCGAACAGATGGAGCGGTGAATATCCTGTCGGAATACTGTCACCACCTTTTCCTGTCTGAAGAATAAAATTACGCTCGTTCTTATCCGGAGCCAGTATCGGAGCACCTGCATCCCTGTCCCTTGTCGCATAAAGTGCAAGCCATTGCTTACAGGAGCCTCCGTTTGTATCTCCCGGGTTTCCATTATTGTCATATACGCTTTTATACTCGATGTAGGATGTCCCTTGCGCTTCGTCATATGTCATATCGACCATATAACGGGGTATGGGCATATGCTCTCTGTGATAATATTTATAAAGCGTTACGGCGGTCAGGGTAATATCAGCCACCGCAAGCAGCACCGCAAAGACAGCAAAACCTACCCTTAGAGCTTTAAACAGCTTATACACCACGGATTCATTTCTCGCTATCACATCGAGCGTACACAACCCATTGAGAGCTGAGTCCTTTGTGCCATTATAAGCTTCTCCATATATGAAATTATGTCTCATTGTCTCCACAGTGTTATTTCTTATATAATCGATTGTACCCTCTGACAGATCATATTGGACCATCCAACTCGTTAATTTGTTCTTTCCTCTCGTACTCTCACTAAGCATTATATCGCGTGCCCCATCAAGGTTTACTTCGTAGGCTACACTCTGAGCAATCTTAAAGGTAAAAGAGCAGATCCCACTAAGTATTGATGATACCGAAAGACCTATCATGCATTTTTTAAATCCGCCATTATCAACAAACCTGTCTGCCCAGCTTGCCTCGGTACCTTCACTGAACTTTTCTGCAGAACTCGTCACCGCCACTCCGCCTTCAAAGATCTGACGGTCTACTCCCTCATATACGGATATCTTCTCTCCGCCGGACCATTCGTCGATAGTTTTATCCACATAATCCGTAATCTCATTTATAGTTTCTTTTTCTTCCGTGCTGCTTTTTTCCTTAATCTCCGCACCTTGTCCATTACTATAATCATTGTATAGACTCGCCTTAAGTCCATCCTGAAGGATATTGAAAAAGCTGACAGTCCCGCGCATAGCGGCGATCTGTCCGTCTGACAGACTTGCTGCCAAAGGATACAGGTATTTGATGTTTTCGCCGTCAAACGCTTTTTTATCCTGATAAAAATAATCAAACAGGGTCTGCTCTGCGCTACTGCTCTCATCGACCTTATATTTATAACATCCCAAAGACTCAAGAGCGGATGACTCTACCAGAAATACTGAAGCATCACTGTCTCCGAATTCACCCTCAGCCCAGCTATCCAGTTCCTTTTCGCTCATCTCATCAAGACCGTATTTTTTTATTTTATTTTTTATATTGGCAAAATGCTGATGGATATCATCCCACGAATCATATATCAGCATCGCTTTATCATGATAATTTTTCTCCAATGCGGCATCAGCTTTTCTTGCATTATTCTTATATGCATTCAGGAATTTCTTTCTGAGAGCACCGAAACTTCCAAGCTGTACCATGCGGTCAAGCCATGTCTTTTTACCCGTGTCGCAGGCTGCTGCTATCTGCTGCTGCACCGTCAGGACCATATTCCCGTTCATCTGCAATAAAAGATTTGCCAGATCAGAGTCGGAGATACCAAGGAGAAGATCTCCAAGAAGCTTTCCCGAATCATCTTCAATATATGCATTTAAAAAATCATGTGATCTTACGGCAGTCGGAAGCTTTTTTTCATAATTGGTCCGATATTCCGACAACATATCCTTCATGTTATTCACCAT
>JAEEJA010000074.1 GCA_016281605.1 Lachnospiraceae bacterium
CATCAAGGTTTGAAAGAGGCTCATCCATAAGGAATACCTTAGGATTACGAACGATTGCACGACCCATGGCAACACGCTGTCTCTGTCCACCTGATAAAGCCTTTGGCTTACGATCAAGAAGATGCTCGATATCAAGAATCTTAGCAGCCTCGTGAACAAGCTTGTCAATCTTATCCTTAGGGATTTTTCTAAGTTTAAGACCAAATGCCATATTGTCATAAACTGACATATGTGGATAAAGAGCGTAGTTCTGGAATACCATGGCGATATCTCTATCCTTTGGTTCTACGTCATTTACTAAGTTATTACCAATCCAAAGCTCTCCGGAAGATATTTCTTCAAGACCTGCAATCATACGAAGTGTAGTAGACTTACCACATCCTGAAGGTCCTACGAAGATAACGAACTCCTTATCAGCGATGTCAAGATTAAAGTTCTTAACTGCAACGAATCCGTTTGGATACTGCTTTCCAATGTTTTTAAGTGATAAACTAGCCATTTTCACTATCCTCCTAAATAAAGTAATTAATCAGCCTTTTTAAGGCAATTACGGTTCTCGAAACAACCTAATATGTATAATACTACAATTTCGTTTTTTTGACTATAGTATAAGTAACCAAAAAAATACTTTGTTTTTTGTGTAAATCTTACAAAAATGTAATAAGTCAAGAAAAATGTGATTTTATTGGGCTGAATCGTTGGTTCCTACATCGATTTCTATATCATAATCCTTTGCCGGACTTCCGGTTTCAATCACAGCATCTGTAAAGTATTCTTTTAAGTCTTCTCCCATACCGTCTTCCTTTACTACGATTTTTGTCTGAGTAAGTGTTCCTCCGGTATAATCTCCAACCTCTCCTACATGCAGACCATCCTCTTCAAGCCTTGCTTCGGTATTTGCAGCAACTCCGCTTACACCTGTTGCATTAAGTACTATGATATCAAAGTCTTTAGATGACAAGGTTTCTTCTGTGTCGCCTGTATCTTCTTTCTCTGTGTCCTTCTTTTTCTTATTCTTCTTCTCGCTGTCTTTATCTTTATCTTTATCTTTGTCTTTGTCTAAGGTTCCTTTGGTTAGTTTACTTATATTTTGCTTAACCTTCTTTCCTGAACCGTCAAACTGTTCGCTGTCATAGGTCTCTTGGTTTTTCTTGAGTGACTTTATAAATTTCTTTGCTGTTACACTGTCTATCTTAAAGTAACCATCTCTTCCCTTCTTTGAAGGTATTCCCCAATAATGGAAGTAATGCGGATCACTCTTTACATAAGACTCCACATATCCTATCTTTAAATTTACATTTAGATTGGATACATAGCCCTCTTTCTTGTACTCCTCTTCGAGGTACTCCATGGTTTTATCCTTGTCTCCGTAAACTTCCATAAGTTCGTTTAAGTAATCCTCATTAGCTACGTGAATAGCCATGTTTTGCTTTACGGTTTCCGGTTTTGCTACGGTTTCTACTGTAGTTTCTGTTGTTGTCTCAGTCGTGGTCGCTGCCTCTTCTGAGTCATTTCCCTTCTTTGTCTTGGAATACTTAAGCTTTATCTTCTGCTTTTTGTAGCGGGCTGCGTATGTATCATAATCTATAACTGTAAAGTAGCTCTTCTTTATATCCAGTATATTTTCAATAATTATAGAAGCATAGCCAAAAGCCTGCTCATCTTCCATCTTTTTAGGGAAATATGTACGAAGTCTGGATAACTTAACAATCTGCGGAATCTCTTCTGAAATAGCCATGAGATTAATATACATCTTGGTAGGAAGGGTATACTGGGTTCCTACAGGAATAGTAATATAATCCATGTTATTAGTATTGGTATTGCAAATCTCAATCATAAATGCTCGGATATTGTTATTATTATCCTTCACAAATATAAAGTTTGTAGAAACGTCCTCTGTTGAAGCTTCTACCTGATTAAGTATGTCATCATACTTGGTTATAACCTCTGTATCGTCAGAATCAATCTGCTTATTTCTGTAATATCTGTAGGTGAGCATATAAGATGCTATACCCACACCTATTATTACGCCAATTATCAGCAATGCTATGCCTAGATTTTTCATGAATACCAGAAAAATCTGTTTTCCGTTATTTTTCATCTCTATATCCTCTATATGACATTATGTATTCTGTTAGTTTCTTTCTGAATAATGGTATTTTTCCTCAAGCATCATATCCTTAACCTTCATCAGTCTGACTTGAGTACTTCTTTCATTTTCATCAAGTTTCATGGTTATGTACCTTATACCCTCCTGAGTTTCAGGTATTATAACGTACTCCAATGCATTTACACGACGTCTGGTTCTCTCAATTTCCGCAGCCATCAGCTGACAGGCTTTTTCTATCTCTGCAAGCTTAAGCATATCGGTAAATACCTCGGATAATGAATGAACTGCATCATCTAAATCTCCTGTAGTAAATGCAAATCCATATGAGTAAATGTCGTTTTCATCAGCAGTTTTTTGCTTGAAATCAAACTGAGGAATATCTACACTCATTATGTTTTTTGTACTCATTTCAAGGGAAACTTCCTGCTTTGGCGCCATCATGGCAGCATTTAAGGCCTGTTCACTCATCCCTGCCTTAGCAATTACAAAATTAGTATTGGCAGCCTTTATTCCCTCCTCCACCTTGAGTCTGAGCTCCATATTTTCACGAGCAAGATCCAAAAACTGTCTCATAAGCTCGTCTCGCTTATCTTTTAGAAGCTTATGTCCCCTTGTCGCGGTAACAAGCTTCTTTTTGAGCCTTGTCAACTCCATTCTGGTGGGGTTCGTGACTTTATTAGCCATACTCACTTCCTCCGTTTTATATCATAAGAGTCCTTTATTTGCCGTAATACTGATCTAAGAACTTATCATCTATACGCTTTAGTTCTGCACGAGGTAACATGGAAAGAAGCTTCCAGCCTATGCTTAGGGTTTCTTCGATATCCCTGTCGGTTTCGTAACCCTGTGATACATACTCTTTTTCAAATGCATCGGCAAACTTAGCATACATAAGGTCAATTTCAGTAAGCGCTGATTCACCGAGGATTGTCATAAGTTCCTTAGCGTCCTTACCTCTGGAGTAAGCTGCGAAAAGCTGATTCATGGTATTGGCATGATCTGCTCTTGTCTTTCCTTCACCTATACCTTTATCCTTAAGACGAGATAAAGAAGGAAGTACATCTACAGGTGGCATAAGACCTTTTCTGTATAACTCACGTGAAAGTATTATCTGGCCTTCGGTTATGTAGCCTGTAAGGTCCGGGATTGGGTGAGTCTTGTCATCTTCAGGCATGGTAAGAATCGGAATCATGGTAATACTTCCGTTCTTTCCTCTCTGTCTGCCGGCGCGCTCATAAAGAGTTGCAAGGTCTGTGTACATGTAACCCGGATAACCACGTCTACCCGGAACTTCCTTACGCGCAGCTGAAACTTCACGAAGCGCATCTGCATAGTTTGTAATATCCGTAAGTATTACAAGTACGTGCATATTTTTTTCAAATGCAAGGTACTCAGCAGCAGTAAGTGCCATACGTGGAGTTGCTATACGCTCAACTGCCGGATCATTTGCAAGATTTACAAAAAGAACTGTTCTGTCGATAGCTCCGGTTTCTTTGAAGCTTTCAACGAAGTAGTTTGACTCTTCAAATGTTATACCCATAGCTGCAAATACAACGGCAAACGGTTCGTCTGTTCCTCTAACCTTAGCCTGACGGGCTATCTGCGCAGCAAGCTGTGCATGTGGAAGACCTGAAGCTGAGAATATAGGGAGCTTCTGGCCACGAACAAGGGTATTAAGACCGTCAATAGCTGAAACACCGGTCTGTATAAACTCTGAAGGATACACTCTGGCTGCCGGATTCATGGCAAGACCGTTTATATCTCTTCTCTCATCCGGAAGGATGTCCGGACCGTTATCTATAGGATGTCCGAGTCCGTCAAAGACTCTTCCAAGCATATCTCCTGATACACCAAGTTCCATGCTGTGTCCTAAAAATCTTACTTTACTGTTTGAAAGGTTGATTCCTGCTGAGTTCTCGAAAAGCTGTACAAGAGCATTACCTCCGTCTATCTCGAGAACTTTGCACCTTCTTACATCTCCGTTAAAAAGCTCTATCTCTCCGATTTCATCGTAAGTTACATTTTCCACTCCGCGCACGAGCATCAGAGGACCTGTGACTTCTTGTATAGTTCTATATTCCTTTGGCATTTTTTAGTCCTCCTTTCTGCTGACCGCTTCACTAATCTGTGCTAAGAGTTCATTTGATATCTTCTCATACTCGGACTCAACGTCATCCGGAAGAGTATACTTGAAGCGTCCGATGCGCTCTCTAACATCCATTTTTAGAATGTCGTTGATAGAAGCACCTTCTGTGAGGGCCTGCGCACTTTTTTCATAAAATGCAACTACGAGCTCCATCATGTAGAACTGCTTCTCAAGAGGAGTATATGTATCTACATCATGAAATGAATTTTGATGGAGGAAGTCCTCACGTATAGAGCGAGCAGCTTCCATCTTGAGTCTGTCACCCTTAGAAAGGGCATCCATACCTACCATCTTTACTATTTCATCAAGCTCGGCCTCTTCCTGTAAAAGAGTCATAAGCTTTTGTCTGTTGCTAATCCACTTTTCGTTTACATTTTCCTCAAACCAGTTTCCTATATTGTTAATATAGAGTGAATAACTGGTAAGCCAGTTGATGGCAGGGAAATGTCTCTTGTAAGCCAGAGCTGCATCAAGTCCCCAGAACACCTTAACTATACGAAGTGTTGCCTGAGAAACAGGCTCTGATATATCACCACCCGGTGGAGAAACCGCTCCGATAACCGAAAGAGCTCCTACTCTATCGTCTTCACCGAGAGTCTTTACCATACCGGCGCGCTCGTAGAACTGAGCCAAGCGGCTTCCTAGATAAGCAGGGTAACCTTCTTCACCCGGCATTTCCTGAAGACGTCCTGACATCTCACGAAGAGCCTCTGCCCAGCGTGATGTGGAGTCTGCCATAAGTGCTACCGAGTAACCCATATCTCTGAAGTACTCAGCAATTGTAATACCTGTATATATAGATGCCTCACGTGCCGCAACCGGCATGTCGGAGGTATTAGCTATAAGAACTGTTCTTTCCATGAGTGAATAACCCGTCTTAGGGTCCTTAAGCTCAGGGAATTCGTTAAGAACGTCTGTCATCTCATTTCCACGTTCTCCGCAACCGATGTAGACAACAATATCGGCTTCTGACCACTTAGCAAGCTGATGCTGTATAACTGTCTTTCCGCTTCCAAATGGTCCGGGAACCGCAGCCACACCACCCTTTGCGATAGGAAAGAATGTATCTACAACTCTCTGTCCTGTTATAAGCGGCATTGAAGGCGGAAGCTTCTCCTTGTAAGGTCTTCCGACACGAACCGGCCACTTCTGGAGCATGGTTATTTCCTTATCTCCGTCAGGGGTCTCTAAGATACATACTGTATCCTCTAGCTTAAATGTGCCGGACTTAATATCCTTTACACGTCCCTCGATATTGGGTGGAACCATGATTTTCTGGGATACAATCTTGGTTTCTTCTACAGTTCCGATTATATCTCCTGCCTTAAGTTCATCACCCTTTTTTACTGAAGGCACGAATTCCCATGATTTCTCACGATTTAAGGATGGTACCTCTACACCTCTCTGTAAGCTGTTTCCCGACATCTTGAGGATTTCGGTAAGAGGTCTTTGTATACCATCATAGATACTTCCGATAAGTCCGGGTCCGAGCTCAACACTAAGTGGAAGTCCTGTGGATTCTACGGGAGCTCCCGGTCCGAGGCCCGATGTTTCCTCATAAACCTGTATGGAAGCCTGATCTCCATGCATTTCTATTATTTCGCCTATAAGTCTCTGGTCACTTACCCTGACCACATCATACATGTTGGCATCTCTCATGCCATCAGCTATGACAAGTGGTCCGGCTACTTTTTTAATCTTACCTGAAGCCAATTTTCTCTCTCCTTTTTCATGGGTTTTAGTTTTACATTAATCATGTAACATATATAGTTCTAAATATATAAGCTTTTAATTATTTGAAAACAGTATATCGCTACCTACGGCCTGTTCTACAGATTTCTTTACGCCCAGCACGCCTTCACCAGTATTCCCGGATACTCCCGGAATCAGTATTATGGCCGGAGTAAGCGCTTCTCTGTATTTATCTATAACCTTAGTCATCTGAACAGCAAACTTTTCAGTTATATATACTACCGCATAATTGCTTTCCGCGAGGTGCTTAAGCACCTGTTCGCCCTCTGATGCACTTTTTACAGGGAATACCGATAGTCCAAGAGCTTGGAAACCATATATACTGTCATAGTCTCCTATAACGCCTATATTATACATACATTTCCCTTACCCTTTCCCTGATAGCAGCTTCCTCAAGCCCATTTTGTCGACCTGAAAGGACTATGCGTACAGTCTTTATCTCATTTAACCTAGCGAGTATATAAGCTATAAGCGCTCCTATGGTAAATGAATTGTATTTCTGCGGTTTTATGGTTTCAATTATCATATTGTCGCACCAGCACTCAAACGCCGATGAACTCTTCTTTAAACTCTCTGCTGCATCTGTATATCCGGATTCCGACAGATATCTTATGACATCCTCGACTCCTGCAAGTGCGGCACTTACGAGCTTTTCCACTTCAAATGTGGCACCCGCCACAAGTGCTCTTCGCATAAAATCAGCTGATTTGCCGGTTTTTGCACATCTTACAGTAGTTCTTATATTGGCTACATCCACATAGGTTTTTGCGTAATCCTTTATAAGCTCTTCTTCAGCTTTTTCTCCTGCATCAAGTATGGCCTCAAGTGCAGCCTTATCTATAACTATATCACAAAGCTGACCATCACCTGTATGAACGAATCCTTCATACGCTTCCTTCGCACACTCTCTCATGCTTTCAGGAAGTTCTTCATATGCATTGCGACGGACGATATCTACCATCTTTTCACCGGAAATGACGGTTCCTTCAAAGAAAATCGCTGCTTCAATCTCTCCTTTTACGGCAGTTTTTATAGCTGCCTTGAGATTGTGATACTCATCAGGGATTGTTAATACTCTGAAGGGTTCCATATCGGAAGTCATCTCTTTGATGGTATCCCAGGTCTTTTTGTTCTCTGCAAGAAGCATATAAGACGCATCTTCTGAATCATTGTCGGAGTTTCCCCATCCGTGATCCTTTAAAAACCTGAGACAATCTTCATATGTTTTTTCAGACAAAAGCTGTTCTATGGTAGATTTTGAAAAAAGCGACATTTCCAAAGATCTGATCCTTGCAACAGCGTAAATATAATTATCTGCCATGTGTTACTCCTTAAGCTTTATTGTTTAAAGAGCACTTCGCTCACCTTATCGACAAGCGTCTCTTTTTCATCTCTAAAAAGTGCTCCTATAGAGCAATTTTCTTCGATTCCTCCATATACAAGCACAAAACCTCCGTCTATGTCCTTGTAATCCGAAGCAACCTTCAAGCTACCACCGGCTTCATTGGCTATAATATCAATATTTGCCTTTACATTGGATGGGAGTCTCTTCAAATCTTTTTCGTTGAAATATATCTCGCCTTCCTTGGCTTGAACATTCTTCTTTAATATCTTTAATATATAATTAAAATACTCTGAATCACCGAGATTTAATACGGTATTATACGCCTTTGTAAGCGTAGTATTGATAATATCCTGTTTAGCCTTAAGAATTGTCTGTCTTTTCTTAAGATCAGAGGATGTCTGTGCTGTCATGGCTTTATTTTTCTTAAGCACTGATATTTTTCTGGCTGATTCCTCATTTACGCTCTTAACTTCCTTAGAAGCTTCGGCAATCAGCTTATCCGCCTCTTCCTTAGCAGCGCTGATGATGGAATCACACTTATCACTACTATCCTTTTCAATCTGGGAAAGTATTGTATCTATACCTGCCATGTGTTACCTCCAATTCAGGTGTTTATGTTATCACTAGCCATTGTTTAAATAGCGTCTTTTTAGACACATTTAGCTTTGCTAAATTGTTAAAGACGCCCAATAACCATCACTAGCCGTTGTTTAAATAGCGTCTTTTTAGACACATTTAGCTTTGCTAAATTGTTAAAGACGCTCAATAACCATCACTAGCCATTGTTTAAATAGCGTCTTTTTAGACCGGAACACCCTGTACTGCTAATATTGAAACAAGGAGTGCAAGAATCGCATAAGTCTCAACCATGGCAGGGAAAAGCATAGCCTTACCGAACTGATCCGGTTTTTTAGCAACTATTCCTATAGCTGATACAGATGTCTTACCCTGATTACGACCTGAAACAAGTCCAACAATTGCAATTGGAAGACAAGCAGCTAAAAACAGAAGTCCTGTAGATGTGCTGAGCTGAGCAGGTTCACCATTTAAAACACCGATCTTAGAAAGAGCGATGAACCCTACAAGAAGTCCGTAGATACCCTGTGTACCAGGCAGAAGCTGCATGATAAGTACCTTTGCAAATTTACTTGGATCTTCACTAACTACTCCTGATGCGGCCTGTCCTGCTATACCTACACCGTAAGCTGAACCCATACCTGAAAGGATAACTGCAAGTGCAGCTCCCAATAATGCATAAACTGTTCCCATTGTCATTTGATTTTCCTCCTTAATGAAAATTAAAGTTTTATATTTTTCTTAACTGTTACGTATTTTGTTTCTTCCTTAAATGGCGTAAATCTTTCTCCACCACCCTCATAAAACTTACCGAAAAACTCTACATACTGGAGACGGCAAGTGTGGACATAAGCTCCAAGAAGGTTTATAGCCATATTGAAAACATGTCCTATGATAAATACCAGGATGAAAACTATAACTCCGGGCACTGAAGCTCCTAACATAGATCCCATCTGGTTTACAACCTGTGCAATAACTCCTGTCGCAAGTCCGAGAGCCAAAAGTCTCGAATATGAAAGCAAATCAGAAAGCCAACTTGTAAGACCATATAAATCATACAATCCAAGAGCAAGTCTTAATGCCGGATTTTTGTGATCTCTGCCTGACATAACAAGTATTATCAGGGCACCCGCTATAGTTATCACATAGCTTGCTGTTTTTAATCCTTCTGAAAAATTAATCTGTGCTCCTGCGATAGAAGCAAAGAGTGATGTAGGCATAAGCATCATTATAAGTCCTGCTATAAGTAGAAGCCATGATACTACATCGCTTATTAGTCCAATAAAATCCTTATCTTTTATACACTTAACGCCCTTTAATATAAGACCGAAGAACAAGTGTACAAGTCCGATTGCCAGTGATACCAAAAGCATCTTCATAGGATTGTCGAGGGGTGCAAACCATACAGGCTTTACAACCACTTCTTTTCCAAAGAATACTCTGGTTATAACTGATATTGCATCTCCGAAGTACCCTCCGAAGAGCACGCCCCAGAAAAGTGTAGACAATCCGCAATACATAAACAAACTTATGGACTTTTTAAGTGCGTCACCCATCTTAGGGAATTTCTTCAGAAGCACCAGACAGGCTATAAACACTATCAAGCCGTAGGCTGCGTCCGAAAGCATAAGTCCGAAAAGAATTATGTAACAAATACTCATCGGTGCCGTCGGATCAAGTTCGCCTTTACCCGGAAGACCGAAGGACTCCAGTACTCCCTCTGCAGATGCAAACAAGGATTTATTTTTAAGTAATACCGGAACCTTATCCTTATCCGATACATCTGTCATCTCCAGATAAAGATTGAAGTTGTCATTCAACCTTTTCTCCACGGATTCAGCTTTATCTTCAGGAATAAATCCTGTAATCATAAATGTATTCTCTGTCTGCAGAAGCTCTCCCAAAACACGATACTTCTCGGATCTTATGGTATAATAATCCGATAAAAGCTTGAGAGTATCTCTATCAGAATCGTACTTCTCAAGTTTTTTTGTGAGATTTTCTATTTTTTCTTTATCTTTTACTATGAAACTCTTATGCTGTTCAATCTTTTCTTTGGGGGTTTTTCTAGAATACGTAGCTATCCTTGTAAAACCGCCGCTTCGCAGTGCATCATGCATGTCATCTGCATCTTTATCCAGACAAACCGCTACTATACAGGACTGATCCTTATCTCTGGATATTATGTGAACATCAGCACTGTCTACCTCAGGAGCCCTCTCTGCTATAAGCGCATATACAGCTCCTTCGTCGTACTCCGGCGGAAGCGATCCTATAAAGACTTTAGTGTACTTAGTACTTACGGTATTTATAGGAATATCCATATCAATCCAGGGAGTCAGACTCTCAATTGCAACTTCACTTTTTGCTATATTAGCTTCACAAGTATTGATTCCATGCTCTATGTCAAGTATTTTATATACTGTTCTGTTATAAGCATGATGCTTCTCTATAACTTCATCCATGGAAGCCTTGGCAACATCCTTCTTTCCTTCAAGAGAAGCAAGTAAACCTTTCTTTTCAGGTACGTACTTTTCCAGAATTTCAAGGGCATTGTCAGTATTCTGAACATGCTTATCAAGCTGATTTCTAGGTGTAACGGTATTCATCTTCTTGAAGTTTTCATCCTCAACTTCATCAAGACAAATCTCCACAACTCCCAGACTTTGAAGCGTTTCAAGAACAGCTTTTCTGTCATGCTTCATAGCGCAAAGGTGAAGTTTCTTCATGGAAACTACTGCCATAATGCTTTCTCCTTTTGCTATACCAATGTATCCAATACAAGCTGAACTGCTTTATCTTCCTTCTTTTTTGCAGTTTCTTGAATCTTCTTTATCTCTGATTCGGCTTCCTCTAAAGCTTTTTCATTCAGCTTTTTCTCAGCCTCCTCTTCTTCTTGCATAGCCTTCTTCATATCAGCCTTACCACCCGACTGTGCGTCACTTAGTATGGTTTCAACTTTTTTCTTTGCGTCGGCTATGATTTGAGCTGCTTCATCTTGCGCATCACTGATTCTTTGAGCAGCTAAAGCCTCTGAAGAAGCTATCTTATCCATAGTTTCTTTAATCATTAATACTCATCCTTTTCATATGAATTATCATTAATGCATACACACGGGACTTATTATACCAAATAATTATTACAAAGTCATTAAAAATTTGAAATTTATAGCAAGAAAAGAGGTTAATCAGCCCTGCTGACTTCTTCCTTTCGAAAACTCTACAATACAAAAAACCTCGGAACAAAATATTCCGAGGTTTGTAAAACGTATACTCCTGTGCAATACCAAGGAGCATAACAAATATTATCTCTTTGAGAACTGTGGAGCTTTACGAGCTTTCTTTAAGCCGTACTTTCTACGCTCTTTCATACGTGAATCTCTTGTAAGGAATCCTGCCTTCTTGAGAGTAGCACGAAAATCATTATCTACAGTAAGAAGCGCTCTTGCTATACCATGACGAATAGCGCCTGCCTGTCCTGTAAGTCCACCACCCTGTACATTAACCTTAACATCATACTTATCATTTGTAGATGTAGCAACAAGTGGCTGACGAATAATAGTCTTAAGAGTTTCCATACCGATATATTCATCGATATCTCTGTTATTTATTGTAATCTTTCCATTTCCAGGTACAAGATATACTCTGGCAACACTGCTCTTTCTTCTACCTGTTCCATAAAATTTATTAGCCAATTTATTTACCTCCTATAGATTATGCTCTTTCCTTGATTTCAAGAACTTCAGGCTTCTGAGCCTCATGCTTATGCTCAGGTCCGGCATAAATGTGAAGCTTTGTTGCCATCTGACGTCCAAGTCTTCCCTTTGGAAGCATACCGATAACTGCGTGCTCTAAAACTCTCTCAGGCTTAGTTTCAAGCATTCTCTTAAGAGTTGTTTCCTTCATACCTCCAACATAATCAGAATGTCTGTAGTAAATCTTCTGATCAAGCTTCTTACCTGTTACCTTAATCTTCTCTGCATTAACAATAATTACATAATCACCTGTATCAACACTTGGTGTATAAATAGGCTTTTTCTTACCTCTGAGTATATTAGCTACTTCTGAAGCAAGACGTCCTAATGTATGATCAGTGGCATCAATAACATACCACTTTCTTTCTATATCGGATGGCTTTGCAACATATGTCTTCATCCCTGATTCCTCCTGTATTTAATTTAAAATCTACCGTTTTAGAGTAAGCGCAATACATATACTGTCAATCGATTTGTAATGTCCGAACCAAATCGATGCTCATTCAGCACTATCAGCATCACTCTAAATCCTTATTATATAGTAGCCAGTCGTCACAACCGGGGCTATTGGTTGCAGTAGACACGCTACGAAGTAATATTTTACACACTTTTTTTGATTTCGTCAAGCTATTTTTAAATATTTTTACTATCTGTTTTGTCGTCGGTCAGCTCTGCTGACTTCTTCCTTTCGACGACTCACCGATAAAAAAAAGCACGGAAAAACCGCACTTTCAATAATTATAAATATAATTTTTGTAGATTCAAAACCACATACTAAAACTCTTACCGTAAAGCGTATCTTTAGAAAAACTTAGGTCAAGCCCTCGACCTATTAGTAACAGTCAGCTACATACATTACTGCACTTCCACCTCTGTCCTATCTACCTCATACTCTATAAGGGGTCTTACG
>JAEEJA010000075.1 GCA_016281605.1 Lachnospiraceae bacterium
CGCCGTGATTCAAAGAGATGTTTTACATCTCTTGGCTGCATTTAGCAGACATTTACCTATCATAATCCAATAGTTAGAGAATCTAACTATTAGTGTCGCTCGCGGAGCTTTTGTAAGTATAATTTGTCAATACCCCCACCTACGATCTAGCTTAGAGGTGGGGGATTTCTCCGACTGAGTTAAAAATATAAGAGCCAGAAGTAATCATACTTCTGACCCTCACATTGTAATATATATGAATTATGATATTGGCATAATCTGATATATCAGCACTTTAAGCACCTTAATTAACACTGTCTTCTTATCAGCCCTTCAAGCGCCTTTATTAACACTGTCTTCTTATCAGCCCTTCAAGCGCCTTAATTAACACTGTCTTCTTATCAGCCCTTCAAGCGCCTTTATTTACACTGTCTTCTTATCAGCTCTTAAGTGCCTTTATAAGCTCTGTTTTCTTATCTGCCTCTGCCTGTGACCAGTCAAGACAATCCTGATATCCATAGGACTTAGCATCCTTGATCATATCTTTAACTATCTTGTCATATTCTGCATCTGTCTTAGCGTACAGTGCCTTCCATGAACCATCAACAACTGCTGAGCAAACCTGCTTCCATGTTGTCTTTAATTCATCACCCTTTGTCTCAGCTACATAGTTGATACCCGGCATAATAGTGTACTTTCCAAGCATTTCAAAGTACTCATTGGATGTTGTAGCACCTGTCTTGTCTCTCCAATCCTTTTCGATATCATACTTTGCTTCAACCTGGTTACTCTTCCATGTTTCTGAGTTATAACACTCTCCGTTAGACTCAGGGTTCTTTGCGTAACTTGACCAGATAGTATTGTTGATCTGAAGTTCTCCATCATGGTATGTACCTTCATGACCATTGCCCATTACAGTACTGTTCTTGTCCTTGTTACACTCCTTACCATGCTCTGTAAAGTAAGTATTTCCATTCTCGTCATAATCCCATGTCTCACCCTTAGGACCATAGCTCATGTTCATCCAACCTGTAGGAGTAGCAAGATAATTGATTACTTCCATAGCAAGGTCAGGATACTTAGACTGAGCACCGATACTCCATATACGGTCGCCGCCCGATGTATTAAGACCGTATACTATAGGATTTGCTCCTTCAGGCTTAAATGAGTACATATATTTTCCTGCTTTAAGATGTTCATCTGTATTAAATGGTATCTGTCCTGAATAGTTGAAGATTGAGAAAAGAACACCTGCATTTCTAACCTTCTCAGCCATGTTATCGAATGTCTGAGTCATGGAGTCAGGATCTACTAAACCGTTCTGATATAGACCGTTATACCACTTAAGCATCTCAAGGTATACACCACCATCTTCAAGCTCATCATGATATGTAAATGTAGCCGGATCGTAAAGACCTATACCAAGCTCATCATAACCATAGTATGCAGTAGCTGTTGACTTAACGTACATACACATTTCTGCATCCCAATCAGGCCAAAGTGAAACTGCGTAAGTCTTATTACCAGCCTCATCCTTAGGCTGTAACTTCTGCATCTGCTTTAAGAGATCTGCAAATTCTGTCATGTCTTTTACTTCAGGATATCCAAGTTCCTTGTAAAGGTCCCATCTGATATCCCATGTATAGAAGAATGCATCGTGGTCCTGGCTGGATGTAGCAATATCAAAACCAATTCCGTAAAGCTTATCTGATTTACCATCTGTAAACTCCTGTGTAAGCTTCTGATTCCAAGCACAAGCATCCTTTAAGTTTTCCTCGATATAAGGACCAAAATTATGAAGGAGATTGTCCTGATTCCAATCATAGAGAAGATTGTTTGTAAGAGCCATCTTGTAGTTTTCCTGATTACCCCAAACTACGATATCTCCAAGATCTCCGTTCTCCATACGTGTCTGAAATGTACCGTCTGACTCAGGGATAATGTTAAGCTTAACATTTAACTCATCCAAGAGAAGATCAGCACTCCAACCAATCTGCTCACCTGCATAGTTAGCTAACTGGCTATAAACTGTAAGTGTAATAGGTTCACTCTTCGAACTCCCACCTGTACATGCAGTTAAACCTGCCATTGATGTAACTGTAAGTCCGGCACTTAAAACCATAGCCATCATTTTTTTTGAAAAATTACCTCTCATACCTTCCTCCTTTTTTTCTTACAATAATATTTGATTGAAAATGGTGTAATAATATAAATAATATACAATAATACTACTTTTTGTACAAGAAAATTTATACCAAAATCACTCATTTTTTATCAATTTTCTACATTAATATTTAATAATAAAAGATATCTGAGACATAATCAAATATACATATTATATAAACAAATAATAAATATATTCTTAAACACTTATTTCATAAATACAAAGGCTATAAGATTAAATAAAGCTCTTTGTTCAAAACAATCCTTTGACCATATATCCCTATAAGCATGCTCAGCCTTCATGTAGATAGCATGTCTTCCGGTAAGCTTCTTAACCTTAGCTTTAAGTATATGATCGGAATTAGAAAATGTTACTACTCCGATTTCATTTTCAGGAGTATCAGAATCAGCATAAATATGTATCTTACCGCCACAACCGAGAGGCTGCATCTTAATTGCTATATACATATACTCATCATCCGTATAATCATCTCCGAAATCAAAGTACTTCCATCCCATAACCGAATCTGAGGTTATGTTGATTATTGCTCTGGTAAAGATATCAAGCTCAGTTATCATTATATTGCCCGGTCCCTTAAGTACACAAGCCGTTTCTGCCTGTGTAATCTCGTAAGGATTTAAGGAATCCTGAAAACCAAGAGATGTCATCTCAACCTTAGTTATACTACCATCCGGAAGGATATCGATTTTTTCAACGCATCCTCTCCTAGACATAATAGTTCCGTTTGTATTTTTATGATAGAAGATGTACCACTGGTCTTTGATTTTCATAATCGAACCATGATCGTTACCCGCAGGATAATCTTCATCATTATCTACTATATAACCTCTGTAAGTAAATGGTCCCCTAGGACTGTCAGCGGTTGCATAAGCAAGTCTTGATCCTTGCTTTGGAGAGTAAATAAGATAATAGGTATCTCCTACCTTTCTTGGTGAACATGCTTCAAAAAATTCAAATGGTTCTTCTGTTGGAATGATATCAAGAACATATGTCTCATCTATCACGGTATGCATGTCATTAGGATCAATCTCACACATGTAAGACCCTAAATATCCACAATAAACATATACTCTTCCATCATCATCAACTAAAACACCCGGATCGATAAATGTTCCTTCATCATAATGATTATCTATGTTATAATCATACTGTCCTATGAACTCAAAAGGTCCTTCCGGATGATCACTTACTGCCACACATCCTTTTGACTGAAGTACATAGGCGAAAAGGTAATATTTACCATCCTTTTCAACTACATCAGGTGCATATAATTCCTTATCGGAGTAATCGATGCTTGTCTTTCCGCCATCTTTTGAGCGGGTTTTAAATGCATCTCCGTGACATACAAAGTGGTTAAGGTCATCAATACTAGCTGACCATACCTTTAACTTGTAATCACAAAAACTTGGAGATGAAACCCTGTCATGTGAACCATAGACATAAAGGCGGTCCCCAAACACCCTTGGTTCTCCGTCCGGAATGTACTCCCACAAAGGTAAATACGGATTAGCCATATAATCCCTCCATCTTGATTATTTTACTATTTTTTATTATAATACTACTATTATTTTTCTCATTAACTATTCGGACATAAAACTTTAAATTTCGGACATTTGATAACATACACTATAAAGAATGCGAAGAGGTAATGTGAAAATTATACTTAGCGAAGGAGTAACATGTTACAGATGAAACTTGAATGGTTTACAAAAGATCAATCATTTCCTTTTTTTATACAATACGGAACACACAAGGATGATGAAATGTTCGAACATACTCACGAAGACTTTACAGAACTTGTGATAGTTTTATCCGGAAAAGCAATAAATGTTGTAAATGGAAAAGACTATCCTGTAAAGAAGGGAGATGTTTTCGTCATCAAAGATGAAATATGCCATGGATACAAGAGCGCACAAAATTTTAAAATTTGTAATATCATGTTTAATGATAAGATATATGAAAACTTTACATTTGACTTAAAAACCATACCGGGCTATAATTCCCTGTTTTTAGTAGAACCACAGGTTCTTTACTCTGAAGTTTTTAAAAGCTCATTGGTTCTTAATGATAAGGATTTTGATGAGATAAGCAAGCATCTTGACTATTTGATGACGGAATATTATAAAAAAAATCCGGGATATAAGGCTCTTATTATAGGACGTATGCTTGAGCTTTTTACTCTTCTTTCAAGGCTTTACGATAAAACAAGCGAAAAGAATTCCGATACAACTATACTCGGTGATTCTTTAGCATATATAACCACCCATCTGGATGAGGACATAACTATTAATAATTTAGCAGAAAATATAGGATTATCCGAAAGACACTACAGAAGAATGTTTTTAAAATATTTTAATGTAAGTCCAATAAAGTATATTAATTCACTCCGCATACAAAAGGCTTCTGATTTGCTTCAAAAATCAGATATGTCTGTAACGGATATAGCTCTTAACTGTGGCTTTAATGATGCAAATTATTTTTCAACAAAATTTAAAAAAGAAACCGGTCAGACACCTCATGATTATAGAAATCTTACCGGAAATCATATTTGAATCATTTAAATCTTTATATAATATAAGCTTTTGAATATAAACTTAAAAGGGGTCTTCGTGTGTAATCGAAAACCCCTTTTTGTCTTTGTTCAGAATTGTTTAATATTTTAAAAACAATTACTTATTAATCGCAAGCATCCATACAAGTGGAGAATTCCAGTAAACAGTAACCTCATTACAAGAATAGCTTTGCTCGTTATCTGCATATCTCTTAGCATCACTTAACTCAGAAAGCACACCCTTGGCATAAGGGTCTTCCAAAGCGCTGTCTACGCCACCTGCGAGCATTCCCTTCATGGTTATACCCAAACTCTGTGATGGTCTGTGGTGAGTGTGCTCAGGAGAAAGCACTCCATAACCTGTTACAAAGCAGTATCCGCAAGCGTTGGTACCCAACACATAATGAAGCGCACTCTGCATGTGTTCATTTGCCTTTTGGGCTTCTTCTCCACTTATAACACCTGTATCCTCTCCCATACTAAAGAGAATTCCATCATCCAGAATTGTCATATTAGAGCCCCATGGATAAGCACCATCCTTTATACAAACATTGTATCTGTTCATATCTGAAATCATAATACTTGTTTCAATGCTTGAGGCGAATTCTTCCTGAATTTCTGTATATGTTTTTAAACCTTCTTTAGGAACACATTTCTCATGCTCAGGTAACAGATAATCATACGCTGCATAATAACCTACATCAGCCCATCCAAGCCCCTTTATCTCAGTCATATCAGCATAGGTTTGCTCTATTTCCTTTTGATATTTGCTGTCACCGGTAGCTATTAACAGTTCTACAGCTGCAAAGAGCTTCTCATCAAGTCCGTTTCCGTCAGGGTACTCTCCTGTAACTACTTCGGGAGGATTCTTAAAGCCAATCATCTTATCGCCTTTTTTCCTGATGAATTCATAAGCTTTTTCGGCAGCTTTAAGGCACTTATCAGCATAATCCTTATCGATATCCTTGTATATTCTCGCTGCCATAGCCATAACTGCAGCAAAATCGCCGGTTGCGGTTTTACTTACATCACATATAATAAGCTCATCTGTTTCCTCTTCAGGCATAACAAAATCAGGAAACATCTTACAAGTAACCTTATGATGAACACCACCGTTCTCATCCTGCATCTTAAAGAACCAGTCAAGTTCATACTTTACCTCATCAAGTATATCCGGTATGGAATTTCCACTTTCAGGTATTCCCAAATCATCATCAAATACATCGGGATTATGTTCATAAGCAAGCATAAGATCAGCAGCAGCCTTTGCTCCCGATACAATATACCTTCCATAATCTCCTGCATCATGCCAACCGCCACTTACATCAGCCTTTTTCTTAGTGCCGTAGTAAACTGCCTTTTTATCGTGACAGAGGTCATGTGCAAAATCTCCTGCATACTCCTCTTCTAATTTGCAACCACATCTTTGCAGGTAAAGCATCTTTAAGCTATCATCGAGTATATCATCATATACATCATCATTTATTTCAAATTCTTCCGATTCAAAATCTCCAACCTTTATCTTATAATTTCCCTCGGTTTTATAATCCGAGAAATCAGCGTATGCATTCTTCTCTCCCGTAAACTTTTCATCTTCCTTATCCATGTCATTAGCAAACAGAAGATCTGCCTTATATACTTCATCACCAGTTTTGGCATCAACAAGACTAAACTCCTTAGCGCTTGTCTCTTCACCTATTACAGCATTCTTATATGCATCCGGTCTGTATCCTAACTGATTTACTCTTACAGGGTTAACATCCGGTCCCTCTTCCTGCTTTTCTACCTTACTGTCATCAACTATAGTAAGAGAAATATTATCTATAGTAACATCATGTGCCTTAACATCTGCGCTCTTAATTCCTTCATCCTTATACGCCTGTACATATCCCATATTAAAACAGAATCTTGGCGCAGGATCCGAATCCTCAGTCATAGTAAATTCTTCCGATATATGCTGCTCTTCACTTCCGGCTTTTACGGTATCGGTAGCATATGCATGATAATCACCACCATTTATCTGAAATCTCCAATCAAAATATATATCTTCAGAAGATTTCACATCAAAATCAAGCTTATAAACACCATCTTTATTTAACTTAAAACCATCGCAGTAAACCTGTACACCATGTTCTACGCCACCTACGGTTTTTATGCTAACTACAAGCTGTCCATCATCATTTACATCCATAGTAGCAGAGCCTCCGTTAGTGTAGAGTGCAAAACCTTCTTTTCCGTTAGAAAAATCACCGTTTTTTATGAGATTATCTTTACTTACAGTACTTTCTTTCTTTGTTTGGTTTGTGCTTGTTTCCTTTTTTTCTGAATTACATCCGGTAACACCTGCTGCCAGAACTAAACTTAATCCCATACATAATAGTTTTTTGATTTCTTTTTTCATAAATATAAATCTCCAATCTAAGAATAGTCAAGTAAAGCTGTTTTAGTATACCTTTAATTCCTTCCACAAATCTCCAAGAAGACGTGTAGTATCCTTATCAAGGGTTTTATAAACTTCAGAATTCGCTATAGCTTCATCTGTCGGAAATACAAGGGTGTCTTCCTGAACATCCTTTGGTAATTTCTCATATACAGCTTTGTTTGGTGTTGGATAATATATCTCCTCAAAGTTTAACATAGCTATGTCTTCTCTGCAAAGAAAATCTAAGAATTTGCATGCATTTTTTTCATCTTTGCACCTTTTTGTCATACACCATGAGTCAATCCATAGGTTCGAGCCTTCCTTTGGTACTGCATACTGCAAATCCTCATTGTACTCATTCGCAAGATAAGCTTCCCCTGAATAGCAAACAGCAACCGTTGCATTTTCTGCAACCATCTCTTCTCTCACTTCATCCACAAAGTATGCTTCAACATCCTTTTTCTGCTTTAACAAAAGCTCATGTGCTGCAAGTATCTCATCTTTATCTGTGGTATTCAATGAGTATCCCTTATACTTTAAAGCACACATATATGCATCCCTTATACTGTTCTGCATAATTATCTCTCCTGCGTAATCGCCGTTAAAAAGAGCTTCCCATGTGTCAACCGGCTTATCTGCATACTTAGAATTGTACAGAATACCGATAGTTCCCCAAAAGTAAGGAATACTGTAGTTATTATCGGGATCGAAGGTCTTTGACAGCTTTAGATATCTCTCATCTATATTTTCATAATACTGCATACTGTCGATATCAAGTTCTTTTAATTCCCCTTCATCCTTAAGCTTTTCAATCATGTAGTCAGATGTACAGATAAGATCGTAATTTATAGCCCCACCCTTGTACTTAGCATACATTTCTTCGGGTGTAGTTGCCTCTTCGTATAATATTTTAATCCCTGTTTCCTTTTCAAATGTATCGAGTACATCTCTGTCAATATACTCTCCGTAATTTAAAACAGTAAGGGTGTTTTTACCTGTATTTACGCTATTTTCTGTTTTTTTCTTATTTTCTTTTTTTGCGCATCCAATCATTGTTAAGAAAAAACAACATACGCATACTATTAACAGGCCTTGCCCAAACCTTCTTACTTTTTTATTCATACTAATCTCCATTATCCACACCTAGTGTGAAATTTAATTTATAATGGTATTTTGCTCCTCTGCCTTTGTGGGAGATATAAACAGTCCCGGAATTACAACAATCATAAGCACCAGTGACAGTGCCGCTCCAAGCTTCCAGTTCATACTGCTTATAAACTCCTGCTCTATTATATTTCCTATAAGCATTACCTTTCCTCCGCCAAGCATATCAGATATAGCAAATGTTGTAAGTGCAGGAACAAAAACCATAACTATTCCACTGCTTATCCCCGGAATTGTCAAAGGTAATAGTATTTTAGCAAAGACTGTAAGTTTATTTGCTCCCAGATCTCTGGCTGCTTCTATCACATCATCGCCCACACTCATAATGGAATTGTAAACAGGTAACAACATAAAGGGCAGATAATCATATATCATACCGATTACTATAGCTGCAGATGAGTTTCCCAAATCATGATTTGGAAGATGGAGAATAGTAAGCAAAGAATTTAACAAACCGTTTTTTGATAATATTAATTGCCAAGACATTATTCTAAGCACGTAATTCATCCACATAGGAGCTATGACTATCATAATCATAGTGCTTCTCTTGCCGAGCTTTAAAGCCCTTATACAAAGAGCCAAAGGGTAAGCTAACAAAAGACAGATAACAGTACACTCAAAAGAAATCAGAATCGAATTCCAAAATGCCTTAAGATGCACCGGTTTTACAGCCTCTCTCAGATGCTCAAAAGTTATTCCCTGTTTTGAATCATAAAGAGCATACCAAAGAAGAACTATTACAGGAAGTATCGTAAATATAACTATCCAGAACACATATGGTCCCGTAAGCCACACTCTTTTCTTCATCTTTTTCTCCATTTCTATCTATTTTTCTTACTGTCTCTAGGCATATAATTTACGATGAGAAGTATTATAAGAACCACTAAAAATATAACTGTAGAAAGAGAATACATTACAGGCTTTATGCCTCTCTTTAACTGTCCGTAAATCAGAGTTGACAGGGTATCTATTCCCGCTCCCTTCGTAAAGTATGTCACCACAAAATCATCCATAGACATGGTTAGTGCCATAAAAAATCCACTTATTACTCCAGGCATTATTTCGGGCAGGATAACCTTGATAAATGCAGACACCGGTCCTGCTCCTAAGTCTCTTGCAGCTTCGTAGATACTCATATTGGTGCTCTTTAGTTTGGGCAATATAGAAAGCAGTACATAAGGTATGTTAAATGTAACGTGAGCAAGAAGTATACTGGTTGTACCAAGATTCATAACTCTCGAAAGTGTAAGCATAAGCAGTATACCTGTAACTATATCCGCGTTCAGCATAGGAATATTTCCAAATGCTAACATTACCTTTACCTGCTTCTTTCTCATATATACTATACCAACAGCTGCAGGAAGTGCTATAAGGGTTGCTATCAAAGCAGATAAAAATGCTATGTAAAGTGTATTATAAAGAGCATGAATTATGGTTTTATTCATAAACAGTACTTTATACCACTTTAAAGTAAATCCACCCCAAACAGCTCTTGAACGAGAATTATTAAATGAAAGTACCACCAGTATTCCTATGGGTACATATAAAAACAAAAATATTAAAACGACGTAGAATCGCATTACAAACCTTTTGATCATTTATTGCCACCTTTTGTCATCAATCTGATATTAAATGGGTCGATATGCACTCCGACTTGCGAGCCAACCGGAGTACAAAGGGTAGAGCATACCATAAGACTAAAGTTATTACATTTTACTCTTGACTGATAATGAACTCCCTTAAATATAACCTCCGTCACTTCTCCGTTTACAGTTCCTTCACCCGGTGAAGTAAGCTCTATATCCTCAGGTCTTATCATAACATCCACCTTATCTCCCGGCTTGAATCCTTCATCTGTACACTCAAAAACCGCTCCCATAATATCAACTGATGAAGAACTCTTTACAGAACCGTCCAAGAGATTTACATCCCCTACAAACTTTGCAACATAGGCATTATCCGGCTCATTGTAAATATCTTCAGGTGTACCAATCTGCTCTATTACACCATGATTCATGATAACAATAGTATCAGACATAGTAAGTGCCTCTTCCTGATCATGTGTTACATAGACAAATGTTATTCCAAGTTCATTTTTCAGACGCATAAGCTCTAACTGCATGGATTGTCTTAGTTTTAAGTCCAAAGCTCCAAGGGGTTCATCCAAAAGAAGAATCTTAGGCTCATTTACTATAGCTCTGGCTATGGCTATACGCTGTTTCTGTCCACCGGAAAGAGTTGCAGGATATCTTTCTTCAAATCCCTCCAGATTAACAAGCTTTAAAGCGTATTTAATTTTATCCTCTATAAAGCTTTTTGACTTTTTCTTTATCTTTAAACCAAAGGCAATATTCTCTGCTATTGTCATATGATTAAATAGTGAATAATGCTGAAACACTGTATTTATCTCTCTTTTTTCAGGAGGTAAATCCTTTATATCCTTCCCCTCAAAAGTAATACTTCCACTATCCGGAGTCTCAAATCCTGCCATTAGTCTCAATGTTGTAGATTTTCCACATCCGGAAGGACCTAAAAGTGTTACGAACTCATTTTTTCTGATATATAAATTAAAATCCTTAAGTACTTTGGTATCACCAAAGGATTTTGAAATATCCTTAAGATTTAACAGTACATCATCAGGTATAATCTTTGCCATTATCTTCTCCTTGCTGAAAATTTAAAAGTTTATTCATATGCTAAAAAACAAAAATATAGCAATTTACGATACCATAAAACCACTAAATTTACAAGTGATTTTACTACATTTTTAATTACTTGAAATCACATCCTTTGCGGAGAGTTTTTAATTAATAAGAAACTCAGTTTCCAATTAAAAAAAGCAGGACAAGCCTGCTTTTTATGATTAGGGGATCAGTTATTTTAACGACCCTACGATATAATTCGGTTATAATTACGTATTAAGCAATTATCCAATAACCTTGTAAGTTATGCCATATGCAACAACCTTTGAAGGAATTTTTTTAGCTGTAAGAGTTGCAGGAGCTGCAGCCCCATCTAAAGAAAGATTTGACTCTGCTTCGGTCTGCTCGACTGCTTCCGGAGCTGAAGTACCAGCTTCATCTGTAGAAATTACAGTCTCACTTACCTCTGATTCCTTATTCTCTTTTTTGGCTTCTTTTGCTTCTTTCTTTTTATCAAGAACACCCTTATACTTTACAGTATGATTTGAAGTACTTACTACTTCAAACTTGGAATTAGACTTCTTGTCCTTTATAACATCACCCTTTTCAAGGTTCTTAACAAGTGATACTCTGATAACAGCCTTTACAGGTCCAAAGTACCTTCTCATGTAAGCATGAGTCTGCTCCATACATCCCGAATTCTGGCAATTAACAACAGTTCCTTTATCAGTAGCTATAGCGGCATGAGAACCGTAAATAACTATATCTCCGTCCTTAGCCTTAGATGTGTCTGAACCAAGGCTCTTTCCGATTGCATTACGTGCACCGTACATAGCATAGGATGATCTTACACCAAAAAGGTTGATTCCCTGTGTCTTATAGATAGCACATACAAAGCCCGAACAATCACAACCATACTTAAGTGATGTTCCACCAAATGAATATCTAAGCTTTCCTATGTACTTACGAGCTTCATTTACGATACTCTCTCCGGATACTTCCTTTCCACTTATAAGAGAACCGGCCTTTGCGCTTGATGCAACTCCGATAGCTCCAAAGCAAATAAATGAAATAATAACAACCGCTGTTAATAAAAACTTCTTGATAGATAACTCATTGCTCAACATGATTCTAATTGTGGACTTTAAGTTAATAAATAAAAAAAGTCGCACATATCTCCTTTTAAAAATGTTACAAAATTATTATATAATAATTACATAATTATTGCAAGGAGTTTTTTTATTTAATATTTGCGTAATTAATTCATATATATCATGCCTTAAATTGTGAAATATTATCTATCATATTAGTTATACTTCTTCTTCCATGTCTCCAGCAGTGCATCATCATCAAAGTAATTAATCTTCATGGCTGCCTTAACTTCAGCAAGAGTCTTTTCTCCTACGCTTCTCGCGTAATCAGTTCCTTCTTTCAAGATATTTAAAACCTTTGTAACATCCTTTTCATATTCAGCTCTTCTTTCTCTGATAGGAGCAAGCTCTTCTTCAAGAACTTTGATAAGGAATTTCTTTACCTTGACATCTCCAAGTCCCCCCTTCATATAGTGAGCCTTTAATTCATCAAGGTTAGCATACTCAGGAAGATATTTTTCAAAATGTGAATCATCTGAAAATGCATCCAGATAGGTAAATACAGCATTTCCCTCAACCTTTCCCGGATCTTCAATCCTGATATGATCAGGGTCTGTATACATACTCATTACTTTAGTCTTAACATCCTTTGCAGAATCTGACAGATATATACAATTTCCAAGAGATTTACTCATCTTGGCCTTTCCGTCAGTTCCGGGAAGTCTCGAGCATATCTTATTATCAGGGAGCATGGCACTTGGTTCTACAAGTACCCCCTCCCCGTAAGTATTACCAAAGCTTCTGACTATCTCTCTTGTTTGCTCAAGCATAGGTAGCTGATCCTCTCCAACCGGTACAGTATCAGCCTTAAATAATGTTATATCAGCGGCCTGACTTATGGGATAGGTATAAAATCCTACCGGAATACTCGCCTGGAAATCTCTCATTTTAATCTCTGCTTTAACTGTAGGATTTCTCTGAAGTCTTGAGACTGTTACAAGATTCATATAGTAAAAAGATAGCTCACACAGCTCTTGAATCTGAGATTGTATAAATATATGTGTTTTAGATGGATCTATACCACATGAGAGATAATCCAATGTTACCTCTATGATACTCTCCCTAATCTTCTCAGGATTATCAGCATTATCAGTAAGCGCCTGAGCATCAGCGATCATAATAAATATATCATCATATTCGCCTGAATTCTGCAATTGTACTCTTCTCTTAAGTGAACCTACGTAGTGTCCAAGATGTAATTTTCCTGTAGGTCTGTCTCCGGTTAGTATTACCTTTCCCATTGTTAGTGCCTCCATGTTATTCTTTAATTAAATTTGTTGTGTTTTTAACACCTATTGCAACTGTAGATACATTGTGCAAAAGTGCTGTAGTCTGTGGCCGCATAAGCCCTGTCATTCCCAAAATCATAAGTAGCGAATTAAAGCCTACTATACCCTTATAATTTAAACTTATTCTTTGCATAAGAGCAGTACTCAGTTTCTTTAACTCTACTAAGCTTCCCAAATTATCGGCAGCAATAGTTACATCTGCGATTTCTCTGGCTATAGCAGCTCCTGAGGTTACAGCTATACCTACATCAGCTTCCGAAAGGGCAGGCGAATCATTTACACCATCTCCTACCATAACAACCCTGCTTCCCTTCTCTTTCTCCTGCTTTATGTAATTAGCTTTATCTAAAGGCAAGAGTTGAGCCTTGTACTCATCCACACCTGCAAGAGAAGCTATAACACCGGCTGTTTTTTCGTTATCGCCCGTAAGCATCACTATCTTCTTAAATCCGTAATCATGAAGGTCGCAAATAAGCTTCTGTATACCTTCTTTAAGCGGATCCTCTATTTCTATAATCGCTGCAATTTCCTTACCTATTGCCAGATAAAGATGGGAGTATGAATCAGATAATTGATCCAGCTTATACTCTTCACCATCCGGAACCTTGCATCCCAAATCTTCCGATACAAAATGCCAGCTTCCTATATAGACATCCTCACCTCCTATGGTACTTGCAACGCCATGGGCTATAACATAATTAACCTTTGTATGCATCTCTTCATGCTGTAGGTCCTTATCCAGAGCTGCCTTAACAACTGCATTTGCCATAGAATGTGGGTAATGCTCTTCTAAACAGGCTGAAATCCTAAGCATCTCGTCCGGATTACGTCCTCCGAGTGCAATTACATCCCTTACTATAGGATCTGCCTTTGTTATAGTGCCTGTTTTATCAAATACTATGGTATCAGCCTCGGCAATAGCCTCTAAGAACTTACCACCCTTGACTGACATCCCTGACTCTCCTGCCTCTCTCATAGCCGATAAAACAGCAATAGGCATGGAAAGCTTTAGTGCACAGCAAAAATCCACCATAAGTATGGATACTGCCTTTGAAACATTTCTTGTAAAAAGATAAGTAAGGAGAGTTGCACCAAATGTATAAGGCACCAGCTTATCAGCCAGCTTAGAAGCCTTATCCTCTGAATCTGATTTAAGCTTTTCGGACTCCTCTATCATTTTAACAAGTCTATCATAGTGTCCCGCTCCTGCGACCGCTTTGGCGCTAATTGTTATCTCTCCATCATCCACAACGGTTCCGGCATATACATAACCGCCTTCCTCCTTGTGAACAGGAAGGGACTCTCCTGTAAGTGAAGACTGATTAATGGCTGCCTCACCTTTTAAAACCGTTCCATCCACAGGAATTACATTACCGGTTCTTGCAATTACCCTGTCACCAATCTTAACCTTGCTTACATCTACAAGAACCTCATCTCCTGCATCTGTTTCAATCCAAACCTTATCCACATTCAGTGACATGGCTCTGGCCAAATCCTCCACAGACTTCTTATGGGTCCACTCTTCCATGATGTCGCCAAATCTCAACAGAAACATTATGTTTGATGCTGTATCAAAATCTCCTCGAAGCAGTGATACTCCTATACTTACAGCATCTAAGACCGAAACCTCTATCTTACCTCTTACTATGCACTTTAAGCCCCTCCATATAAATGGAATGGCTTTTATTATTCCTCTGATACGCCTGAAGAGAATCGGCATTACAAAACGATTCAGTACATTTACCGCTACATGATAGAAAATCTTATCTTCATAACTATGCCTTATATCCCTTCCCGTATACATGGGAGTTTCTATATTTACTTCTTCAAATGAAAACCTTGATAATGTATCTAAGAGTTCTTTTCTTTTATTAGTATCATAAAAAATTATAGCATTACAGCTTCTTTCATTGACAGAAACCTTAGAAACATACTCCAGCTCATCTATATAGGTCTCAAGAATATCAGCCTCCTCAAAAGAAAAATATCTCTTGAAAAAGTGAATCCTGAGCCTATCCTTGGATTCATGTAATATCTTACATCTCATAGGTTATCCTCACTTTACATGAAACTTTAAGCTTCTTCCTCATTTTTCATGGCATCTGCCTCTTCAACGATTTCTCTGGCATCCTTTATAAGCTCTTCTTCCTCCTGGCGATACCTTTCTTCGTTGATTTCTCTTGCATCACAGGCTATGTCCTGGCAATTCTCCTTAAAGTTGGTTGCCTTTGCCAAACAAGCGTCTGCGCCTCTCATGGCACAAGCTGTTACATGAGTGTAAACCTTCTTAGCTTCCTTGCTTGCAAGTATGGTTAAACCTACTGTACCTGCTAAAAATCCGCATGCTACCATTCCTATGTTCTTTAATTTCATATGAACCTCCATTCCTTTTCTTTATAGAAAAATGATATAATAGGCCATACAAACTAATAATTATAAGATATTCCTACATCCGTTTATTAAACTTTTTATTATCTCTTTTCTCTTAACTATCTTTACCATAATCCCATACCCATTTTACGGTAAAGTTCTCTTTAACTGTCAATCACTCCTTTCCATACCCTGTGATTACAGTCAGCGCAAGGCAAATTATAGCTGCCCACGCAAAAAACTTATGATATTTCAAACACATTCCCCCTTTCAAAGTTTTATATTATATATAAAATATTAATTATCAGCTTTCTTATTGATTTCCCATATATCTAACACTAAGCATAGTGATATCATCAAATTGTGGTTCATCCTTTGCAAAAGCTTTAATATCATCTCTAAGCGCTTCATCAATCTCCTTAAGAGGGGCATCGGGTTTTTTATTTAATGCATTTATCATCCTGTCCATACCGTAGAGCTCAAGCTTTTTGTTATTTGCTTCAGTAACTCCATCCGTATAAACAAAAAGTACATCTCCTTTTTTTAGCAGAAGACTTCCACCCTTATAATCAATATCTTCAAGAGTTGCAAGGGGTGGTGAATGCTTTTCCATCAATATTGTAAATTCTTTTCCTTTTCTGTATAGAGCCGGATACTCGTGACCTGCATTACAATAATCAAGCTTTCCTGTGGAGAGAGATAGTATTCCAAGCCATGCAGTTACAAACATCTGCATTTTGTTACCGTCGCAAAGCTGATTATTAACCTTCGAAAGTATATCCGCAGGACTCTCCCACTCTCCGTCTATAGTACGATTCTTTATAAGAGTTCTTGCAATCATCATAAAGAGTGCAGCGGGAATTCCTTTTCCGGAAACATCTGCTATTACCATGGCAAGATGATCATCATCCACCATGAAAAAATCATAAAAATCTCCACCGATTTCCTTAGCAGGCTTCATGGATGCATAAAGGTCAAACTCCTTTTTTTCAGGCAAAAACGGAAATGTTCTTGGAAGGATATTCTCCTGTATTTCCGACGCAATCATAAGGTCATGACTTATGACTGCTGCCTTTCTGCCCTGCGTCACATTGAGCACGCAATACATAAGCAGTATAACCAGCATCAGCACTCCGCTGTTTAAGGAAATACCATAGATTTTCATAGTAAGTAAAGCAACTGTAAACGGAGCAAATATATACAAACAAAGAATAATAATCTTGAATTTATCAAGCTGCTTTCTTTCGAGCATCACGATAATAAATATAATTATCAGAGTTGCCATCGGATAAATCAAGGATATCGGATATAACGTCATTCTCTTATACACACCTTCAGGCCCGACAGTAAAGTACCAGCCAAAGAAAGGATTAATTATTTTAATTAGTAAATCCAAAGCGCCTAAACACTTGATTCCCAAGTCAATCTTCTTATAATGAGGATTATTAAGTATTATAAGATTTTTTACATATAGCCAAAACAGTACTGCCTCACAAGGCGCACAGAGATAAAAAAGCGCATTGTCAATTAAGTTAAGAATCCTGAGCTCAGGCATACCATCTAGCATCCAAGCCCCGGCATCCAAAAAGAACGCTACGGATACAACAAATATAAGCTGTAACAATGCTCTTAGATCCGAACCGTTTTTTTGCAAATCAAAAACAATCCCGGCAAAAAGGATATAGCCCAAAAACATACCAAATAAATCGATGCCGATATTTAGTACATATATATGTTTTAATGAGGTTACTTTAACCTGCATCAGAAAAAAGATAGTACAAGCTATCATTAATACAAACAAAAAACTGATAAGCAATAGCTGTCTTTTTTCTTTTTTACCTACCTTTACCATATAGGAATACTCCTTTTTAATGTGAAAGATGTGATGTTTTTCCGTGAATAAAATCATCACTTTCACTATATCTTCCAATGATGTCTACAATTGTTTTTTCCTGCATATCTTCACCTATAACCGTAATAACCTCCTGCCCCTCCTTTTGGATGTTAATCTCTGATTTTTGAGGCGTTATATTTAATTCATACCAGTTATTATCGATTTTTAGATATCCTTTAATCCTGTATATATGACCTGTGTGGGAAGCTTCAAAAAGTTCACCTGTCATTTTCTCTATACTTTCCTTTTTAATCTTTAGATTGTAAAAGAATAAAGAGCGATATTTATTATTATCAGATATATGCTTTTTTAAGTAACTCTCAGTTTTATAACCACACTCTGAGATAAGCTTATACTCAGCTTCACCAAAAAGCGCTCTGTCTCCTGCGATTATATCTTTTTTTTCATTAATGTACACAGGTCCTTCTGTAGCAGAAATCAGATTATATCTTCTGTTACATTTATTCTCTTCTAGTATATTATTTAAGAATATAATAGTCTGATTTAGAGATTTGCGTAACTCTCCCTGCAAAAGGTCTGTCTTGCTAAATACAACGATACCCGCATCTGCAGTCTGAGTGGAAAGAATATACTTCGAGTCCTCCGACATCTCCGTTTCCATGACGCTATCAACAACAGCTATTACATTACCAACCTCATACTTTCCTTCTACAGGTTCTTCATGTAAGATATCAAAAAACTCGTCCACATCATATATTCCCGATGGTTCGACTATTATCCTGTCAACTCCCATCATCCCCATGGATATCAGCTTTGTTTTAAATCTTCTTCGGTAACAATCCATATCACCTGCGACTATCATGCCAATTTGACATAAATCCCCAAGTTCCTCGTGAAGCAGCATAAGGTCCACACTTATGGCACCATAATCATTCTCTATTATACCTACTTTTTCACCTTTACTTACAAGATACTTAACATAGTTTTTTAAAAAAGTAGTTTTACCGGAACCTAAAAATCCCGTTATCAAGTCAACCTTCTTCATGACATACACCTTACTTTGCTTTTTGTGCTACCTTTAATGCACCTTCCAGAGATAAGGTTGACGCGAGAAAACCGGTAGCATGACAAAAAGTCAAATCATCTATTCCTGAAATAGTTCTTAACTCTTCTACACTCTTCCCGTACCACTCCTCAGGAAGATGAACCTTTAAATCCGTTGTTTCACCTGAAACCGGTACCATCTGTATACCGTAGCCTCCTCTGTTTGAAGGATAGATAACAACCTCATAATCACTTTTTACAACCCGAGTCTTCCATGGAAGGTATCTCTCAAGCACAAGTACCCTACCATCGCACTTATCCATAGCTTCTTTTACATATGAATCGGCTCTGGAGTAGGAATTGATTTTATTAAAATGATTCTTTAATATTTTTTTTGCAATACCAACAGCTTCCCAAAATCTTACATCATGAGGAATCTTTTCATCCCATACAGGATTAAAATCATCTATAACCTGAGCCATATCACAGTAAGAGCCGGTATTATCCGATTCATCGAGGGGCTGGATAAAAATCCTATCAAACTCATCTGCATGCTCTTTATCCAAAAAGCACTCTCCGAAGTCCCTCCACAAAAGACCAAAGGCAGCGTAAGGCACGCCATTGGGGCGCACCTCTTTATCTACCTGATGATGATCATATCTGCCAAATCCAATATCATAGACAATACCATCAAAGTCCTCAGGGATACTAAACCCCCTCTGTATCTTAATTTTAGGGAATAATAACTTTAACAATGCAGTAGAAAAAACATCATCTGAATGAAATTTGCCTGCATGAGTAAAGCCGTTCTTATAAACTTTCTCCTCCATAAAACTCCTTATATAAGCTTTTCAAGTTCTTCTCTTATTGCTTTTATAAAATCAGTACTGTTTAACTTTGTTATATTAGGAAGAGTTGACATAAGACAAAGATCTCCTGTCATCTTACCGCTTTCTATAGTATTGATAGTAGCTTTTTCAAGCTTATCAGCAAAATCAACAAGTCCTTCTATGCCATCTAACTCACCTCTTTTTCTGAGGGCACCGCTCCATGCAAATATGGTTGCAACAGAGTTTGTAGATGTTTCTTCTCCCTTAAGGTGCTTATAGTAGTGTCTCTGAACAGTTCCGTGAGCTGCCTCATACTCATACTTTCCATCAGGTGAAACAAGTACTGATGTCATCATTGCAAGTGAACCACAGGCTGATGAAACCATATCACTCATTACATCACCATCATAATTCTTGCAGGCCCATATAAATCCACCCTCAGCCTTAACTACTCTTGCTACTGCATCGTCTATAAGGGTGTAGAAATACTCTATACCAAGCTCATCAAACTTTTCTTTGTACTCAGTTTCAAATATTCTCTGAAATATATCCTTAAATGTGTGATCATATTTCTTAGATATAGTATCCTTTGTTGCAAACCATAAATCCTGCTTGGTATCACAAGCATAGTTAAAGCAGCATCTTGCAAAGCTCTCTATGGATTTATCGGTATTATGAATACCCTGAAGTATACCCGGTCCGTCAAACTCATGGATAAGCTCTCTTATCTCTGTTCCATCCTCCGCAGTAAATACAAGCTCAGCCTTTCCTGCGCCAGGAACTCTTATCTCAGTATTCTTATATACATCTCCATATGCATGTCTTGCAAGTGTTATAGGCTTCTTCCATGTTTTAACGTTAGGATCTATACCATTTACCTTTATTGGTGTACGGAAAACAGTACCATCTAAGATTGAACGAATAGTTCCGTTAGGAGATTTATACATTTTTTTAAGATTGTACTCATCCATACGGGCAGCATTTGGTGTAATAGTTGCACACTTTACAGCAACTCCATACTTCTTTGTAGCTTCTGCAGAATCAAATGTAACCTGATCATCGGTCTCGTTTCTATGCTCTAAACCAAGATCATAATACTCTGTCTTTAAATCAACAAAAGGAAGTATAAGCTCATCCTTAATAATCTTCCAAAGTATACGTGTCATCTCATCTCCATCCATCTCAACCAGTGGAGTATTCATAATTATTTTTTCCATAATAAAAACCTAAAAACCTTTCTTTATGACTTTTTTTAACCTGTATCAACAAAAAAACTAATTATTGACACGGCTATATATAATTATCATACCATAAATCTTTCATTTGAACAATTTTTTATTTACACATTCCAAAAATAGCTTTATAATATAACTATATTTTACGGAGGACAATTTTTTCGATATGACAGATATTAATAAAAATTCCATTCCCGAAAAACCAAAAAGCAGTCAGACCTTTAAAAAATTAAGGGTTCCACCTACTGTTAATGCACATGATTTCCAGAAAAAAACTTTGGATGAAGTTAAAACTACTACAATTCACGACACTTCCAACATGTCACAGGATGAAATTGATGCTCTCGTGGATTTTATCAACACTCACGAACCTTGTATTCATCCACCTATTATGACTCAGGAGGAAATAGACCTTCTTTTGGATTTTATCAGGGAGCAGGGTATAGAACCCGGAAATCATGTATTTACTGATGATGAAATAGACGAATTAAATTACAGACGTTTTACCAAAGACACTTAAATACTGCTTATTTTATTATTGCTGCCTTTCATAATAAAACAAGTATTGTTGCATTACGCCTGCATATCCTCTGTATCTGTCTTTTGGAAAGTTGCCATCATAATACTTTCCTTCGATTTTTTTGACCCAAGTATCTACAGGAAATGCATCCAGACAATGCAGACCGAAAAGCTCTATACAGGATGCCACCTTATTTCCTATACCCTTTATACTTAAAAGTCCTTCGTGGACTTTTTTATATTGTAAAGAATCAGTATATATTCCATCCAGCGAATCCAAGGTATGCAGAAAAAAATCTTCTTCTCTCGCTTTATATACCAACTCTCTTATATATTCTTCTCTATATCCCAAACCTAAATCATCGAGTTTTTCAGGGTCTATATCAAAGGGTCCGGGAAATGTATGCGACAATTCATCAGGCCAGTCACAATCCAATCCATACTCTTCTTTTATTTTGTCTACGTCGATCCTTTCGCCGAATCTTTTGCATATCTTATCTATACTTTTCTTTATCCTTGGGATATTGTTATTTTGACTTATCATAAAGCTTAGGATTGTTTCCCAAGTATCCTGATTTAATATCCTTATACCACTGCCCATAGAAGCTGCCGCCGATAAAACCTTATCCGAACTATCTATGGATTCTATAATTATTTCATAATCAGTATGTAGATCAAAATAAGTAATTATCTTATCTTTTATTTCCTTATCATCTGTTTTTCTTTTATTTAGACAGTCACAAACATTTACTTTTATCTTTCCGCTCCCCATGCTATGAATAATGGCAGCGAAGCTCTCAAAAGAGAAAGCGACACTGCCATCCTTTAATTCATACCATCTGAAGCACTGACCGCTATCCGCTATCAAATGAGGATCAAAATATCTCTCATTTATTTCAATAGTCATATGCTTTCCTCTGTATAGTGTTTTAATCAATTACATGATCGTCTTAACCCAGCCTTCAGGTCCTTCAATCTTACCCATCTGAATACCTGTAAGAGTATCATAAAGCTTCTTGATTGTTGGTCCCATCTCTTCCATTCCGCTTGGGAAAGCGATTTCCTGATCACCATGAACGATCTTTCCAACCGGACTGATAACTGCAGCTGTACCGCAAAGACCGCACTCAGCAAAGTCCTTAACCTCGTCAAAGTAAACTTCTCTATGCTCAACCTTCATACCAAGTATATCCTCAGCAACTGTCATAAGAGAACGTCTTGTGATAGAAGGAAGAATACTGTCTGACTTAGGTGTTACGATAGTGCCATCCTTAGTAACGAAAATAAAGTTTGCTCCACCTGTCTCCTCAACCTTTGTACGTGTAGCTGCATCTAAGTACATATTCTCTGCAAACCCGTTTCTGTGAGCTTCCATGATAGGATGCAAGCTCATGGCATAGTTTAAACCTGCCTTTATATTACCTGTTCCATGAGGTGCCGCACGATCAAAATCACTTACTGTAATAACGATAGGCTTAGCTCCACCCTTAAAATAAGGTCCAACAGGAGTTGTAAATATACGGAACTGATATTCAGATGCCGGCTTAACGCCAATAACTGAATTAATACCAAACATATAAGGTCTTATGTAAAGTGTTGCTCCCGAGCCAAAAGGCGGAACCCATGCTTCATTTGCCTTAACAACTTCAACTACAGCATCTACAAACCTCTTTTCATCAAAAACAGGCATCTCTAATCTCTTAGCTGTCATAGCCATACGCTCTGCATTGAGGTCAGGTCTGAAACAAACTATGCGTCCGTCCTCTGTTGTATAAGCCTTAAGACCTTCAAAACAAGTCTGAGCATACTGAAGGACGCAAGCGCACTCACTCATTGTGATGTTATTATCTGTAACTATCTCACCTTCATCCCATGCTCCATCCTTAAAATTTGAAACATATCTGTAATCCGTCTTTAAATAATCAAATCCAAGATTTGACCAATCAATATCCTTTTTAGCCATCCAAGGCACCTCCTTAACATTTAAGAATCTACCAAAACATTTTAAGCCTCATTTTTTAAACTGTCAAGAGTGTATATTTTAAGAGTTTTCCATCATATTTATTCTTCTTTGATGTCTCTCTTCCTTTGAAAATTCTGTATTTAAAAATGTATCGACTATCTTTAAAGCAAGACCGGGTCCGATTACTCTCGCTCCCATTGTAAGTACATTTGCATCATTATGCAGTCTGGTGGCTTCTGCACTGAATGTATCATGGCAAAGAGCAGCTCTGATTCCCGGAATCTTGTTTGCTGTCATACTTACGCCTATACCTGTTCCACAGATAATTATACCCTTTTCACACTCACCTTTAGCTACGCTGTTAGCAACAGCCTTTGCATATACGGGATAATCACATGATTTGTTATCATAACATCCAAAGTCATTGTACGGGATGTCATTCACATCCAAATATCCTATTATCTCCTGCTTTAATTCGTATCCTCCATGATCACATCCTATAGCTATCATTCCAATCCCTCCGTTTAATGATTTTATTTTACTCTCAGAAGCCTGTATACACATATCCAGAAGCCCGAAAGCCTCTTCATATGCCTCAGACTCTTTACCATATGGATTTATAATATCCACATTAATACCGGAAAATTCTCCCAATGTATATACTATCTGTGCGCCATACTCTTCCATAACCTTAACCTTCTCACCTAAGGTCATGGTAAATACACAGGTTTTCTCTGTAATATCTTCTTTTTTGAGCTGACATGAATTGCCATGCTTGCATAAATCTTTGCCGTGAGAGGTCAACAGCAGATTAACCTTAGGATTTATAGGTTCTTCAAAAAGAACAACCAAACCTCTTGAAATCACCTCTATATCCTCTGCCCCACCGGAATTTCTGAACATACTTTCCGCCATAGGACTTAGAAAAAGGTTATTTTCACATACAAATATAACCTTCTCTATTTTTTTATCATCATTTCCCATAATAATCTCCATTCAAAAATCTTAGTTTAATCCTAACAATTAACTCTTTGATACCCTGCAGCCTTCATTAACCTGTTCATAACAGCTTCACCCATTTTATCAGCTTCAAAGCTCTCTGAGTATATGTAATCCGCCCCCAAACTATCTGCTTTTCTAAGAATATCAAATAACCTGGATGCCACCTGTCCTGGGATAAATATACTTCCCGCATCCAGTACATCCTGACTTTCAAAGTCTTTAACATGCTCACTTGAAACGATACATATGCATTTTACTCCTTCTGCCCTATGCTCCTTAAGTTTAGTTTGCATGTATTCTCTCACATGTAAGTAATCACCGAAAACAACCTTTAAATCTCCTTTTGGTGCATAGTGCCTGTACTTCATACCGGGAGCTTTTGGCTTTTGATTATTCATAAGTTCGGGATTTTTTAAGGTTGGATCGACCTCACAACCTCCTGCAATCCTTTTTATATCTTCATAAGAGTAGTACCCCGGTCGCAAAAGAACTGGATTATCTGTAGTAACATCAACTATAGTAGATTCCAATCCTATATCTATGGAACCGGAATCAATAATCATATCTATCCGCCCATCCATGTCTTCGATTACGTGAGAAGCCGATGTCGGACTGGGTCTTCCGGATATATTGGCACTTGGAGCAGCTATATAAGTCTTTGATGCCCTTATAAATTCCCTTGCTACCGGATGAACAGGCATACGAACTGCTACAGTATTAAGCCCTCCTGTAGTCTCATCACATACTATACTTCTTTTATTAAAAACGAGAGTCAGCGGTCCTGGCCAGCACTCATCCATAAGGCGCTTTGCTACTTCGCTTACACTTTCTGCAAGCTCGTAAACGGACTCTTTATCCGCTATGTGCACAATTAAAGGATTATCTGAAGGTCTTCCCTTAGCCTGATAAATCTTTAATGAAGATTCTTTTTGAAGAGCGTCACCACCTAGACCGTATACTGTCTCTGTGGGAAATGCCACAAGTCCGCCTCTTCTGATAATCTCTCCAGCCTTACTTAGTTTCTCTTTATCGATTTTTTCAGGATTTATCTTAATTATCTTAGTATTCATAAACTTCTATCTATTATATTTTTTTACCAGAGGCCATACTGATGACTCTTCAAGTCCAAGCTTCCAGTATGCCATTCCGGCTACATCGGACTTGCTTACTTCCTTCATTTTAAGCTCAAGTGACTCTTTATCTTCACACCATATCTCATATTTTATTCCATCTGAGCTCTTATAAGATCCGTAATTTAAGGATGTCTTATCATCCCAATTAAGGCTTACATTGTTTACGTTTACCCACTCCAATGCATTTTTCATACCATAAGGCGTACTGGTAGGTTTTTTCTTCCCTTTCGTAGCCCATATACGTGTATAAAACGGTAACGCTATGATGCTCTGCTCTTTTGGTATAAGCTCATCCATTGCTGAAAGCGCATCCTTAACATAAGTTAAAGAACTAGTAGGACCAGACTCTTCGCTTACTCCGTTATACTCGTCATAAGCCATGGTAATAACATAATCTGCAACGAGAGCCTGCTCGTGTCTGTTATAATAATCGGTTCCACCACCCGGTGGATAGTTATCTATAGAGAGAACTAATTCATATTTTCTACAAAGAACACTTAGTTCTCTTATAAACTGAACAAAGTCATCTCCGTTTTCAGGCTGAACGTATTCAAAATCTATATTGATACCATCCAAACTGTATTTAATCGCCTCTGCTACCAGATTCTTTTCTAATTTTTGTCTTGCTGTAGTCGCAGAAAGCACCTTTCCGATAGTATTATGCTCAGAAAAGTCATCTACAAGGCCCCAGACATCAAGGCCGGCTGCATGTGCCTTTTCCACATAATTATAATCACCAAAAGACTTGATATTTCCATTATTATCAGAGGATTGAAACCATGTAGGACAGATTACATTAATCTCAGCTCCTGATGAAAGCACCGTGTCAAGATCGGCATTTCCCTCAACCGAAGCTATCTGATGAAAACCAAGACTAATCTTTTTATCATAAAGCTTATGTGTATACTCTTCTTCTTTAAAATCGGTTGTAATTTCTCTTTCAGATATCTTCCCAAAGCTATCCTTCTTGGTATAACCTATACAACCGTCATTTGTCATAACCTTTATAAATCCGTTACTGTCTGTATTACCATCAAGTACCTTTACTTCTTCTTTTTCTTTAACATTTTTAAGTATCTCGCTTTTTATACCTGCAAGCTTACGAACTGCAGTATTATCATCCGATGCCTTGGCAAACTGTTCATTAACACCGAATTGGTAGTTAATAACTACTCTGTTAGGATTCTTGTAAGCCTCATACTCAAATTCTGAATACTCGTCAGCAAAGTCAATTGCAACGCATGGAACAGACTCTCCTTCAGCATTTTCCTTAAGTATGCAATATGGATAATCACTTTCAGAAGATTCGTTATTAATTGATATCTTCTTGGTGCCTTCTATTATTTTTATAATCTTATCGGGAGTTGTATATATGAGGAGCATCTCGTTAGAATCCCAATAAAACTTAGAATTAAGTTCCTGCTTTACCAACTCTATAGGTATATATATATGTCCGTCCTCTTCTACACCCTTGTACTCAGAAATAGTATCCTGCATACATATAGCAACTTCTGTATCGCTTACTCCGAAATAAGCATTAAGGTCTGCTTTCTTTGTACCGGGAGAATACCTCCTATAAAGAAATATACCTACAATAAGAGCTACTATTGCAATTATTATTGCTATAACTATAACTACACCTTTATATGACTTTTTCATTACTTTACCTCGTTGTCCATATTTTTGATTATTAAAAAATCTATACTAGTATAGCATTATATATTTTTTTTGGCAAATATTATTAAAATATCGGTCCGTGTCAATAAAAATATGGTGTAAATCGTACCTGCTCAGGAATAACGATTTACACCAATTCTTTAATTGCATTAAGATGTCTGCCCTCTAAAGGCAAAATTAAAATTATTAAATTTTATAATTCTATGATACATCAATAGTTGTTGTGATAACAAATGCTTTACCTTCTATATTCATTCCCCCTTTCCGGATTATATATTAAAAAAGATACAGATGTTTTTTACAGGTTATAGTAAAAACCATCTTTTAAATTAGGTTTATTACAAGGTTATTATACTCCAGAAACATCGATAAATAAAGGTTTTTCAAGCCTTCCGAATGTAGAAATAACTAATCGAAATTAGTGCATTTTTTTAGTATAACCACATTTTGCTCAAATCAGGTCACAATTATAATAATCATAATCAAATCTGAACAAATTGTGACTTTTTCTGCTTTTTATTGACTTAATTTACTATTTAATCTATACTTTAATTAATCTAACGGAAAGGGGGAATCTTGTATGAATATAGAGCGATTAAACGATAATCAGGTAAAATGTACACTTTCAAGAGAAGACTTAGCCGAAAGAGACTTAAGAATAACTGAATTAGCTTATGGTACAGAAAAAGCAAAAGGCTTATTTCGTGATATGGTACAAAAAGCAAGTTATGAACTCGGTTTTGATTCTCAGGATGTCCCTCTCATGATTGAAGCTATACCTACCTATCCTGATTCATTGGTATTGCTTATCAGCAAAGCGCCTGAGGCTTATGAAACCGATTCAAGGTTTGCTTCCTTTACTGAAGATTCGGAAGATTCGGAAGAATTCGATATAATTGATGAGGATGATTTTTATAATTCTTCTTATGACGAGGATGATTTTTCATCAGTTTCCTCTTATACTAATTTTGGTGATGATGATTATAAAAACAACCTTTCAGATGATCCTCTTTCAATCGACCTTAATCAGAATTCTATATCTGCAGCCAAGCTTTTAGGTAATCAAAGCTCTTCACTTAATCCTGACCTACCTTCAGTTCGAGATATTATAAGTGTATTTGAATTTGAAAAACTTGATGATATATCCAATCTCGCAGAAAACCTGGTTTATGTTTATACCGGAAAAAACAGCTTATATAAGGATGTTGATTTTAAAAAATATTTTCTTGTAGTACATAAATCAGAGCACACTTTATCGGAATACAACAAAATATGCAACCTCATCTCGGAGTACGGAAAGCATATCAATGGAACTTATGCAACGGATGAGTATTACGAAGAACATTTTGAACCGCTGATTTCAGACCACGCACTGCAGGTTTTGGGTTCACTTTAAATCGAATATGAAAAAGAAAAAGCTGAGTCGATTATGACTCAGCTTTTTTATATTTCTTTATACATAAGCTTCGCATCTTCTTTCTTAACGGTTTCTGCCACAGAAAGAACCTCTACATTTAACTCCTTATCACCAAATGCAATGGTAATCTTATCTCCCGGCTTTACTGAAGCAGATGCTTTAGCAACCTTACCGTTTATACTTATCCTTCCTGCATCTGCTGCTTCATTAGCAACAGTCCTTCTCTTTATAAGTCTTGAAACCTTTAGATATTTATCAAGTCTCATGGTTATCCTCCATTCAAAGTAAAAATCACAGCATTACAGTAAATATTACACTGTCATCTCTCATAATTAATATAAAAACTTAAAAAGACCACCGGTAAGAATAACCTTACCAATGGCCCTAAAAACTAAGTCATAACTCTTCAGAAAAATTATTTCTTCTTGCCCTTCTTAGCGCCCTTCTTAGATGCGTTAACAGCTTCCTTAAGAGCCTTACCAGCCTTAAACTTTGGAGCCTTAGAAGCAGGAATGATAATCTTTTCCTTTGTTGAAGGATTTCTTCCTTCTCTCTTCTTTCTCTCGATTACTTCGAATGTACCAAAGCCAACTAACTGTACCTTATTACCACTCTTAAGCTCTCCTTCAACTGTCTCGACGAAAGCCTTTAAAGCCTTCTCCGCATCCTTCTTTGGCATATCTGCCTTCTCTGCCATAGCAGCAACTAATTCTGATTTGTTCATTAGTTCTTTTCCTCCTTAAATTAAGATTTCCGTAAGAATGTTACTCTTTATTTATACCCTTAAATACGCAATTTGTCAACATATTTTTATCAAAAATAACGTATTTTAGGGATTTTTTTGTATTTTTTTTATGATTTTAGCCCATTTATACTATAAAAAAGCATAAAAAAATACATATTAATCAATTATTATACCATATCAGGTTTTGATAGAATAATGGTAGATATAACCGAATCCATTTGATACCTTATATCAAATATACAATCAGTATATTCCGGCCACATTTCTTCAATCCTATCAAGTATAGGATATACAAAATCAATTGTTTCTTTTATATAACGCTTAATCTTCGCATCTGAAAAACCTCTTATCATGGAAGATATATTATTACATCTGTCAAATGCCTTTACAAGTGCAGCATACTTATTCTCTGCTAATTTTTCAAAATACTTCTTTTTAGATTTATACCTGCTAAGGGAAGTGTCCTTTCTGTAAGTAAGCAGTTCTACGCTTTCTCTTATGGTCTCATTAAAATCATCAGATGACAAAGTTATATCACAATCTTCACTTACATCATGAAGAAGAATGATAGATAATATATCGTCATCCTTGATTCCTAAGGCTATAGCATGCCTCGCCATGATAAGAGGGTGAATAACGTAAGGTGTACCCTCCTTTCTAAACTGGCCATCATGTGCATTAAAACTAAGCTCTAAAGCCTTTTTAGTGTATAAAAGATCATTATTTAGTGCAAATTGATTGATTATCTCATACAATTCTTCTTTTGATATACCTTTATCCAACTCAGAAAACATATTTATCTCCATTCATAAGAAGCTTTAATCGCCTTACTTACCGTGACATCCATATCGTAATACTTATATTCTCCCAACCTACCTCCAAATGACACATTATCCTCACTATCAGCTAACTTCTTATATTTATCATATAATAAAGAATTCTTCTCATCGTTAACCGGATAATATGGTTCTTCTCCTACCTTTGTTTCTACGCTGTACTCTTTGCTTATAATGGTTTTATGTGGATTACTTATGTGTTCATAAGTGTCCTCAAACCATTTATGCTCTATAATTCTTGTATAGGGCACATCCTCATCCGTATAATTTACGACTGCATTACCCTGATAATTATCCGTATCCAAAATCTGTGTCTCAAATCTTATGGATCTGTACTCGAGCTCTCCAAAACAATAATCATAATACTTGTCTATGGGACCTGTATATATAATATGTGAAGCTTTTTTAGATAGCTCATTCCTGTTTTCAAGAAAATCACAATCCGTTATTACTTCCACTCCGGAAAGCATCCTGTTAATCATATCGGTATATCCACCCATAGGTATACCCTGAAAAACAGCATTGAAATAATTATTATCATAAGAAAATCTTACCGGGAGCCTCTTTATGATAAAAGCCGGAAGCTCTTTACAAGGCCTGCCCCACTGCTTATGAGTATAGCCTTTAATAAGCTTTTCATATATTTCTTCTCCTACCAGACTTATGGCCTGCTCTTCAAGATTAGTAGGATTTTTAATCCCTGCCTTCTTCTTCTCGGCTTCAATTCTTTCATATGCCTCTTTTGGAGTTATAACTCCCCATATCCGATTAAAGGTATACATATTGAACGGTAGCGAGTAAACTTCATCTTTGTAAACTGCTATAGGTGAATTGGTAAATCTGTTAAATGTAGCGAATCTGTTTACAAAACTCCAAACCTCTTCATCATTGGTATGAAATATATGTGCTCCATACTTATGAACATTTATACCGCATACTCTTTCGGTATAAATATTACCTGCTACAGTTTTTCTTTTTTCAACAACAAGAACACTTTTTCCATAATCCTTTAGGCATCTTGCTATGGCAGAACCGTAAAGACCTGCGCCAATGATTAGAAAATCGTACTTCATCTTAGTTATTTCTCCATCATTATATAATAATAGTTTTAGAAAAAAAAGAGCCACCCCATCACAGATAAAGCAGCCCTTTGTAAACCCAAGTTGCCGTTTCCTGATATTTTGAGTCCTAGCAAAAAGCCAGGTGGGTGTCCGCAAATGTGGTTTCTGCCTTCCACGTCGAAAGAGGCTTGACATAGTCACATCGATATAGGATTCCCCTCAAATAGGTGTAGGTTCAAAATTACAGGATTCTCGAACAACCCAGGAAATTTACTACGATTATTATATCAAAAGTCACCTCCATATGCAAGTAAATCTTGCCTTTTAAGTAAATTACTGTTATAGTGAAAAAGGTCTATTGCAGGCCTAAGATATGGTGTACTTTAGATGGAGGTAATTATATATAATGAGTTTTTCTGATGGAGACAGCAGAGTATGCTCTGCCAACGGTGTAGTTTTATTATCATCCTCTCACAAAGAATATGATAGTCGTATAGAGATACTAACCTCCGAATACGGTAGAATCACTTGTTTTGTAAAAGGCAGCAGACGCCCGCACAATCCACTTTCAGCCGCCACCATCCCATTTACATTTGCAAATTTTATCTTATATGAAAGTCCACGCTCATATACTTTAAAGTCAGCTCATATCATAAAACATTTTTCTGAGCTTTCTGATTCCATGGATGATATGATTTACGCTTCGTACTTTGGCGAATTAGTAAGGTACTACAGCAGAGAAAATATAACTGCCGAAAATGAAGTCAATCTCCTTTATCTTTCAATTCATGCATTAATTCAAAAGCTTATCCCAGCTGGACTTATACGAATAATATTTGAGATGCGACTCCTTTATATACAAGGCGAGGGCATGAACCCTAATTCGTGTATTTCTTGCGGTAAAGAGGGACACTTCCCGTTTTATCTTCGAAAAGGAGGCATGCTTTGTAATTCATGCTTACAAAAGGTTCATGTTAACGAAAGGCCAATAACGCTTAGCGCTGATGCGCTTTACGCACTTCGTTACATTGCCTCTTCTCCTCTTAAAAACCTATTTGCATTCAATCTTAAGGATGAAGTGATTAAAGAATTAAGAGAATTCGTAGATGCCTACTTTGATATCTATGTTCATAAGACCTTTAATTCGTTAGAACTCCTGATATAAACATCAAAAGATTTCTAAATATCGTAAATTCTTTAACAATTAAATGCCACATTTTACAACTAATATATAATCATAATATGAATTTTAGTTTTTTTAGAAAAACACTTATCAAACAGTTGCAATTATATTAGAAATAATGTTATTATATTTCTTTAGGTTATTATTTTAAGAAAAAATTCAGGTGAGAAAACAATAATCGTTTTCTATTTATTATTATTCGGGGGAATAAAGATGTTTTTTAAAAAATATATATCCACACATTTAATTAAAAAATCATTGGTGAGTTTGTTGATTTTTTCGCTATGCTTAACCAACTCTACTTTAGTTTCGGCTGATACTACTACAAAAAGTCCTTATAACGGAAGTGTATACACACAGCAATCAAAGCACTACAATGATAAAATCTTCCATGGTATAGACGTATCATTTTATCAAAAAACCATTGACTGGAACAAGGCAAAAGCCGATGGTGTTGATTATGCATTTATAAGACTTGGTTACAGAGGTTCAGCTCAAGCCACCCTCAACATGGATACCATGTATGATACCAATATGAAGGGTGCTGCCGCTGCCGGAGTAAGAACAGGTATTTACTTCTTTACCCAGGCAATAACAGTAAATGAAGCTATCGAAGAGGCTAATTACTGTATCAACAACATGAAGGGCTATACGGTAAATATGCCGGTTGCTATAGATTTCGAATCTGTGGGTGGTGCAGGTCGTATGTACAGTGCAAAGCTTTCTACTGAGAAGTATACCGCTATTGTCTCCGCTTTCTGTGATACAATCGCAGCCGCAGGATATACCCCTGCTGTCTACTCAAGTTACAGTGAGTTTCATGATAAGCTTAACGGCGAAGAGCTTTCTTCAAAGTATAGAATATGGCTTGCTCACTACGCTTCTGCTACTACTTTTGAGTATAACTATCAGTTCTGGCAATATTCAAGTGTAGGTAAAATTGATGGTATTCCGGCTAATGTAGACTGTAACTTCTTCTATACCTCCACTAATCTGGATTCAGCCGTAGGTGCTGTTATTACTGCTCCTGTAAGTGGTTCTGCAGTAGGCGATATCAGTAATGCAAATATCAAGGTTAAGGGTTCCACAAGGTCTACAGGAGAGGCTCTCGAACCTGAATTAAAGGTTACTTTAAATGGTAATACTCTTGTTAAGAACTCAGACTATACCGCTGTATTTACAGATAATATTTACCCCGGTCTTGCTACAGTTACAGTTACCGGAATAAATAATTTTACAGGTGTAAAGACGCAGACCTTTATCATTAAGCCTAAGAATTTTAAGAAATTTAAAGCAGCCATCGATAATGAAACAGTTAATCTAAACTGGGGTAAGCTCTCCGGATCAACAGGCTTTGAGCTGTACAGAAAAGATACATACAATGATAAATATAATCTCATTGCTGACATAATCGAACCCGAAACCTTTACATACTCTGATTTATCGGTATTATCGGGCAAATATGAAAAGTATTATCGTATAAGAGGTTATATTACCGTAAACGACACCAGATATTATACTAACTTTGTCAAGCTAACTGTTTGTGCCAAAACCGAGAAAAAGTGTTGGTCAACTATCAAAACCTATGTCACAAAGAAGCCTAAGGGCGGAAGGAAATTAGCCTTAGTTACTCCTTATAAACGCATGAAGTACTTAGGCGATACTCTTCTAAAGAATGGCAAATATGCACATCATGTAATATACAAAACGCCTAAAAAGAAGGTTGAAGGATATATAAAAACAGGCAGTAATATCTTATTTAAATAAAAAACCGGTTCCCCTTAAACGGGAGCCGGTCTTTTTTTATCTATCAGTAAACTATCCCATGTTAATGATACTTCTTATAACCCGGATGCTTTCCGGTAACACCGTAATTCTCTCTCATGCCTATAAGTCTGTCTATATTTTCTCTTGAAAGGTCCTTTGCACCTCCCAAAAGTCTTGCATTAAGACTTATCTTAGCAAACAATTCGAGTGTTTCCATTCTGTAGTATGCAGTAATTACATCAGAACCTACAGTAAGCGCTCCATGATTCTGCAAAAGCATAACATCATGATAAGGAAGATAAGGCTCTATAGCCTTTGGCACTTCATCAGTTGATGGTGTACCATAAGGTGTAACAGGTACAGAACCTATAGCGATAACATCCTCAATCATTGAATAATCATCCAAAGGGATATTGGCTACAGCATAAGCAGTAGCTGTTGGTGGATGTGCATGAACAACTGCTCCTACATCATCCCTGTCATTATAACACTTAAGGTGCATCTTAGTTTCGGAAGAAGGTCTGTAACCTTCCATTCCCTCTAAAATATTGAAATCTTTATCAATAACAACAAGACTTTCAGGTTTGATAAAGCTTTTACTCATCCCGGTAGGGGTTACCATAAAGGTACCGTCGGGAAGCTTTGCAGATACATTGCCGTCATTGGCAGCTACCCAACCAAGCTGCCACATCTTATGACATACATCACAAATCTGCTCTCTTAGTTCCATATACGATAATTCCATACTTATCTCCATTTCTTAGTAATTATTTTTATGTTTAACCAATAGGACTTGGCTTCTTGGTTGCAGTAGGCTTTGTTGAAGAAGAACTTGGCTTCTGTGTAGGAGCAGGAGTCTTCTTAGGAGCAGGCTTAGGTCCCTTACTGATAACAAGTGAAACAGTCGTTCCCGGATCTACCTTTCCGCTTGGACTCTGACTGATAACCCTATCCTTACCAAAATCACTACTATAATCACTTCGACTAATCTTAGCCTTAAGTCCTGCTTTCTTAAGTGTATTAATAGCTGAAGCTCTATTCATATTGGAAACACTAGGAACAGTAACCTTTGCAGGTCCTGCACTTACAGTAAGTGTAACCTCTGATATCTCTCCCGGTGCAAAGTTCTCATTTGCTGCTACAGACTGATCCATAACCTTTCCTGCTTTAACATCATCGGAATTCTTTTCTTTAAACTTAACAGTTATTCCTGAAACAATTCCCTCTATAGCTTTCTTTGCCTTATCCTTATCCATTCCCTTGACATCTACCATGGTAAGAGGACCATCACTTGTTGTATCCTCTTCAGATGAAGCATCCTCTGATGTAGCCTCTGAAGAGCTTGCATCGCTACTTTCTGAAGATGTGTCTGATGGTGGAAGTGTTTCAGTCGGTGTCGACTGAGGTGGTGTGGTAGGCTTTGGTGTATTATCGTTACTGTTACACCTTACAAGTATAAATATAACGATAATCAAAACTATAACACCCGGTATTATAAACTTAAGATTCTTTACAATCTTATCTACTATAGTTTCTTCTCTGACATAATCATCTACTCTGCTTGATACAAATGAATCGAAAACATCATCCTTTGCTGTTCTTGGAAGATTTTTGTAATCTGGTCTGTTCGGATCTGCATTCGGTATATCCTTCTTTTGCTCCGCTGTACTCGGTGCAGATGTTGGAACATTACTCCTTGGTGGCACATGGGAGCTTGTAGGTACATTGCTCTTTGGCGGAACATTAGAGCTTGTAGGTACATTGCTCTTTGGTGGAACATTAGAGCTTGTAGGTACATTGCTCTTTGGTGGAACATTAGAGCTTGTAGGTACATTGCTCTTTGTAGGCGCCGTTGAAGAAGTCTTAGGACTAGTCTTTGGTTCGTCATCAGACTTAAGGAGTGCGTCATAAGGTCTTTCTTCTGATTTGTCCTGATTATTTTTTCTTCCAAATGAAGGAACAAAGCTTCCCAAACCTCTCTGTGCCTGATTACTTGCTTCTGTACTCTCTTCTCTTATCTTAACAAAAGCATCTATGGTATCATCCTTATCACTTCTTGGAAGTGCCTTGGTAGTACCCTGACCAGAATCCTCATCCTCTAAAGGAGTTATATTCTCATACAGACCTGTATGCAATTCATTCATATTTTGGATACGCTCTGCCGGATCTACCTTAAGAGCTTTTATAAGCGTATCTGCCTGACTCTGTGGTATACGTACCCTAAACTCATCAAACCCCTGAAGAGTATCCTTATCGTTACGACTAAGAGCATCTGGCGGATTGACACCTGTAAGCATCGTATACATAACAGCTGCGATAGCATATACATCAGTCCACGGACCCTGCTGACCGTCCACATAATACTGCTCAAGTGGTGCATATCCAGGCTTTAAGAGAAGAGATCTTCCCTCATCATCCGTAGAACCGCAGGCTGTATCGAAGTTTACAAGAGTTGCTCTTCCGTTACTCTTAATCATTATATCATCAGGATTAATGTTGTAATGTAACACATCAACCTTATGCATGCGCTCAAGAGACTCGATAATATTCTTCATCATGTTGAAAACCGTCTCCGGTTTAACAATTCTGTTTCTCTTTATATATTCTGTAACTGTAACCCCGTTTACATAGTCCATGATTATGTATGCAGTGCTGTTTTCCTTAAATGAATCAAGCACCTGAACTATGCCCTTGAATCCATTAAACATCTTAAGACGCTTGGTATCATGATCGTAGGTCTTAAGACCCTCACGGTACATGTCACCGTCTATACCTTCTTTTACATTGACATGCTTTCCTGTTGCAGAAGAAGTATCACGCTCAACAAGTGCCACAGGGAAGTACTCCTTTACAGCAACTGCCTTATTATCAAAATCATCCCATCCCATATAGGTGATACCATATGCGCCTTCACCCAATATTCTGCCTATATAATATCTGTTGTGAATAGATGAACCTGGTTGAAGGTACTTTGGAGGTGTTTCTAATGATGAATTATCAAATCCACATTTACACTTTCCCTCGGCATCCAACTCAGACATACATTTAAAACAACGATTAAAACTAACTGGCATTATTCTTCTCCGTTTCTATAAATCTTATATTCTTTTTTGTTATTTCTAAATACCGGTTTTACTCCGCTAGCAATGAAGATACCCTATTATAGGGACTTTGATGTATAATAAGGACTGTTGTACTTCTTTTTGCCATCCTTAAGTGTAGTCCTTACACGAAGCTTGAAACCATGAGCATAGATAACCATCTTAATCTTCTTCTTGATTTTACCGTTATACTTATTCAATTTATGCCATTTCTTTTCATCGTTATACTTATACTCTGTATTGTAGGTTGTTCCTTCAACCTTCTTAAATGTAAGTGTAAGATTATTTCCCTTCTTCTTCATCTTGATTACAGGCTTCATAACCTTCTTTGATACTGTAACAGCATCTCCTGATGTAGGAACTGCCTTATACTCAACCTTGTTGGTATCATAAGCAAAAGCTGTAATCTGATAAGTGTACTTAGTACCCTTCTTAACTTTTTTATCTGTAAAGCTCTGTGTATCCTTATTTGATGCTGATACTTCCTTAAGTTTTGAGTACTTAGAAGACTTTCCGGTTGCTCTTGAAATTACATATCCATCAGCATACTGATTCTTGTTCCAGCTAAGCTTCACAGCGCTCTGATACTGAATTCCCTTTTTCTTAACATATACGCTCTTTGCTTTAACACCTGAAACAGTTGACTTTCCAATGCTTAAGTAAGCTGCTGTCTGTGTAGAAACAGCTGACTTAGTAGCAGGTGCAGGTGTAACTACAGGAGCAATATCAGCAATTATATTCCAAAGTGACGGATTGGCAACAAGATCAATCTTAATCTTTGGAACCACACCTATACTCTCTGTAACTGCCTTTCCTTCGGTATTGAGTGCACCGTTCGCCTCTACTACAGCAGCATTGTTTCCGTTCTTATTAAGTAACCACCAAGCGCAAGATGAAGAACCGTTTAAAAGGGTAACATAAGGTGTAGTTGAAAGCTTTCTTACAGCATCTGTTGTTAAGCCGTAAGCCTCATTTTGCATATCCTCAACAGTTGCAAGACTTACATTAACTCTATCGCTATCCTTTATAATATTCTTTTCATTATCATTAAATGCTTCATCATAGAATGAAGAATTAAGAAACTGAATAATTTCTGCTGCTGAAGTATCACTTGCAGAAGTACTATCATAATTTTTAACATCTATTATCTTATCTGATATAAGGGTTGCTACTCCGTTTTCAACCTCTACTACCTTCCATGGTATGGAAGAATATGAAAAACATGCATCTATATCAGACGAAGAACTGATAGCTAATTTATAATTACGTCCATCATAGCTGTACTTATAAACTGTACCATTAACACCGTTTTTTGTATACTCTGCAACGGCACCCATGTTAGAACCTGATGAATATATATCCTTAACTCTATTAGATGTTCTTGAAAGACTGCTGGTTGTATAACTACCAAAGTTTACTCTCACAAACTTCCCTGCTGATGGTGCTACAACCTTGCTTACATCATCTGCGGTAGCTGCTTTTAATGACACGGGAGTAAAAAGCGCTGAGGCACACATAGAAAAAACAAGTGCCTTTGAAATCCCACGTGATAATTCTTTACTTATTCTCATAAAAAACCTCCTGAAAATGTATAAATACAGTTGAAATAAAAAATCAACTTCATTCCTAATCAATTATAACAGTTTACTTAAACATTTTCAATAGCATATCACGTGATTTTTTTATTATTTTGACTTATTTTTGACTTACTTCTTAACTACAGCATCACACATCTGTTTAACATATTCATAAAGGTGAGGACCTGCTTCATCCTTATACTCACCAATTATCTTAACTATAGCACTTCCGACTATAGCGCCGTCTGCATACTCTGTGTAATCAGCCACCTGTGAAGGCTTACTTATACCAAATCCAATGCAGGCAGGGGTATCTGTAACCTTCCTTATCTCAGAAACTATAGACTTAACGTCAGTAGTTATCTCACTTCTTACTCCTGTTACGCCAAGTGATGATACTACATAGATAAAACCCTTTGCATTCTTAGCAATTTCTCTTATTCTTTCTTTGCTTGTAGGTGCTATCAAAGGTATAAGATAAAGGTCATACTTATCCATAACAGGAAGCAATTCTCCCTTCTCTTCTAAGGGCATATCCGGTATTATAAGTCCGTCTATTCCGGCTTCGACACATTTTTTACAGAAATTCTCATAACCATACTTGAATACTGAATTTAAGTAACATAAGAAAACCAAAGGTATATTGGTTTCTTTTCTTAGTTCCTTAACCATATCAAATATTTTATCTGTTGTTGTACCGGCCTGAAGCGCTCTTACATTGGCTCCCTGTATAACCTCTCCCTCAGCAATAGGATCGGAAAAGGGTATTCCGAGCTCAACAAGAGCCGCTCCTGCTTTTTCCATCTCAATTACGAATTCTTTAGTCTTTTCTAAACTTGGATCTCCTGCACTTATAAATGCTATAAATCCTTTATTATTATCAAATGCTTTATCTATTCTATTCATGTAAATCAACCCCTTTATATCTTGCTATTGCTGCAACGTCCTTATCTCCTCTTCCGGACAGACAGCATATAATTATCTGATCTTTACTCATGGTAGGTGCGAGCTTCATAAGATGAGCTACAGCATGAGAGCTTTCTATGGCTGCTATTATACCTTCCTGCTTTGCTATAAATTCAAATGCTTCCACTGCTTCATCATCTGTTACTGCAACATACTCTGCTCTTCCCATATCCTTGAGGTTAGCATGCTCAGGACCTACACCGGGATAATCAAGTCCTGCTGATATAGAGTAAACCGGAGCTATCTGACCATAATTATCCTGACAAAAATATGATTTCATACCATGAAATACTCCAAGAGTTCCTGTAGCCATGGTTGCTGCTGTCTTATCGGTATCAACACCCTTTCCTGCAGCTTCACAACCTATAAGTCGAACTCCTTCATCCTTAATAAACTCATAAAACATTCCGATAGCGTTACTACCACCACCTACACAAGCCATGACAGCATCAGGTAATCTTCCTTCTTTTTCAAGTATTTGAGCCCTGGCCTCACGACTTATGACACTTTGAAAATCTCTTACTATTGTCGGAAAAGGATGAGGTCCCATAACTGATCCTAATGCATACAATGTATCTTCCGGTCTTCTTGTCCACTCTCTCATACACTCATTTACTGCATCTTTAAGAGTTTTTGTTCCAGAATCCACAGGATGAACCTTGGCTCCCAAAAGTTCCATTCTGTATACATTAAGAGCCTGTCTTTCTGTATCAACCCTTCCCATAAAGATTTCACATTCAAGTCCCATGTAAGCTGCAGCTGTCGCTGTTGCAACACCGTGCTGACCTGCACCTGTTTCAGCTATAAGTCGCTTTTTTCCCATCTTCTTTGCAAGAAGCGCCTGGCCAAGGACATTGTTTATCTTATGAGCTCCAGTATGATTTAGATCCTCTCTTTTAAAGTAAATTTTAGCTCCACCCAGAGTTTTTGTCATATTCTCTGCATAGTATAATAGCGATGGTCTTCCAGCATACTCTCTGTTAAGCTTATCAAGCTCTGCATTAAATTCCGGATCATTTTTATAGAATTCATAAGCCTTTTCTAATTTATGAATTTCATTCATAAGAGTTTCCGGAACATATTGTCCCCCGTGAATACCAAATCTTCCTTTGTCCATGTTTACCTCCATTACTTTCTTTTGATTTTAGTATGAATGAGTCTTTTCTTTTTTAGTGGGGCTGTTATTAATCTCGGCTTAGCGACTCTTCGCACATGAAAAAAGACCGCCTGACTGTACATTAAATACAGTCAAGGACGGTCATAATATACTCACCGCGGTGCCACCTTGATTTGTGAAATCACACACTCAAAAGGATACTCATCATAACAATTTTATATCCCTGATAACTAACGTATATCTTCACGTCATAGAATACTTTGTTATTAATAAAACAATAACATTTGACTATGCCCTCAGCGGTCCATTTAACGAGGTGTATACTACCGGTTTCCAGCAATCCCGGCTCTCTGTGAGTTCATTTCCCGTTTTTATCTCCGCTTCAACGGTTTAGCTTAATTAAATTTACAGTGAAAAGTATAATATCAAATAATAAGATTTGTCAAGGCTATTTTTTCCATAAGATGAAGATTTACTTACAATTAGCCTTACCCCCTTGTTTTATTTGATTATTTAATATATTATGATATGGAATAATAATCTCAAATATATTGTTAATCATTAATAATACTTGGCTACTCAAATGCAAATAATATGAAAGGAGGGTGAAATATTGTTATTATCTGAGAATAAACATCATAGATTATTGTTTTTTATACTATTTTTCACCTTTATTTTCATTTTCTTTGCTACTGACGCACAGGCTAAGAAGTATACTTATAAGACATCTGAGGAGGATGTTTATTACACTTCTCCTTCTCCAAGTACAGATACAAAGCAGTCCCCTTCACCATCGCCCAGTGCCAGTGTATCGCCGACTGCTTCGCAAAGTGCATCGAGCTCTCCTTCCTCTGAACCATCAGAATCTCCTTCTGCAACAGGAGAGCCCTCCGGAACCCTTCTTTTAACGTATTCCTATCGCAGACCTTTTCTTAATGGAAAGTCAAAAGCAGTGAAAAAAATTAATAACTTTTTTAGCAACCATAAAAAATCTTTTATGAAGGATAAGGATACTTTAGAAACATTTGCAAAAACTGCTTATGCCAGCTCATCATCAAAGGTAACAACCTCTTACAAAATGGAGGGTGTATGGACTGTTAAAACACTGAATTCATCTATACTTAGTGCAAATTATGTATATACGGATTTTACAGGTAGTAACTCCATGACTTTATCTTTAGGTGTTAATTTTGACATAAAAAGCGGCAAAAAAGTACATCTGTCGGAGGCATTGAACACAAGTTGGAGTAATACCAAATCCTCTATTATCAAATCTTATAATTCATATGTTAAAAAGAATACAGATTATACTTTTTGGTCTACCAATGAAATAACATTAAAGAATTTTAAAGAAAAACAATATCAATTCTTTGTTTCGGATAGTAACGTATATATAACATTTTCACCGGGAGTACTTGCACCTCCTGCAGCTGGTATTATTACAATTCCCCTGAAGAATTGAAATTATTTAGATGTCTAAGAAACTAACAATAAAGAACGAAAAAGAACCGAAGCCGCTACTTACGACTTCGGTTCTTTTTTATTCGTATTTGATTATTATTTCTCGTTTATCCGGTCTAACTTAGAGAGTTAAGTTTGATTATGTAGTTAAAACTCAATCTTCTACATAATCAAATTTATAGATTGAAACTGATAATGGTGGTAGATTCATAACTATACTGTGTTCTCTGTCATCATACTCAACATCGGTTGCTTTCAATGTCTTTGGATTAACAACACCGGATCCACCGTATTTAGGATCATCAGATGTTAGTAACAACTTATAATTTCCTTTACAGGGAACTCCAAAACGCATATTTTCTCGAAGAACAGGAGTAAAGTTACAAACAAAGAGTAACTGATCTTTTGATGTAGAACCTCTTCTAACAAAAGAAACAACGCTTATATCTGATCGATCAACACTCATCCACTCAAAACCTATGCGATCCATATCATTTATATAAAATGCATCATACTTTTTATAAAGCTTATTTAATTCCTTAACAAAATCTTGACATCCTTGATTAAGAGGATTATCAAGAGCAAACCAGTCCAGCGACCTTGCTTCGCTCCACTCTCTGTACTGTGCAAATTCTTGTCCCATGAAAAGAAGCTTCTTTCCGGGATGACCATACATAAATCCATATGCCAATCTAAGATTCGCAAATTTCTGATCTACTTCACCCGGCATTTTCTCAATCATAGATTTCTTCAGGTGCACAACCTCGTCATGAGAAATCGATTGTATGAAATTCTCACTGTAAGCATACTGCATACTGAATGTAAGTCTATTATGATTTGGTCCTCTAAAATACGGATCCATCTGCATATATTCAAGAAAATCATTCATCCAACCCATATTCCACTTAAAGAGGAAACCTAATCCCGAAAGCTCTACAGGGGACGTAACTCCTGCCCATGCAGTAGACTCTTCTGCAATTATCATAGTTCCGGGCTCTTCCTTTTCACATATTTCATTTAACTGATGGAAAAACTCAATAGCATCATAATTCTCATTACCACCATCCTCATTAGGAAGCCAGTCTCCATCCTGCTTACCATAATCCAGGTAAAGCATGGAAGCTACAGCATCAACTCTCAAGCCGTCCACATGAAACTTTCTGCTCCAGAAAAGCGCATTCGCTATAAGGAAATTGGATACTTCAGCCTTAGAGTAATCAAATATATATGTACCCCAATCAGGATGCTCTCCTCTTCTTTTATCAGGGTGCTCATATAATGCCTGTCCATCAAACCTTCCAAGTGCATATGCATCTCTTGGAAAATGCGCCGGAACCCAATCAAGAATGACACCTATACCACAGCTATGAAGATAATTCACAAAATACATAAAGTCTTCAGGATCTCCATATCTTCTCGTAGGAGCATAATAACCTGTAACCTGATATCCCCATGAGCCATCAAATGGGTGTTCTGCTATTCCCATAAGTTCAACATGAGTATAACCCATTTTCTTTAGATAACTTCCTAAGCTCTTTGCAATTTCTCTATAGTTATAGAAACCGTTGTCATCATCCTCAACCTTCTTTTTCCATGACCCAATATGGCACTCATAGATACTCATAGGCTTTTTGATCATACTTTCTCTGGTTTCTTTACGTCTTTCCTTTATCCACTTGGTATCTGTCCACTCAAATGTTGTAAGGTCTGCTACAACAGATGCATTGTTAGGTCTAAGCTCAGCTTCATTTGCATAAGGATCAGCCTTGTAAAGCTCTTCTTCTGTTCTCGTTAAAATTTTATATTTATATATTGCACCAGGCTCTACATTGGGTATGAAAAGCTCATAGATACCGGAAACCCCTAAAATATTCATAGGATGTAATCTTCCATCCCACATATTAAAGTCTCCAACCACGCTCACCGCTCTTGCGTGAGGAGCCCAAACAGCAAAGTGAGTACCCTTTATACCATTAATCTCACAAGGATGAGCTCCAAGTTTATCATAAATATCATAATGCTTACCTTCTGCAAAAAGATATCTGTCCATATCCGAAATAATAGACTTAAAGGAATAAGGATCAGAAGTCTTTACAACATTACCAGGACCATACTGTATGCTTAACATGTAAGGAGCATCAAATACCTTTTTAGAAAGATAAACACCAAAGAAACCACTCTCCGGTTCAACTTCTTCAAGCTCAGTTTTATTTTTCCCAGCCATATCGGTGACAATGATTTTCTCAGCCTCAGGTCTATAAACAGTTATAACCTGTCCATCATGAAAATCATGAATACCTAAGATATTACTAGGAGCATTGTGCTTTTCTGCAAGAAGCTCATCATACTCAACCCAATTAATCCACTGTTCTAGTTTTTTATTCATTGCTTTACCCCTTTCAAATACCTATAGTTACATATTTTTATATTACTTCCACCTTTTCTATTTCATCCAGCCAGCTATAATTACCGGTCAGATCTGCGCTTATGGTTTTTGTATTTACATTATCGGATCTGAATACCACTCCTTTTGTAAACTGGTACATCGGAACCACAACACCCCACTCAAATATCTTATTAAAACACTTTTTATAAAGCTTTGCTTTTTTAGAATATGAATCGGTAACAGATATATTATCGATATTTTCATCCAGATTACCGTCCATTATGCCAAAAATATTATTATCAAGTTTATAATCACCATAGTATAATCCTTTCAAATCCGCATTCGGATCTGCTTTAAAATTCTGGCACCACATACTAAGCTTATTTTTCTTAAGTTTTTTCTCTATTTTAGAATCCTTGACATACTTGATTTTTAAATCAATACCTATTCCATCCAGATATTTAACAATTTCTGATAAATATGTGTATACCACTGCTCCGTCATCATGTTCAAGCGGAAGATAAATCTCATACTCCATATCCTTTAAATCATCATTAGGCTTTAGTATTCCTTCAGACTCTATGTAACCTGCTTCTTTGAAGTAATCTTTGGCAACCTCAAGGGCTTTCTCATATCTGGTTTCCGGATCCATATTTTTATCAAACATTTCATCGTTTTCATTATCGTATGCATAGGCTTCCCTGTAATCTTCGTCCTCGGTATCCGGAACCGCCCAGCTTGATGCCATAAAAGGATAGTTAATTACCTTGGTCGAAAAGCCGAATTTCTTTTGTATGGCAGCAGATCTGTTACATGCAAACAGTGTTGCAAAAGCCTTTCTAAGTGCTTTTGACTTAGTTGTATCAGGTCTTTTGTTAACACAAATATTATTTGCATTTATACATATACACTGGTATTCTTCTCCATCTATAAACTGTGCAGTGAAATCATTTCCGGATGTTGTTCCATTGTCATTGGACAAAACAGCAAAGCTGTACACAAGCTGTGAATTATCAAAAACTGCCATATCATACACGCCTTCGCATAACTCACTGTAAAGCTTATTTTCATCAGAGCCTCCCCTATTTTTTAGGGTAATGAAGGCTGTTTTAGGACAACCTTTATAATAATCTTCATTAGCATCAAAAAAGGCAGAATCTCTTGATATACTTACCAGCTTATATGCACCGGTTCCTATAGCAAAATCCTTATCCTTTATCAATGAGGATATATCACCTTTGTTGAAACCAAATTCTCTGTCACTATAATGATATTTATCCTTTTGACCATAATAATGCAATGGACAAATAGGAATATCCATCTCATGTATGGTTTCTATATCATAACCTCCGGTTGTAACTTCAACAACATTGTTGCTGACTCGCTTAATACCTGCTATATAATCACTATTACCTGAAATATATGAAGTATAACCCAGAATATCAGCATCCTTTATCTTAACATCACCCTTATAGCTTTCATCTAGATATGCATACATAGAAAAAATAAGATCATCAGAGTTAACTTTCTCTCCATCAGAAAACTTAACATCCTTACCTAAGGTAAATGTATAGATAGTTCTGTCCTTAGCTTCATCATACCTAAAGCTTAAATCTGCTACACTTTTATAAGTATACTCTTTACCGTTATAGTTTTTTTTCTCTCCATCAAGCCCCCATTTTATGGGTTCACCTTTTCTGTCAAATGAAATAAGGGATGAAAATGTAAGATCTAAGGCAATCTTATCCGAAGGTGTCAAATCACTAAAGGGATTTAGCGAATCAGATAACTCAGAACAAGCTATAACTAAAGGCTTATCAGCACTGTCCTTTCCTTTTCCACCGGCCTTAGGCAAATTACTATTTGCGGAATCATTATTGCAGCCGCTAAGTCCAATACCAAAAAGACATACTAAAATACCAGTCCATGGAATAATTCTTCTTCTTCTTCTTCTTCTCACAATGCCTAAAACCTCCACAAATACATTTATTATTAAAATAATCATACCATATTATCAAATAAACGTAAATAAAAAGTTATATTGTAGAAAAAAGAGTGCCACACTTTACGCATGACACCCTTAAAAAATCATATTTGTAATAAAAGAATTAACCCTTTACACCACCGAGAGTAACACCTGCTACGATAAATCTTGCAAAGATACAATATGCAATGATAAGTGGTATAACTGTTACGAAAAGACCCATGTAAACAACACCGTAATCTACTCTGAACTGGTCAGATGTAAGGAGCTGAACGAACATAGGAAGTGTTTTCTTGCTATCTGATGTAATCAGGATAGTAGGTGTGAAAAGGTTGTTCCACTGTGCAACGAACTGGAATATAGCCTGTGTTGCAAGAGCCGGCTTCATAAGCGGCATAACAATGGTATTAAAAGTTCTGAACTCATTAGCACCATCAATACGAGCAGCTTCAATCATCTCAATAGAAAGAGTCGATTCCATATACTGCTTCATGAAGAATACAACAGCAGGTGCTGCTATACAAGGAATGATAAGTGCAAGATAGTTATCTACGAGATTAAGCTTAAGCATGAATCTATAAAAACCGATGATTGTAATCTGAGTAGGAACCATCATAACACCCATGATAAAAGCCCATGCAAATTTCTTTAATTTGAAATTATAAACATGAATACCATAGGCAGTCATAGATGAAAAGTAAATACAGCATATAGTTCCGGGTAAAGCTATGATAAGTGAGTTTAACATAGCCTTTCCAAGTGATATCGCCATACCATTTTGCTTCTCATAAAGAGTCTTTATGTTATCCATAAAGTGTGAGCCCGGGATAAGTGTAATACCAGTCTTGATAGCCTCTGAATCTCTGGTAGCATTAATTATCATGAGAAGGAATGGAAGTATGGATAAAATACAGAAGAATATGCAGACAATATTTCTTAAAAGCTTATGCTTAAACATTTCTGCAGAATATGATGCGGTTTCTCCGCCCGGTCCTGTTGGAGCACTCTTTGCCATATCTTACATACCTCCCTTCTGAGCAAGCTTAGCTGCCTTTTGTTTTTCCTTTTGCTCTTTCTTGAATGCCTTAGCTTCCTTATCTCCCATACCGTTAAAGAGAACAAGTGATATGATAAGGGTTATAATAAAGAGCATAACAGAAACAGCCGCGGCCTTACCATCGTTACTAGCATGAAGTCTCATGATGTACATGGTAAGTGTTGTTGATTTGTCATTAGGCTGTCCGATAAGTCCTGTCTTACTAACGTTGAAGAGTGAAGGAATATCGTAGTTCTGAAGACCACCGATAAGTGATGTAATAAGCACATACATAAGGATTGGTCTAAGTAAAGGCAAGGTAATAGAGAAAAACTGCCTCGTGGAACTTGCACCGTCTATATCCGCAGCCTCATAAATATCCGGACTTATACCTAGGACGCCTGATATCAAGAGAAGTGAAGTATTACCATACCACATCCAGAAAAGGATATAACCGATAATCCCTCTTGTTCCTCCAACAGATCTCATGAAATTAAAGGAATCAGGTATAATATTCCAATTCTTAAGCGTCATGGTTATAGGTCCCTGAGCAGAGAACATAGCATGGAAAAGAACTGAAATAGAAGCTGCTGTAATTAAGCTTGGAAGGTATATGATACACTTATACAAGCCTGATAGTCTAAGTTTAATTCTGGCATCAGATAACCATGCTGCCATTAACAATGAAATAATAATCTGTGGTATAAAGTTAATAAGCCAAATAGCTACAGTATTTCCGAGATACAAAAGCATGTAAGCCTTTTCACCTTCAGATATACCAAGTAAATCTTTAAAGTTTTCAATTCCTGCAAATGAAACCGTCTCAATAAGGTTTCTCTTAGTATACTTTAATGTACTATAATAAAAGGTTGTAACAAGTGGGACAAGCTGAAAGAAAAGATAAACTATAAAGAAAGGTGCTATAAAAAAATAACCCCATCGTCCATATTCTACCGTTTTTCTTTTTCTGGTTCCCTGTGTATTATTACTCATTCTTTTCAATACACCCCTTTCTAAAAGATTAGGTAAAGATGCAAACTAAATCATTTAAGTAACTCTTAAAAAAATCTGCTTCCTTCACATCCCGAAGGAAGCAGATATGGATTTTTAAATAAGTTTTTCTTCTTTATGACATATAAAGATTATGCCTGAAGGTAATCATATGTATCATGTACTGAAGCCTTGAATGCTTCGATAGCTGCATCCTTATCTACGTTACCAGCTGCGTACTCTGATACCTGTGAAGCCCAAAGATCGTTGATTGTCTGATCTTCAGCTGTTGCTGTAGAAGCATCAATGCTATCTGCAAGTGGAAGGTAGAACTCGATGATGTTCTGCTTAGCACCCTTGAAGAGCATCTCTGAAGCTGAAGCCTTCTTATCCTTCTGAATCAATGCAAGAGCCTCTGTGCTGTTTACGAAGTCTTTTGAACGTCCGTTAATAGCTACAAGACCATCTGTGTTACATGTGATCCACTTGATAAGTCTACCAGCCATGTCCTTATCAGAACACTCAGCTGTAGCTGCAAGTCCTGTACCACCCCAGAAGAACTGCTGTGGTCCCTGAACGAGAATTGTCTGACCTGTCCATGTATCAGTATTTAAGCACCAATATGTGAACCATGGGCATCCGCAGTAAGCAATTGCTGCGTTTGTCTTCTTACCATCACCGGTCATGTTAGCATTCCAGTCTTCTGACCACTGATCTGTGTTGAATGTAAGCTCACCATCATAAAGTTGCTTAGCAACTTCCATATACTCTTCCATGTTAGGATCGATTGTGATCTTATCATCAGCATCATACCAACCGGTTGCACGTGAGTTACTAAATACACGGAAAGCTTCTGTGTATCCTGAGAAAAGTTTACATTTACCCTTTGAAGCATCATTTACCTTCTTAGCTGCTTCAACAATCTTATCCCATGAGCTGAAGTACTTGTCCTGAAGCTCAGCAGGATCTGTTGTTCCGAGGAACTTCTTAGCTAAGTCTGCTCTAAGCTGGAAGCATCCAGGAGTAGCCTGCCAGAAGAAAGCTCTCATGTTGCCATCTGCATCTGAACCAAGGTCTTTGTTATACTGATACATGTTCTTTGTATCATCATCAGTAATGCCAAGGTCTGAACCTGAAAGAAGTGAAGGGCTGTTAACATACTTCTTAACGTAGTCAACTTCAAGTCCCATAACGTCAGGATAAAGCTCATTGCTTGAATCAGCAAGGATTTCATCAATCTTTGTCTGGTAAGTATCAGAACCACCTGTGTTTACGAATACTATACGAGCATAATCGTCAGCGTTTGCTTCCTTGTATTCGTTGTCAAGGATGTTTTTGATATCATCGTTCCATCCCCAAACTACAAATGCATCCTCTGCACTAGCATCACCTGTTACAGTATTCTCAACTTCTGATGAAGCAGAAGAACCGGCATCATCACCTGATGTAGCAGTATCTGTTGTTGTTGTGTTTCCACCTGTAGTTGTAGATGAAGAACTTCCTGAATCACCACCACAACCTGTTAATGCAACTGAAACCATAGCTGTACTAAGAAGTACGCCTAATACTTTCTTTCTCATAAATTAGATAACCTCCTCATAATTGGTTTTAATCTTAATATTTTTTGTTAAAAACAGCGGAAACCCACAGAGCTGCTGACTTTTTTATACCCTGTATTATTTCCTAAACCATTTTCGTGATTTCATTATATACCATTGTAGCAAAATACACAAGAGTTTTTTTATTTTTTTTTATTTTGCTGTTAAATTTTACCTAGTTTAAACATTTTCGATAAAAAAAATATTACAAAATCGTAATAATTTAAAACTTAAAACTTCTCTAAAGAACACAAAAAACCACTGAAAACAGTGGTTTTTTGTGTATTCAAAATATATTAAAGAGTCTTAATAATTACATTTCAAAAAATGTCATATTTAGTCGCTTAGATATTCTCTCCGTCTATAACATCCTCATCATCCTCTTCAATATCAAGATTAAGCTCAGGCGCCTCAACTATCATAATAGATTCCTCAGGATCGAAATCATCCTCGAAATCATCCTGCTCTTCCTCTTTTTGAGCCTTTTTGGCATTTCTTGAACCCTTCTTCTTCTCGTTTTTCTCGGCTTCAGCCTCTCTTTGAGCCTTAATCATTTCTTCTCTTTCAGCAATCTCTCTAATCTGCTTATTAGCATCATGATCGCAATCAAGTTTAACATCACGGTACTCCTTCATACCTGTTCCTGCAGGTATAAGCTTTCCTATGATAACATTTTCCTTGAGTCCGATGAGATTATCAACCTTTCCTCTTATCGCAGCATCAGTAAGAACTCTTGTTGTCTCCTGGAAGGATGCAGCTGAAAGGAATGAATCGGTTGCAAGTGCAGCCTTGGTAATTCCAAGTATTACTCTTGTTCCTGTAGGAGGAGTAAGTCCCTCTTCTTCTGTCCTCTTTACTTCATCTTCAAAATCGAGTATGTCAACTCTATCTCCCGGAAGGAATTTAGAATCTCCCTTCTCATCTATATGAATCTTCTTAAGCATCTGACGTACGATAACCTCTATATGCTTATCGTTGATTTCAACACCCTGAAGACGGTAAACACGAAGAACTTCCTTAAGTATATAATCCTGAACTGCTCTAACACCCTTGATTTTAAGGATATCATGAGGATTGATACTACCTTCTGTAAGCTCATCACCGGCTTCGATTTCCATGCCATCTGCAACCTTTATATGAGATCCATATGTTATGGTATAAGCTTTTTCTTCATGCTCATTACGTACTATTACTTCTCTCTTAGGACTGTCTACAACGCTTACGGTACCCGGAATCTCAGATATAATCGCAAGACCCTTAGGCTTACGCGCTTCAAAAAGCTCCTCCACACGAGGAAGACCCTGTGTGATATCGCTACCTGCAACACCACCGGTATGGAAAGTACGCATGGTAAGCTGTGTACCCGGCTCACCGATTGACTGTGCAGCTATGATACCAACTGCTTCGCCGACCTGAACAGGATTTCCGGTAGCAAGGTTTGCACCGTAACATTTAGCACAGATACCATCATGACATCTACATGTAAGATTTGTACGAATCTTAATCTTAGCATCATCACCGGCATCTATTATAGCCTTTGTATTCATGATGCGCTCTGCTCTCTTAGCAGTTATCATATGATTTCTCTTTACGATAAGATCTCCGGCATCATCGTAGATATTTTCGCATGAGAAACGACCTGTAATTCTTTCTTCAAGCTTTTCTATTACTTCATTTCCGTTCTTAAGAGTTGATACCTCCATACCCGGAATCTCTTCTGCTCCGACAGAACAGTCTGTCTCACGTATGATAAGTTCCTGTGATACGTCAACCAGACGACGTGTAAGGTAACCTGAGTCGGCAGTTCTAAGAGCTGTATCGGAAAGTCCCTTACGTGCACCATGGGCAGAAATGAAGTACTCGAGAACGTCAAGACCCTCACGGAAGTTTGACTTGATAGGAAGCTCGATAGTATTACCCTGTGTATCCGCCATAAGACCACGCATACCCGCAAGCTGCTTTATCTGCTGGTTAGAACCACGGGCTCCTGAGTCAGCCATCATGAAGATGTTATTATATTTTTCAAGTCCGTCAAGAAGTGCCTTTGTTATCTTATTATCAGCTTCTGTCCAAACATTTACAACCTGATTATGTCTCTCTGAGTCAGTCATAAGACCACGGTTGAAAAGAGCTGTAAGATTGTCAACTGTTTTCTGAGCCTCGTTTAATATCTCATTTTTCTCATCCGGAACTGTCATATCCGAAATCGAAACAGTCATGGCAGCTCTGGTTGAATACTTGTATCCAAGAGACTTAACAGCATCCATAACCTCTGCAGTGCCTGTTGCTCCATGCTCCTTCATACATTTTTCAAGAATCTGCTTTAACTGCTTTTTCTTAACAAGGAAATCAATTTCCGGCTTAAGTAAATTATCCGGATTACTTCTGTCTACAAAACCAAGATCCTGAGGAATAACTTCGTTTAATATAAGTCTTCCCAGCGTAGTTTCCACTACTCTTGAAATCTCATTGCCCTCATTATCCACTCCAAATCTTCTGACCTTTATCATAGCCTGAAGTGATATATATCCATTTTCATAAGCAAGGATTGCTTCATTCATATCTTTGTAGAATGTGCCTTCACCAAGAGCCTTTTCCGCATCTCCGTTAGCCTGTCCTCTAAGCTGTGTCAGATAATAGATACCAAGAACCATATCCTGTGAAGGAACAGCCACAACACCACCGTCTGACGGCTTTAAAAGGTTGTTAGGACTAAGCATTAAGAATCTTGCCTCTGCCTGAGCTTCTACTGAAAGAGGCAGGTGAACAGCCATCTGGTCACCGTCAAAGTCAGCATTGAATGCCATACATGACAATGGGTGAAGCTTTATAGCCTTACCTTCTACCAGTATAGGCTCAAATGCCTGTATACCAAGTCTATGGAGTGTAGGAGCACGGTTAAGCATAACAGGATGCTCTTTGATAACCTTCTCAAGCTCATCCCAAACCTCTTTTTGCTGCTTCTCAACCATTTTCTTGGCTGCTTTTATATTATGAGCTATTCCGTCTTTACTAAGTTCCTTCATGATGAAAGGTTTAAAAAGCTCAATAGCCATTTCCTTAGGTAATCCACACTGATATATCTTTAATTCAGGTCCTACTACAATAACCGAACGTCCTGAATAGTCAACACGCTTACCTAAAAGATTCTGACGGAATCTACCCTGTTTACCCTTAAGCATGTCTGAAAGTGACTTAAGTGCTCTGTTTCCGGGGCCTGTAACAGGTCTTCCACGCCTTCCGTTATCTACGAGAGCATCTACCGCCTCCTGAAGCATTCTCTTTTCGTTTCTTACGATAATATCAGGACCGGGAAGCTCTAAAAGCTTCTTAAGGCGATTATTTCTGTTAATAATTCTTCTGTAAAGATCATTCATGTCAGATGTAGCAAAACGTCCACCGTCAAGCTGTACCATAGGACGAATATCCGGTGGTATAACAGGAATAACAGAAAGAATCATCCACTCAGGCTTATTTCCTGACTCTCTAAATGCTTCGATAACCTGAAGTCTCTTTATAATACGAGCCTTTTTCTGACCTGATGCAGTATCGAGTTCCTTTTTTAAAGTAGCTGATTCTTCATCAAGATCTATACTCATAAGAAGCTCCTGTATAGCCTCAGCACCCATACCTGCACGGAATCTGTCAGCATACTTGCTGTATGCATCCTGATACTCTGCTTCTGTTAATATCTGGCGCTGTTGTAAGCCTGTTTCTTCTTGAGCTTCAAGTACAATATATGCAGCAAAGTAAAGAACCTTTTCAAGATTCTTAGGGGTAATGTCAAGTATAAGTCCCATACGACTAGGAATACCCTTAAAATACCAAATGTGTGAAACCGGTGCAGCCAACTCTATATGACCCATACGCTCACGACGTACACTGGACTTTGTAACCTCTACGCCACATTTATCACAGACAACACCCTTATATCTTATCTTTTTGTATTTACCACAATGACACTCCCAATCCTTTGTAGGTCCAAAAATCTTTTCACAGAAAAGACCATCCTTCTCAGGCTTAAGAGTTCTGTAGTTGATAGTCTCAGGCTTTTTAACCTCTCCTCTTGACCATTCTCTGATCTTTTCCGGCGAAGCAAGCCCTATCTTAATAGCATCATATGTTTTTGATTTATTTTCATTTGTTATTGATCCAGCCATTATAACCTCCATTAGTTGAAGTAATAGTTACAGTCCAAGTCAGGGCAGCTCTTAAGAAAAGCTGCAACCTAAAAGCTATACCCGGACTTAGCGGTGATATATACAATCTTTATTATTCGGACAAAATGACATCTGAAAACTCTTCGAGTTCGTCAGCTGTACCCGAAGTAAAGCCGGCGTCATCAAAACTATCACTGTCATCAAATGCAAAATTATCTTCTTCCAGAACTCCCTTAACTTCATCATGATCCTGCTCTTCTACATCCTCTGTCATGATAACTTCATTTCCGAATTCATCAAGCACTGTTACATCAAGAGCAAGTGCCTGAAGTTCCTTAAGCAGAACCTTGAAGGATTCAGGTATACCCGGATCTGATATATTCTCACCCTTTATAATTGCTTCATAAGTCTTAACACGTCCGATAATATCATCAGACTTGACTGTTAATATCTCCTGAAGAGTATAGGCAGCACCGTATGCTTCCAGTGCCCAAACTTCCATCTCTCCGAATCTCTGACCACCAAACTGTGCTTTACCACCAAGTGGCTGCTGTGTTACGAGTGAGTAAGGACCGGTAGAACGAGCATGGATCTTATCATCAACCAAGTGGTGAAGCTTAAGATAATGCATGCATCCGATGGTTACATATCCATCAAAATACTCTCCGGTACGTCCGTCACGCAACTTAACCTTACCGTCTCTTCTTATCGGAACACCTTCCCACTGCTTCTTATAATCCTGATGCTCCACAAGATACTCCATAACACCCGGATCCAAAACATCTTTATACTTCTCTTGGAATTCTTCAATTGAAGTATTGGCATAATCATTAGCTAAATCGAGAGTATCCATGATATCACCCTCGTTCGCCCCATTAAATACAGGGGTCGAAACATTGAAACCAAGAACATTGGCTGCAAGTGAAAGGTGAGTCTCAAGAATCTGTCCGATATTCATACGAGAAGGAACGCCGAGAGGGTTAAGCACGATATCCAAAGGACGACCGTTTGGAAGAAATGGCATATCTTCTACAGGAAGAACACGGGAAACTACACCCTTATTACCATGACGACCGGCCATCTTGTCTCCGACCTGAATCTTTCTCTTCTGAGCTATGTATATACGAACAGTCTGATTAACTCCCGGTGGAAGCTCATCTCCGTTATCACGTGTAAATACTTTGGCATCAACAACAATACCAAATTCTCCATGAGGAACCTTAAGTGATGTGTCACGAACCTCTCTTGCTTTCTCGCCAAAGATTGCACGTAACAATCTTTCCTCAGCAGTAAGTTCTGTTTCACCCTTAGGTGTAACCTTACCAACGAGTATATCACCCGCTCTTACCTCTGCACCTATACGGATGATACCGTTTTCATCAAGGTTTTTAAGAGCTTCATCTCCGACGCCCGGCACATCCCTTGTTATCTCTTCTACACCAAGCTTTGTGTCTCTGGCTTCAGCTGTATACTCATTTATATGTACAGATGTGTATACATCTTCTTTTACAAGTCTTTCACTAAGAAGAACCGCATCCTCGTAATTGTAACCTTCCCAGGTCATGAATCCGATAAGAGGATTCTTTCCTAATGCGATTTCTCCGTAGCAGGTACAAGGACCATCTGCTATAACCTGTCCTTTTGTTATATGATCACCCTTATCAACTATAGGGCGCTGATTGATGGATGTTCCCTGATTAGAACGGCGGAATTTTGCAACCTTGTATGTCTTACGCTTTCCATCATCGGTAGTTACAACTATCTCATTAGAAGCCGATCTCTCTACCACTCCGTCTTCTTCAGCCACTATACAGTTACCTGAGTCAACAGCAGCCTTCATCTCCATACCTGTACCAACCTTCGGCGCTTCGGTTATAAGAAGCGGAACCGCCTGACGCTGCATGTTAGATCCCATGAGAGCACGGTTTGCATCGTCATTTTCAAGGAACGGAATCATGGCAGTAGCAACTGAGAATACCATCCTTGGAGAAACGTCCATAAGATCAATCTTCTTACGATTGAACTGAGATGTTTCTTCTTTATATCTACCGGAAACATTTTTATTAATAAAATGTCCCTCTTCATCAAGTTTTTCGTTAGCCTGTGCAACTATATACTTATCTTCCTCGTCAGCAGGGAGGTAGATAACCTCATCTGTAACCCTTGGATTCTCAGGATCTGACTTATCCACACGACGGTAAGGAGCCTCAACAAAGCCGTAATCATTTATTTTAGCGTAAGATGCTAATGAGTTGATAAGACCGATGTTTGGTCCTTCAGGTGTCTCTACCGGACACATACGTCCATAGTGTGAATAATGTACGTCACGAACTTCGAAACCTGCACGATCTCTAGAAAGACCACCAGGTCCAAGTGCAGATAAACGTCTCTTATGAGTAAGCTCTGAAAGTGGATTGTTCTGATCCATAAACTGTGAAAGCTGTGATGAACCAAAGAACTCTCTAATAGCAGATGTTATAGGCTTTATATTGATAAGAGACTGTGCTGTAATAGTGTTAGGATCCTGTGTCTGCATCCTTTCTCTTACCACACGTTCCATACGTGAAAGTCCGATACGATACTGATTTTGTAGGAGTTCGCCTACCGCACGGATACGTCTGTTTCCAAGGTGATCGATATCATCTGAATTACCTACACCATACTCGATATGCATGTTGTAGTTAATAGTAGCAAATATATCTTCATGGGTAATGTGCTTAGGTATAAGCTGAGCCTTATTATCCCTAAGCATTTCCTTTAAGTCTTCAATTGTATCAGGATCTTCTAGATCTTCAGAATCAAACTCATCAAGTATAGCCTTCAATACAGGATAGTAAACCATCTCCCATATATCAAGTTCATTGATAATATCTTCAGAAAGATAGCCGGATGCATCTACCATCATATTGGAGAGCACCTTTACAACTCTCTTGGTTCCGTCATTTTCCTCAACCTCGAGGATAACGTAAGGAACAGCGGCATTCTGAATATTCTCTGCTATATCTTCAGTAATACGTGTTCCGGCTTCAATAATCTCTCCGGTTGTAGGCAAAATAACATCTTCAAACAACTTAAATCCTACTATACGTCTCTTAAAATGAAGTTTCTTGTTGTATTTATATCTACCAACCTTTGCCAAATCATATCTTTTGGCATCAAAGAACATGTTATTTAAAAGTGTTTCAGCACTTTCAACACTCGAAGGCTCACCCGGTCTTAATCTCTTGTATAATTCAAGGAGACCTGAGTTATAATCATGAGTGACATCCTTTTCAAAGCTCGCAAGAATCTTTGGTTCCTCACCAAACATCTCTAAGATTTCCTCATTACTTCCAAGCCCTAATGAACGTAAAAATACTGTTATAGGCATCTTTCTGTTACGATCAACACGAACGCTGAAAACATCGTTGGAATCAGTTTCATATTCAAGCCATGCGCCGCGATTTGGTATAACCTGTGTGCTGAAAAGCTTCTTTCCGACTTTGTCTCTCTCGATGGTATAATAGATTCCCGGCGATCTTACAAGCTGACTTACTATAACACGTTCAGCACCGTTCATAATAAAGGTACCCGTATCTGTCATAATAGGAAGATCACCCATAAAGATGGTCTGTTCCTTTATCTCACCGGTATCATTGTTTAAAAGTCGCACATAAACCTCGAGCGGAGCACAGTAAGTAGCATCACGCTCTCTGCACTCATCGATAGTATACTTAGCCTTTTCCTTCTCGAATTTAAAATCGCCAAACTCCAGACTAAAACGGCTATTATTATGCTCGACAATGGGTGATATGTCATCAAAAGCTTCTTTCAAACCTTCTTTTAAAAACCACTCATAGGATTTAGTCTGAACTTCAATAAGATTAGGCATCTCAAGAACTTCACGCTGATTTGAATATGTCATTCTTACGTCTTTTCCGACATTAATCGGACGAATCCTGTTCTTTTTCATGGGTATAATACTCCTTAATGTTATATAGAAGTTTTATGTGATCGATTATTATATTACAGCAATTATAGAATAGAAATATGCACTAAATTGCTTAAAAAGAAAAAAGAGAAAGGTCATTAAGCGCATAAAGGTACTCTCGTCTTTAAATTGCTTTAAACACGAAAATACTTTGCTTTTAACCTTATTTATGATATAATTAACTGGAATATGAGCAATCAGTCACAATAGTGCATTTTTCATAATAACAGCTTAGAATTTTAAAGTCAAGCTTTTTTTATATTTTTTTGCAATCCTTGTTAAATTGCTAAAAAAACACTTTTGGATAGGAGAAGAATTATGTATTTTGAAGAACTTTCAGACAGACTGGTGATTAGAGAATCCGGTACTACCATGTACCTTTTACCTTGGGGAAAAGATGCATTTCGCTTTCAGATGACAAAAGAAGCTTCTATGAACAGCGAAGATTTTGCTTTGAGACATAAACCTGAAGGCGGACAGCTCGAGGTCACCTTCGAATCAGTTGATATGACAGAACCTTTCTATCACACTCCTGAGGAGAGAGAAGAAAATGCTTCCTTAGGAACACGTGTTACCGTAAAAAACGGAAAGATAACAGCCGAGATAGATCCCGAAGGTGTTATCTCCTACTATAACGGTTCAAAACTCCTTACAAAGGAGTACTGGAGAAACAGAAACCGAATCGACCGTTTTGCTACCCCGCTAAGAATCGATGCAAGAGAATTAAAACCGATTATGGGAACCGATAATTACGAGCTTACCATGCGATTCGAGGCATATGAAGAGGAAAAATTCTACGGTCTCGGACAATATCAGGAAGATGATTTCAACAAAAAGGGATACACCTTAGAGTTAGCTCACAGAAATTCACAATGCAGTATTCCATTTATGATATCAAACAGAGGTTATGGATTCTTCTGGAACAATCCCGCTATTGGCAGGGTTTCATTAGCAAAAAACATTGTTGAGTGGTATGCTCGTTCTACAAAGAAAATGGATTATCTCATAATAGCAGGAGATACTCCGGCAGATATCGAAGAGCTTTATACTGCTTCTACCGGAAGGACCCCTATGATACCCGAGTACGGTATAGGCTTCTGGCAATGTAAGCTTCGTTACCGTACGCAGGAAGAAGTTCTTAACGTTGCAAGAGAATATAAAAGAAGGGGTATTCCTCTGGATGTTATCGTTATAGATTTCTTCCATTGGACAAGACAGGGAGAATTCAAGTTCGATCCACATGAGTGGCCGGATCCGGATGCAATGATAAAAGAACTTCGTGAAATGAACATAGAGCCGGTTGTTTCTGTATGGCCAACAATCGACGAGCACTCCGAAAACTATCCGGAAATGAACGAAAAAGGCTATCTGATAAAGAGCGATCGTGGCAACTGCATAAATATGACCTGGATGGGAAATACAACTTTTTACGATGCTACTAACCCTGATGCAAGAAAATTTGTATGGAATATATGTAAGAAAAACTATTTCGACAAGGGTATAAAGTGCTTCTGGCTCGATGAAGCCGAACCCGAATACGGACCATACGACTTTGACCTATATAGATATTATAAGGGTCCTGCCCTCTCCTGTTCAAATCTCTATCCACTTATGTATGCCAAAGGTTTTCATGACGGATTAAAGAATGAAGGTGTAGAAAATGTACTGAATCTCGTAAGAGCGGCCTGGGCAGGTTCTCAGAAGTACGGAGTACTGACATGGTCCGGTGATATCCACTCATCCTTCAAAGCCATGAAGCAGCAGGTTCAAGCCGGTCTCAGTATGGCTATTGCCGGTATACCATGGTGGACCTCCGATATAGGCGGATTCTTAGGAGGCGATAATTGTGACCCGGACTTCAAGGAACTTATGGCAAGATGGTTTGCCTATGGTGCTTTCTGTCCTATATTTAGACTCCATGGAGAACGCTCTCCTTACAAAAAGAGAGAACAAGAATTCAGAGACAATATAAGACTCTTCTCATCAGGCCAGGATAACGAAATATGGACATGGGGAGAAGAAATATATGAAATCATGAAAAACTTTATTCTCATAAGAGAAAAGCTTCGTCCCTACATAAGAGATATAATGATGGAAGCTCACGAAAAGGGTTCACCGGTCATGAGACCTCTGTGGTATGAATTTCCTAAGGATGAGGGTGCATGGGAAGAAACCTGCTCATACATGTTTGGTCCATCACTTTTGATTGCACCTGTTTGTGAAAAGGGCGTTGAGGAAATCACAGTTTACCTTCCAAAGGGTGCAAACTGGATTGAAAGCAGAACCGGAAATACCTTTACAGGTGGTAAATGGGTGCTTGCAAAAGCTGATCTCGCTACAATTCCTGTATTTATAAGAGAGGGAAGCGATATAACTGTTTACTGATACTGATTCGTTTAAAAATATGTAAAAATCAAAGGTCCTTATTGAAGAGATAATCTCCATAAGGACCTTTATATATTAAAATAATTTCTTTATTCTACAGTTTAATACTCAACTGAACCATAAACAATATTCTTTATTATCTGATGGTCCCTAAACCCATTTCCGCCACATTTTTGCAAGGCATATACTATACCTAAATCCTCGTCCGGATCAACAAACATATATGTACCAAGAAAACCATCCCAACCATACTCTCCCGGTGTTCCAAGACATCCGTTTTCATAAGGCTTTATCATATGTCTCATTAGATTTCCATAACCATAGCCTCTTAATGATTCCCAATCATAATAAGGTCTGTTCTCATCAGTAAGATGATCTTCCTGCATAAATTCAGCTACCTTTTCACCGTAAATTCTAACTCCGTCACAACATCCACATCCTAAGAAAAGCTTTACTATCTTTCCATAATCATCCAGAGTTGATACCAATCCCGCTCCTCCGGACTCAAACTTAGGTTTCTTTAAGAAATTATGAGTCAATCCAAGCATATGATCAGAGCTCCATGGATTGAGCTTTCCATCTTCATAAAGGTATGACTGCGAAAATCTGCCAAGCTTTTCTTCAGGAACGAAAAAGTCTGTATCACACATACCCAGAGGCTCAAAAATCGTCTTTTTAAGATAATCTCCATATGTCATACCGCTTACCTTCATAACTATTGCTCCGAGAACATCTGCACAAAGACTATATCTCCATCTTGTTCCCGGTTCAAATTCAAGTGGCATCTGACCGATTATATTCGCAAATTCCACAGTATCAGGCTCACATCCGTTATCATAAAGTTCTCTATAGAATTCATCAATCCTTTCCTGCATCAAAGCTCCTACAGGATAGCTCATATCAGGATAAACGCACCCTGCAGTCATATCGAGTAACTGCTGTATGGTTGCATCCTGCTTTACGGGGATAAGTCTTCCTTCGTCATATATTTTCTGATTCTTAAAACCATCAAGATACATGCTTACAGGATCAGAAAGCCCTAGTAAACCCTTTTCCACAAGTGTCATAACTGCTATGGAAGTAACAGGCTTAGTCATGGAATAACACCTGAATATAGTGTCAGACTGCATAGGTATACCCTTTTCAATATCAGCCATACCCACTGCGGTTCTGTAAACCTCAGTATCTCCACTTATAACAGAAATACTTGAACCTGCTATCTCTCCTCTGTCAACTGACTTCTTCATAAAGGATTCAAGATTTTTAAGATTATCAATGTTCATTATTATTCTCCAATTCTTATTATATATAAATGTTTCTAAAGCATAGCATTGATTGCATCTATTGTTTGCTGCATAAATTCGTAAGTTATAGTCTTATCTCCGCCCGGATTAAATGACATGATAGAGTGCAGTGGAGTTTCATAAAACTGCGCATTATTCATAGTCATATCTTCCAAAGTGAAGTTTTCCATATCAATTTGACAAGCTTCATCATACCCTGCTTTTCTTGCAAATGCTTTTAAAGGCTCAACAAAACCAACACGTCTTATGATATCACTGAAGGTAGACATATCATCCACTTTTAATGAATTCTTTTCACCGGAATTAATAGTAATAGATTTTTTAAGCTTTAAATCTCTGGAGCTTGAACCTACAGCTATAACATACTCTCCCGAAGGTGCATACCAATCATCCAAATCGATATCATAATACGTAAACGCTCTCCTGTCGAGTTGGAATTCTATCTGCTTCTCTTCTCCCGGCTTTAAGAATATCTTTTTAAATCCCCTTAATTCTCTTACAGGTCTGTGTTCGTCGCAAACAGCATTTTCCACATAAACCTGAGGAACCTCTGCAGCTGCACAGTCTCCGGTGTTTTTAAGAGTAAATAAAACCTTTATGTCGCAGGCTCCCACTCCTCTCTCAAGCTTTAAATCCTTATATTCAAAGGTTGTATAGGTAAGTCCGTGTCCAAACGGGAATAAAACATCCAGCTTTTTTTTATCATAATACCTGTATCCGATATATATTCCCTCTGAATATCTAACATTTTGCTTTCCACCGGGGAACTCTGTAAATGCAGGCGTATCCTCGATTCTTAAAGGAAATGTCTCTGCTAAGTGACCGGATGGCGACTTTGTGCCAAAAAGAAGGTCTGTACATGCATAACCTAATCCTTCTCCCGCTAAGTACATCTCCAGTACACTATCAACCTCATCAATCCAAGGCATGGTAATCGGAGAACCGTTAAAAAGCACTACAACTGTTCTTTCTGAAACCTTTGCAATCTCAGAGATTAATCTGTTTTGATTATCCGGAAGATTCATATTTGCTCTGTCGAAGCTCTCATACTCTATTTCATCAGGAAGTCCTGCAAATATAACGCTGACATCAGACTTTGCTGCAAGTCCGATAGCTTCATCGAGAAGTTCATCCTCATCAATCTTTTTGTTCTTCACATCTTCACGATTTATGGAGTAGCCCTGTGCACATGTTATCTTAACGCCCTTATACTCTTTCAATGCATCAACAACAGCATCAACTCTGTAAGGATTAATATGACTAGAGCCTCCTCCCTGATACTTCGCAACAGACGCAAATTCACCTATAAATGCATATTTAGGCAGATTATCACCTGTTGTATTTTTTGAAAGAGGCAGAGTACATTTATCATTCTTCAAAAGAACTGCAGACTCAGTAGCTACACGCCTTGCAACAGAGTGATGTTCCTCTTTACTGTAATCATCTATTGCCCCTCCGCAGTTTCTTTTATAATCTTCTCTTCCCTCTAATCCCTTATTTACCAGGTTTAGCACTTCTCTTACTCTATCGTCAAATGCTGTTTCAGATACACGCTTCTCTTTAACAGCTTCGGCAAGATAATTATCCCTTACTCCTTGTGATGTAGGCATTTCAAGGGCAAGTCCTGCTTCAACGGATTTAAGTTTATCATGCATAGCACCCCAGTCAGTCATAACTAAACCATCAAAGCCCCATTTATCTTTCAGTACATCTGTTAAAATATACTTATTCTCACAGGAGTAAACGCCATTAATACGGTTATAGCTACACATAAGAGTCCAGGGCTTTGCCTGCTTAACTACATCCTCAAAAGCTCTTAGGTAAATCTCATGTAAAGACCTCTTATCAATTTCAGCATTTATTACAAATCTTCTTGTCTCCTGATTATTGGCTGCAAAGTGCTTCAGCGCAACACCAACACCCTTTGACTGAACACCCTTTACAAATCCTATGCCCATCTGACCTGCAAGAAAGGGATCTTCAGAATAATACTCAAAATTTCTACCACAAAGAGGTGATCGCTTCATGTTTATACCTGGGCCTAAAATCACCTGAACATCCATACTCTGACACTCTTCACCAAGCTTCTCTCCTACGTTTCTTATAAGCTCTGTATCAAATGAGCTTGCCATAGTTACAGCAGTAGGATAACATATAGCTTCTATAGCCTCAGGAGAAAACCCTTCCTGACTCTCATCCTGCTTTCTTATACCATTAGGACCATCTGACATAAAGATAGATTCTACACCCTTATCTTTTACAGCCTTTGTTCTCCAAAAACCATCTCCTGATAAAAGAGAGGCTTTTTCATCGACAGTTAGACTATCCAATACTTTCTCAATATCCATATTAGTTGTAAACCTCCATACTTTTATTTTTGACACATTGTATGATTAGTATAATATAACCGCTTTTAATATGCAACGAAAAACAAAGTAATATACATCCACTTAAAGAGTAAAAATATCAAAAAAAAGGCGATACGAAAAATCGCATCGCCCTAAAATTAAGTTCATAATAAAAACAATTATTAATCATCTGTGTATGGAAGTAATGCAAGATGTCTTGAACGCTTAATAGCAGATGTAAGAGCTCTCTGATGTCTTGCACATGTTCCTGTAACACGTCTTGGAAGAATCTTTCCTCTCTCAGAAATATACTTCTTAAGCTTAGCTACATCCTTATAATCAACCTTGTCTGATTCCTTATCAGCACAAAATTCACAAATCTTTCTTCTTCTGCGAGCAGGCTTTCTTCTGAAGTTACCTGACTCTCTATCGCCTTTATTGTAAGCCATTTTAATCCTCCTAATTAAATTTCTTTAATTGAATGGCAGATCCTCAACTATTCCATCAGGAAGATTCATAAATCCATCAGATGCTTCTGAAGGATTAGGAGCCGGAGCATCCTGCTTTGCACCTTCAAAGGAATTGCCTGCATTTGCCTGAGAAGCATTCTTACTCTCTGCAAATTCCTGCTCTTCCACAATTACATCTGTGGTATAAACCTTTACACCTTCTTTATTGGTATAGCTTCCGGTCTGTATACGACCGGTAACTGCTATTTTAGTGCCCTTATGAAGATAAGATTCCGCAAACTCGGCACCCTTACCAAATACTGTACAGTTTATAAAATCTGCTGTCTGATCATCGTTATTTCTTTTAAATCTTCTGTCAACCGCAAGAGTGTATCTAGCAATTGCAGTTTGATTATCACCTGAAGAATATCTGATTTCAGGATCGCGGGTAAGTCTACCCATCAAAATTACTTTATTCATAGGAAACTCCTTTCGATGTTAAGCTTCCTGTCTGACTACTAAGTATCTAAGCACATTATCCATAATACGAGCTCTTGCTTCAAGCTCTGCCGGTGCATCCGGCTGTGCGTCGAACTGAATAAAGTAATAAAAGCCTTCTTTATTGTGGTTGATTTCATAAGCGAGCTTCTTCTTGCCCCACTCATCAACATTAGTAATCTCTCCGCCGAATCTGGTAATATAACCCTTAGCCTTTTCGACAGTAGCTTTTCTTACTTCATCATCAATCTTAGCATCGACAACTAAAGCTAATTCATACTTGTTCATGTTGTCTGTACCTCCTTTTGGTCTCCGGCCTCCCTATGCACCGCATTTTGCGATAATCATCACGGGAAGCAAGGTAAAAATTTGTGTATCACAATTGAACATTCTACTACAGACTCTATAAAAAAACAAGCAAAAATTATATTTTTTTCAATTTTTTTAACTTATCAAATTTTCTTTATAAGCACATCCACAGCATCTGAAAAATCATCAATATTTACGCTCTCGATTTCACCTGCATCTGCAGCGGCTGATATATCGGTACGAAGCGGCACTCGGGCAAGTACCGGGATGCTGTACTTCTCCGCAATTTCCTCTACATGACTCTTTCCAAATATCTCAATATGCTTTCCACAATCAGGACACTCTATATAACTCATGTTTTCTATAATTCCAAGAACCGGAACATTCATCATCTCAGCCATCTTGACTGCCTTCTCGACTATCATTCCTACAAGCTCCTGAGGACTTGTAACAATAACAATTCCATTAATAGGTATGTTCTGGAAAAGTGTTAAGGTTACATCTCCTGTTCCAGGTGGCATATCCACATACATAATATCTACATCTGTCCAGATAACATCAGACCAGAATTGTCTTACAGTTCCTGACATAACAGGCCCTCTCCAGACTACAGGGTCTGTCTCATCCTCCAAAAGGAGATTTACAGACATAGTCTGTATACCGGTTTTTGTTACTACCGGATATATACCATTATTATCTCCCATTGCTTTTTCTTTTAATCCAAATTCCTTCGGAACTGAAGGCCCGGTTACATCAGCATCCAGAATTGCTGTGTTGTATCCCTTTTTCTGAGAATGTACCGCAAGCATGGATGTTGCGAAGCTCTTTCCAACTCCGCCCTTACTGCTTACTACTCCAACAACCTTCTTTACAACACTGAATGGATTGAGTTTTTCATAAGGTGACTGATTAGGTGCTTTTCTACTGGCACAATTCATACCACAAGTTGAACAATCGGAAGGAGCGCACTCCTCAGGGTTCTTCTGGTTTTCTGTTACATTTTCGCTCATAGTTAATATTCCTCTTATACTGATAGTAGTAGTTTTTTTAGACCCTCTCCAAGGTCACTTTAATTCAGTCGGCTTCAAGCTTCGACTGAGTTATATGCTCCGCTATTGTTTTTTTTATTTTTATGATTTACAATAATTCTTAACTCATATATATAAAAATCTTGTATCAAACCGGAAAATTCCCAAGATACAGCAAAAGAATGGAGATAATCATGGAATTAAATGTAGGTGATATAATTAAATTAAAAAAACAACACCCATGCGGAACCAATAAGTGGCTGATAATAAGAACCGGTATGGATATAAAGCTTAAGTGTCTTGGCTGCGACCACATAGTCATGCTCAAGAGAAAGGATGCAGAACGCTCATTCAGAGGCTTTATATCTGAGTAAGCCCTTCATTTTTAGAAGATAACCGGATATATATACAATTAGTCTTTTTCCTTGATTACTAAGATTCTTTCCTTGCATAGTAACTCTTATCAAGATTGGAAAACTTGGTATACTTACCAACCCAAGCAAGCTTTTCTGTTCCAACAGGTCCGTTTCTGTGCTTGGCAACGATTACTTCTGCCACGCCCGGATCCTTTGAGTTTTCTTTGTTATAGTATTCATCTCTGTATATAAACATAACAATATCAGCATCCTGCTCTATAGCTCCGGATTCACGAAGATCAGAAAGCATCGGACGCTTATCTGTCCTGCTCTCTACCGCTCTTGAAAGCTGAGAAAGTGTTACGACAGGAATATCTAATTCTCTTGCCATAACCTTTAGCCCTCTTGAAATAGCTGATATTTCATTCTGTCTGTTATCTGATGCCCTTCTTCTGTCAGACTCCATCAACTGCAAGTAATCTATGATAACCATATCGAGTCCTCTCTCTATCTGAAGTTTTCTACACTTAGATCTTATTTCCGAAAGAGTTATACCTGACTTATCGCATACAAACAGATTCGATGCTCCTAAGCTGTTTACACCGTCAATTACCTTTTTCCAATCATCCGCAGATAAATCTCCTTTTCCGATTTTCTGGGCATCTACGTTAGCCTGCATAGCTATTAGTCTCTTTGCAAGCTGTTCACAGCTCATCTCGAGACTGAAAAGAGCTACATTTTTCTTTTCTCGAAGAACCATGTGCTCAGCTATATTCAGGACAAATGCAGTCTTACCCATAGCCGGACGGGCTGCTACAAGGATAAAATCAGATTTGTGAAATCCCTGAAGCTTGGTATCGAGATCCACAAAACCTGTGGGAATACCTGTAATCTTGCCTTCGCTCTTATAAGCCGCTTCTATGGAATCAACGGTTCTGAGCATGATATCACTTATATTATCAAAATTACTTCCAACTCTTTTTTGGGTAATCTCAAATATCTTCTTTTCCGACTCATCAAGCATATCTTCGAGAGGCATATGTCCGGCATAGCAGGTTTTTATTATATGCTGTGACGCCTGTATAAGTCTCCTGGCCTGAGCTTTTTCAAATACTATGGAAGCATAGTTTTGCGCATTGGAAGACATGGGAACACTGTTATAAAGACTGGTTATAAAATCAGTATTCCTGTACTCAGGTGGTATATCTCTCTCCTTAAGTTTATCCACAAGGGTCACAGGATCAATCTGTATACGACTCTTATACATATCGGTCAAAACTTCAAAAACAGCTGCATATGGCGGAGAATAAAAATCCTCTTTACAGATAAGCTCAGAAACATTGGGTATACACTCACTATCCATAAGCATGGATCCAAGCACAGCTATCTCAGCATTTAAGTCATGGGGCGGAGTCATGGCTACTTTTACATCATCCATTAAAAAAACTACGCCTCCTTAACATCTACCTTCATCACAAGTGTTACCTCCGGGTGAAGCTTTATCTTAATATCATATACTCCCGGAGCCTTTATAGGATCCTTTAAGCTCATCTTCTTTTTATCTATGTCTTTTCCATATTGCTTTTTAAGCTCAGATGCAATTTCCTTTGTAGAGATTGCTCCAAAGCTTCTTCCGCCGGAACCTGTCTTTATGGACATTAGTATTTTCTTATCAACAAGCTCATCTCTTAATGCTTCTGCGGCTTCTAATTTCTCTTTAGCAAGCTTTTCTTCATGCTGCTTAGAAAGCTTAAGATCATTAAGATTTTTGGCATTTGCAAGAACTGCTTTTTTGTTTTTTATAAGAAAATTTCTACCATAACCTTCCTTTACAGTTACCTTATCACCCTTTTTTCCAAGAGATTTTATATCTTCTAAAAGTATAACTTCCACTTATTTTTCCTCCAATTTAATTATTTGACTTTGCTATCTTCTCCTTAGCGATTTCCTCTTTTTGTATCTGGGCATCTATTACTTCCTTAAGAGATTTTTTCGCTTCTTCTACATTTTCTCCCTCAAGCTGTGCGCCGGCCATTGTAAGGTGACCGCCACCACCCATACGCTCCATAAGAACCTGTACATTTACATCATCCATAGACCTGGCAGATATAAATACCTGCCCGTTATAAGGCGTAAGTACAAAGGAAGCCTTTACCTTATCTATATTAAGAAGGTCGTTTGCAACTTTAGCTCCAAGCACAGTCGGATCCTTAGATTTTTGAGGATTTGAAACAGTAATAGCATATCCATCCTTGTAAAGCTCTGTATTTGCTATAATCTGTGCTTTTGTACGATACTCTTCTATATCTTCACGGAACATCTTTCTTACCTTAACCATGTCAGCACCATTTCTCTTTAGGTAAGCCATGGTTTCAAATGTTCTTACACCACACTTGGATGTGAAATAGTTCGTATCAATCATAATACCTGCATACAGAGCATTGGCTTCCTCTACAGTAAGCTTGTCAGCTCCGTCAATGTACTGAGTAATCTCAGAAATCATCTCGCAGGCAGATGAAGCGTAAGGCTCTATATAGAAAAGAATTGCATTACTTATAGCATTGCCTGCCTGTCTATGATGGTCGATAACAACGATGGACGAGGTCTGCTCTAAAAGCTCAGGGCACTGCGTTCTGTCAGCTTTATTAACATCCACAACTACAAGGACTGTATTTTCATCAACCAGATTTACTGCCTGTTCGTTGTCAATTATCATATCATTATCATATTTATTACCTGCGAATGAATCACGAATAGGATATACCGTTTCAGAGCACTCTCCAAGCACGATATAAGCCTTTTTACCAAGGGTTTTAGCAATCTTATAGATACCTACACAGGAGCCAAATGAGTCGAGATCACCCATCTGATGACCCATGATTACAACTCTTTCCTTGTTCTCCATGATTTCCTTTAGGGCATAGGCCTTCATACGTGCCTTTACACGAGTGGTCCTCTCTATCTTAACCTCTTTACCTCCAAAGAACTCTTCGCTGTCGTCATTCTTTATAACAGCCTGATTACCACCGCGCCCAAGGGCAAGGTCTATGGCTGCTCTGGCTTTGTTAAATCTTCCGTTAAATGAATCGGAGCCGGTACCAATACCTATACTTATGGTACAAGTAGTCTGATTATTGTTAATGGTGGTTCTTACATCCTCCAAAACAGAGAAATTCTTTTCTTTTATTTCATCTAAGAACTTTTCCCTAAAAACAAAGAGATACTTGTCCTTTTCGAATTTTTTGCATATAGCATCTATACCGGACATAAAGGAATTAATCCTACGCTCAGTAATAGCAAGACTCAATGTCTGTGTTACGTCATCATTTTCCGAAAATGTCTCTTCATAGTTGTCGATATAAAGAAGCCCTACAAGCAGATTCTCCTCAACGGTCATGCGAGTAAGCTCTGCTATCTTTGTTTCATCATAGAGAGATATGAGTATAGCAGAATCAACCGCTGCTATTCTGTCAAAAGGAAGGGCATGCTCATTATCATTTTCTTTGGAATTCAGAAGAGTTCTTCTTAAAACCACCCTGTAAATCTTATCGCCTATAGTTTCATTAAACTCAGCATCCTTACCGATTCCCGGAAATCTATCAGGAAGAATATCCGGAAAAATATTGGATATATTTCTCTTTGCTGCCTTTTTGTTGACAATTATCTTTAAAAACTCGGCATTACTCCAGAGCATGTGTCCATCGTCACTAAGAATTGCAAAAGGCAGATTCATATCATCTATGATATCTCTCTGATAATCACCAAAATCCTGGGCAAATCTAACCAATTCGCCGTATATTCTTCTTCTGGAAATAAAAATCAGATACAAAGAAAATACACCTGAAATAATAGTTGCAGCCATACAATAATTACCGATAATTACATCTTTTGTATATCCATATATAGTTAACCCTACAAATAAGACCATAAATACCAAAGGCCACAGAAAATAATTATTTAAAGGACCTTTTAGCTTAAACCCCTGTGAAACCTCCGTAGGTTTATTAGGTGCTTTTCCTGCCATGTACTTATCCCCTTTCAAATACCTATCCATAGTACCAGTAAATGTATACTGAATAAAAAAACACTCGTCCTATATATTACCATTTTTATCGGAATATGTCAAAAATTGCAAAAGCAAAGTCAGGCCAATTAAAAAGAGCAACTATGAATAAACATAATTGCTCGGAAGTTTTACATTATTATTTTTTCCCTTGTTCCACGCTCTTTATTTCTTCCTGAGAAGCCCCCTTAAGAGCATAGGTATCAAAGGCAGGAGAATCCGGGATTTTAATCTCTACATTTGTTATTTTACAAAATGAAGCTTTACCCTCTTTTAAACTTATATCAAACACGTGACCTCCGCACCTTTTATCTTCTGATAGGAAATGCAAATGCCATCCGGCAGCATTAATTCCATCCATATAATCCGGATAATATACACATACTAAAGATCCTTTTATATTATCAAAAACAAATGCTTTCTGTGTAACACTCAGTGCATCTTTTAATGTAATATGATGCGCCTTCGTCCCTGATTCCGACCTTGCATCTACTTTCGGAAATTCTCCATCAATTCGTACTGCATACATGGAATTAAGACCAAATTCCTCTTCTATGCGAGATGTAAGCCACTGCTTTAATTGCTCTATAGTATCAGTTTCCGGGACATCCTCAAATCTCTGGGGTTGAAAGTGACATACACTTGCAAATGGAACGCCTCTTTCCGGTTCTGCCAAAACTGTATCTCCATTATTCTTTGCACGATAACATTTTCCATCCAATACTATCATCTCCCCATCTACATCTTCGAAAGTTCCAAGTCCCACATCTCCATGCTTTAGCAGTCGCTCCACAGTAATCACTGATTTTGAAAAACCAAGCGCCAGTGCCTGTAAAGTTGATACTTGATAGTATTTTCCCATATTATGTCTCCTTTATATAATGTTCTTTGTTTTAATTATTCTTCTAAAAATTCTATAAGATTTTTCTCATGGTTTTGATTATGTATTAATCTTTGACATAATCGTTCTCGAAGAAAGCGCACAGATTCAGACCTTTCCACCGCCATACGGTAGAGAGGCTTTTCATTGATTTTATCATCGGATAAGTATATTATTTCTCTATGTATACCCATTGCCTCTGTAGCTTCTCTAAGATGCATTAAAAATGTATCCTTTGTTTCATTAAATCTATAAAGATATGTAGCTGTATCCTCATCAGTAAAGAATTCCAAGGCACATACCCCTTCACCTAGAGCTGCATTCCAATAATAATCACTCTGTTTGGTACGAAACATCCCCTTATCTGTATAAGGAGATTTGATTTTAAATGCACTCATAGCCTTTTCTCTTTCTTTCTTAACAAGTGCTGCACTTTGCTCTGCTCTTTGAGCAAATGGCTTTGTATCATATCCCATCTTACCAACCATATAGTAATTACCTGAATTCATACTAAATTTTAGCTCATATCCATCAAGACTTATGCTATCGGTAAAGCAAAGCGGAATTCTTACAGCCTTACTGCTGGGTGGAAGGATACATACTGAATCTGGATACAGGTCTATGATGCCCCTTCCACTTTCATCGGGAAGTGAGTACTCTCCTTCACATCTCATAATAACTTTTTCATCCACAAAAAGAGCTTCGAGATTTCTATTAGCATAAAAGGATGACAGTTCTTCCCAAAATCCATCAAAAGAAAAACCCAACATGGATATTTCCAATTGTTCCTGATTTTTAAAATCTATTATTACTTTATGATTTATCGGCTTAATATAAGAAAAATCAGCAAAATCATAAAACATGCTACCTATACGAAGGCCCTCGGTTTCTATGGATAATTGCTGATCCTTTCCCAGTGCCCTGCCACTATACTTCATCAGAGTTTACCGCCGCAATTACCGCAGAATTTCATGCCCGGCTCATTTTCAAATCCGCAGCTTGGGCACTTTCCGCTTTTTTGCATGGAGGAACCACATTCGCCGCAGAACTTAAGTCCGAGAGCAACCTCTGCTCCGCAGTTTGGACAACGTTGTGTGCCAAGTGGCGCTCCACAATTGTTACAGAACTTTCCATTACCGGAAGGCTTTCCACACTTCGGACATACAGTAGTTCTGGTTTCTATTTTCCCTTGCCATACAGTTGCCTCTTCAGCGGCTTCGTCTATATTTCGTCTCATAGCCTGATTACGAGCCTGAGCAACATAACTAGCCTCACGAGGTGCACAATCAGTACAAAGACCTTCATCTTCATTCCAGCAATCAGGGCAAACCCACTTATTACATGCAGGGCACTTTCTAAAATTAGGACGTACCTCTTCTTGAGCCTCATCAAATGCCTTTTCCTGCTCTTTTCTCCATGCAGGAGAATCACCGGCGAATCTGTCTCCCAATATGCTGCTTCCACGCTCTAAAGCCCATCCAAGATCACTGGCTTTTCCTCCGAGCAACCCTCCTAGAGAAGCTGCAAATCCACCTGTTCTCTCAGATTTTTTCTTTTGTTCAAATGTGCTGGATTCTACGAATGTGCTTCTAAATCCATTTCCACAACAATCACAGAAAAATTCAAACTGAAAACCTGCCTCTGTTGATAAATCGTTATGATTTCGAGTAAAAGAATGTAACATGTCTTTTTCCCCCTTTGTATGGTTTTTTAATCTTTTATAAACGTTTTCTATACGAAATAATCGCTTATATATTGATTTTAATATCTTTTAAATTTCGTTATCTTTTTGTCCCGCTTTTAGATATTTATATTTTACAAAACAATTGGGGATATGTAAAGTGGAAATTATCCTATCTTTTTTTTATCTTAATTAGTACAATCTCAGGGTAATTATTGATTCTTATTGGGAAAATGCTATTACCCAGACCTCTACTTAGATACATGGTCATATCTCCGAATTGATGCTCTCCCTCATACATATCCGGAAAGAATACCATATCAGGTGACAACAGACCGCCTTTTTCAGGAATGATTATCTGTCCACCATGAATATGCCCGGTTAAAACTATATCAGCACCAGTGCTTTTATATTGTTCATATTTTTCCGGTTCATGTGAAAGCAATATTTTTAAGCGACTGTCATTTACCCAGTTGTAATCCGTAACATTAGAGTTGTTAGCAGCTCCCGCAATTATCACATCATCAAGTTTCTCAGTCTTACCATCCATAAAATGAACTCCGTAGCTTTCTATTTCAGAAACAAAATCTGTATATTCAGCTTTGTCCAGCCACATTTCATGATTACCGGTAACATAATATACAGGCGCAATATCAACCGCTCCTTTAAAAAAGTCTTTTGCAAACTGATAACAGGTAAAATTATAATCAACGACATCACCAGTTACTGCTATAATATCCGGTTCACACTGTTTAATCCTATTCAAAAGAGTTTTTTGTTTTAAGCCAAACAACCGGTTATGCAAATCTGATATCTGAACTATCTTCATCTGGGTATCAGCTTCATATTCATATTCAGTAACTACAATATGATAGTTCTGATATAGTAAATAGACACTGCAAATCACTAATAATACAGCGAACAGAGGCACAGTTACGGTGAACTTTTTCTTCTTTGTCTTATGATGAAATGCTTTCATGCCTAGAAACGCACCCGGTGAACCGCCTAGTACAGCAACTGTTATTAGTGTCGCTTCGGAAATACGAAAC